>CAZZWZ010000105.1:0-10625 GCA_964657955.1 uncultured Steroidobacteraceae bacterium
GATATCGAAAAACTTCTGGAAGATGTTCCGGCCCGTCGGGCGGTCCTCGTTGACGCTGGACTGGCCGGCTTGCGCGATCTGGTCGGGGGTGAGGTAGTAGCGCTGGCCGTGGCTGAAGAGGCCGCCGTCGAGGTCGGTTTCCTGGAGGCCGGGCGGAACGGGGAAATCCTGCATCGGATAGGTCATGGTCATCTGCTTCATCACGTTGGCCCAGACCGGCAGCGCGACGCGCGCGGCGTAACCGCCGGCCATGACCTCGCGCGGCGCGTCGTAGCCGATCCACGCGCCGGCCACGAGGCGGGTGGTGAAGCCTTCGAACCAGGCGTCCTTGTAGTCGTTGGTCGTGCCGGTCTTGCCGGCGGCGGGCGCGCGGAAGCCGTACTCGCTGCGGACGGGCGCGCCGGTGCCGTAATCGAGCACGTTCTGCATCATGCCGGTGACCTGCCGCGCGACCTGCGGGGTGAAGACCTGGCGGCCTTCCGGCGCGAATTTATAGAGCGTGCGGTCGCGGTCGTCGCGCACCTCGACCACGATGTGCTGCCTCACCCACACGCCGCCGTCGGCGAAGGTGGCGTAGATTCCGGTCAGCTCGTTCAGGCTCATGGTGCACGAGCCGAGGTAGCTGGAGGGAAACGGCGGGATGTCGGTAGTGACGCCGCAGTTCTTCGCGTAGCGGTTGAGCAAGTCGTAGCCGACCACGTCGCCCATCCGCCGCGCGGCGTAGTTGTCGGACTCGACCAGCGCCTCGTTCACGCGGATGAGCTTGCCGCCGCCGGGCGGGGTTTGCGCCAGCCTCAGGTCGAAGGGCGTGGCGTCGATCGTGCTCGCGGGGTTGTAGCCTTTCTCCGCAAAGGCGGTGGCGTAGAGCAGCGGCTTGAGCGTCGAGCCCACCTGGCGCCGGGACTGCATGGCGCGGTTGTACTGGCTGAGCGCCCAGTCGCGCGAGCCGACCACGGCGCGGATGGCGCCGGTGACGGGGTCCTCGGCGAAGAATGCGCCTTCGAGCACGTCGCTGTCGGGCAGGCCGGTGTTGGGATCGCCACCGTGCTGCGTCTCGCCCTTGCTGCGTTCGATTTCGTCGATGCGAGCGACGAGCGAGTTTTCCGCCGCCTGCTGCAGGCGCGGGTCGATGGTGGTGAAGATCTTGAGCCCGCCCTGCTCGATCGTGGTTTCGTCGAGGATGCCGTCGAGTTGCCGGCGGACCTCGCTGGTGGCAAAGCCGCCGCCAAAATCGGGTCGCGGGCGCAGTGCCAGCGGCTGGCGCCGGGCGCGGTCGGCCTCGGCCTGGGTGATGTACTTCTCGCCCACCATGGTGTCGAGCGCCCGGTCGCGCGCGGCCTTGGCGGCGCGGATGTCCTTCCAGGGCGAGGAGGCGTTCGGGCTGGAGATCATGCCCGCGAGCAGCGCGCACTGCGGGAGGGTCAGCTTCTCGACGGAGACGCCGAAGAAGGCGTTGGCGGTGGTCTGCGCGCCGTAGAGCCCCTGCCCGAAATAAATCCGGTCGAGGTAATAGCGGAGGATCTGCTCCTTGGTGTAGGCGCGCTCGATGCGGTTGGCCAAGAAGATCTCGAGCAGCTTGCGGTTGTAGGTGCGCTGCATTTGTCCGATGCTGTTGCGCGCGAGCTGCTGGGTGATGCTGCTGCCGCCCTGCCGGCTGCCGCCGCGATGCAGCACGTCGGCCACGAGTGCCCGCACGGTGCCGAACCAATCGACGCCGCCATGCTGGTAAAAGCGGCGGTCTTCCTTGGCGATGACCGCCTCGGCCAGGAGCTTGGGCACCGGTTTGTCCGCGGGCATCGGCACGCGGTTCTCCTCGAAGAAGCGGCTGAAGGGCCTGCCCTGGTAATCGTAAAGAATGGAAGCGCGCGGCATCTCGCGCACAACGTCGAGATTGATCAGGTTCGCGCGGATGTCGTAGTAGAGATAAACCAGCGCGCCGAGGCCGAGGACGGTGACCAGCGCGATGGTGAGCAGCCAGGCGAAGTAGCCGCGCTTGCGGCGGCGCACGGGTCGGCGCGCTTTCAGCGGAGGCGGCTTGGTCATGAGGAGGGAGCAGCCTAGCGCAAGCCGGGGCGAAAAGCCATGCGGCTGGTCGGCGCAACGCCGTGGCGGCCTAGCCGCGACCGTTGGAGACAGGGTGCTTTTCCGCCACGGGTGGACGATCGGCGATGACCGAGTCGCTGCGGCGGGCTTCCTCCTGCCGGCGGACGTAATCGAGCCGCAGGCGGTGGACGAGATAGCCGACGATGAGCAGGTTGCCGACGATCAGGCCGAGCTTCCACAGCTCGGCCTTCAGGAACATGGTCCAGATTTCCACGGGCAGAAGCGAGCTGGTGACGATGACGACAAAGTATTCCGCCCAATGCCGGCGCATGAAGAGGCCGACGCCCTCGATGAGGAAGAGCAGCGCGTAGACGAAGGCCACGTCGCTCGCCACCACGAGCGTGTGGTTGGTGACCTTGGAGGCTTCATCCAGCGCCCAGTCGACCACCTTGTTTTCCGGGCTGAGCTGCAAGGGCTGGATGACGTAATCGTTCAGGACCTGCGGGATGTTCTTGTGCTTTAGCTGAATCAACCCGACGCCCACGGCGACGAAAAACAAACCGTGCAGGAACTTGTACACGGCGATGAGCCGGAGAACGATGTCCTCCCACGCGGCGATCTTGGTTCCTCGTGCCATGGATTAGTTGGACGCACTGGGGAGAAGAAAGTTCGATTGAAATAATCGGCTCCCACCCCGGCCAGCTCTTACCTTCCGCCTGCCTGCGCAAAACGACGAGTCCTTTTTTTGGAAAACCTGTAATAAGTTCTCCGCCATGGAAAAGTGGGCGCAACGCTGCGGGTTCATCTACTCTCTTACTCCATGACTTCTGACGTGCCGCGCGAATGGCTGGAGGCGGACGGGCTGGGCGGCTTCGCCAGCGGTACGGCCCTGGGCGTGCGCACGCGCCGCTATCACGCGCTTCTGCTGGCCGCGACTACGCCGCCTTCCGGCCGCATGGTGATGGTGAACGGGCTGGATGCCGTCCTGGAGATCGATGGCACGGCGTTCTCGGTCTCGCGGCAGCGTTACCTGCCCGGGATCGACGTCCCGGCCAGCCCGCCGCCCCTGACCGAGTTCGTGCCCGAGCCGTGGCCGCGCTGGACATGGAAGATCGGCGCGGGCGAGCTGGTCCACGAGCTCTTCGTGCCGCACGAATCGCCCACCGTGGTGCTGCGCTGGCAATGGATCGGGCTGGCGCGCTCGATGCGGCTGCGGGTGACGCCGTTTCTTTCCGGGCGCGACTTCCATGCCCTGCATCACCGGAACGATGTTTTCAATTTCACGCCGGCGGTCTCGCGCGACCGGCAACGCTGGACGCCCTACCCCGGCGTGCCCGCGATCATCGCGCGCAGCAACGGCGCCTATACCCAGGACGCGCGCTGGTACCAGAACTTCCTCTACGACGAGGAAAAGGCGCGCGGGATGGATTGCGTGGAGGACCTGGCCGCGCCCGGGCGCTACGACTTCGATCTCGCCACCGGCGCGGCCGTGCTGATTTTTTCCACCGCCGACCTGGACCGCAACGCCGGCGCGAGTGACCTGGCGCAGGGCTTCGCCGCGGCCGAGACGACGCGTCGGGCCGCGTTTGCCGCGCCGCACCTGCGCTCGGCGGACGCGTATCTCGTGCAGCGCGGATCGGGCCGCACGATCATTGCCGGTTACCCGTGGTTCGGCGATTGGGGGCGGGACACGTTCATCTCCCTGCGCGGCTTTTGCCTGGCCACCGGCCGGCTGGACGAGGCGCGCAGCATCCTCACGGCGTGGAGCGGCTATGTCTCGCAAGGCATGCTGCCGAACCGGTTTCCCGACGTGGGCGACGGGGCGGAATACAACTCGGTGGACGCGTCGCTCTGGTACTGCATCGCGGTGTACGAGTACCTGCATGCCGCAGGCGAGGCCGGCGCGGCGGTGCGCGACCACCTGCTCGCGGCGGTGGACGCTATTCTGGCCGGCTACACCCACGGCACGCGCTACGGGATCGGCGCGGACACGGACGGCCTGCTGCGCTGCGGGCAGCCGGGCGTGGCGCTGACCTGGATGGATGCCAAGGTGGGCGACTGGGTGGTGACGCCCCGCATCGGCAAACCGGTGGAGGTGCAGGCGCTTTGGCTCAACGTTCTGGCGCTTTCGGCCCGCCGCAACGCGCAGTGGCATTTCCAATTCGTGCGCGGGCTGACCGCGTTTCACGACCGCTTCTGGAACGAGGCGAAGGGTTGCCTCTACGATGTCGTCGACGCGGACCATGTGGCCGGGGCGGTGGACGACCGCGTGCGGCCCAACCAGCTTTTTGCGCTCGGCGGACTGCCGCTTGTCCTCGTGCACGGCGAGCACGCGGAAAGGCTGATGCAAACCGTGGAGGAGAAGCTCTGGACGCCGATGGGCCCGCGTTCGCTGGCGCCCGGCGAGCCCGATTACGCGGCGAATTACGAGGGCGATCTGCGCACGCGGGACAGCGAGTACCACCAGGGCACGGTCTGGCCGTGGCTGGCCGGCGCGTTTATCGAGGCCTGGGTGCGGCTGCGCAACCGCACGCCCGAGGCAAAGGAGGAGGCGCGCCAGACCTACCTCGGCGCGCTCATGGATTACGATCAGCTGGGACTTCTGCACCTGCCGGAGATCGCCGACGCGACCGCGCCCCACACCCCGCGCGGCTGCCCGTTCCAGGCGTGGTCGCTGGCGGAGCTGATGCGGCTGGAGCACAAGGTGCTGGCGCCCGAGTGCCCGCCCGATTAAACTCGATCTTCGTGCCCCTGCCCCTGCGCATCATCGTCACTGCCGGGCCCAGCTATGCCCCGCTGGACGGCGTGCGCCGGCTGACCAACCAATCGACCGGCGAGCTCGGCACGCTGCTGGCGGAGCGCTTTGCCGCCAACGGCCATCGCGTGCTTTGCCTGCGCGGCGAGAGCGCCTCGTTCCCCTCGCCGCTTTGGGGCGTGGAAGTGGTGCCGTTCTCCACCAACGACAGCCTGCAAACCAGCCTGGAGCGCGTGGTGGCGCGGGAGGACGTGCATTTCATTTTCCACACCGCGGCGCTCTGCGATTTCACCGTCGCGCAGGTGACCGACGACGCGGGCCAGCCGCTGACCGCGGACAAGGCCCCGAGCCGAGGGGGCTCCCTGCACGTGACGCTCGCGCCAGCGCCCAAGCTTATCGCCGGCCTGCGCAAGCTGTATCCGGCCTCCATCCTTGTGGGCTGGAAGTTCGAAATCTCCGGCCCGCGCGAGGCGGTCTTCGCCAAGGCGCGCGCGCAGATGGAGGAATGCCTGACCGACGCGTGCGTGCTCAACGGCCGCGGCTACGGCCCCGGCTTCGGCGTGCTTTCGCGCGAGGGCGAGATGGCCCACCTGGCCGACAAGCCGGCGCTCTGTCGCTTCCTCGTCGAATGGGCGGAGCACCTGCCGCTTTCCGGCACCACACCGCGCCAGGAAAGCTTCCACGCCCTGGCCAGTTTCATGCCGATGGCGCCGTTTATTTGAGCGGGTTGAAACCGCCGCGCGGGGTGGCGCGTATGGACAATGAGGGCGCAAGGAGCATTGTTATCCATGAGACAAGTTTTTCCATCGGTTCTCGGCCTCGCGCTGGCCACGGCCGTTGCGTTCTTCTCCTCGGCCTGTTCGCCCAAGGCCGCACCGCCCGCTTCCACTTCCCCGGATACTCCCGCTTCGGCGGAAGCAGCCGGCGCGGCCGATTCGCAGGTCGCGCCGGCGTGGACGCTGAAGGACCTCACCGGCAAGTCAGTGAGCCTCTCCGACTTCAAGGGCAAGGTCGCCGTGCTGAACTTCTGGGCCACGTGGTGCCCGCCGTGCCGCGCCGAAATTCCGGAATTCATCGAAATGCAGAAAAAGTACGGCCCGCTGGGCGCGACCGTGGTCGGGATTTCCCTCGATTCCCTCGCGCCGCCTGACGTCGCGAAGTTTGTCCAGGATCAGAGGATCAATTACCCGATCGTCATGGCGGACGAAGCGACCGCGACGGCGTACGGCGCCGACCAAGCCATCCCGATCACAATCGTGGTTGGGAAGAACGGCCGCGTGCTGTACCAGCAGATGGGCATCATCGACCGGGCCGCCGTGGAGGACGCCATCGAGAAAGCGCTGAAGCAGGCGTCCTAGCGGGCGACGGCCGCCTCGCGTCGCCGGCGCATGGTTTCGGCGAGGCTCGTGGTGCTCACGGTGCAGCCGGCTTGCTCGATGGCGGAGCGCACGCGCTTTTCGTGCATGATGTGGCGCGAGCGCTTGTAGAGCAGATAATCGCCGCGGTCGTCGGAGGGGGTGAGGTTGATTGTCGCCAAATTCGCCCCCGCATTCAGCGCGCGCACGTAGCCGTCCTCGGCCAGCAGGTTGAGCGCGCTGATGGCGGGGATGACGTAGGACGGGTTGCGCAGCCGCAGCCGCGCGATGGCCTCGACGGTGTCCGCGAAGCTGGCGCTGGTCCGGCCGGCGAACGGGGTCTGCTCGCCGGAGATGAACGGGCTCACGCTCGCGCCGGCCAGCGGCAGCTCGCTGAGTAAATCGAGCGTCTCCTCGATGTGCGCGCGGGTCTGGCCCGGCAGGCCCATGATAAACCCGCTGGAAACCGACCAGCCGCTCGACGCCAGGTACCGGATCGCCTCCAGCCGCTTCTCGAACGTGCCCGGCGCCTGAATCTCGCGGTAATGCTCCCGGTTGCCCGTTTCGAGCTTGATGATGTAGTAGCTCGCGCCCGCGCGGCGCAGGTCGTCGTACAGCTTGGGATCGAGCGTGCCGAGGCAGACGCTGATGCCGAGCTTGGTATCCTCGCGCAGCATTTCCACGAGCGGCAGGATGACTTCGCGGATGCCGACGGTGTCCTCGCCCGTCTGGAGATTGAGATCGGTGATGATCTCCGGCAGGCCGTGCCGGATGATTTCGCGCAGCTGGTCGAGCTCGAGCCGGAAACGGCGCAGGTCGCGGTTGTCGCGCCGCATGCCGCAGTAGTTGCAGTTCTGCCGGCAAAAGTTGGAGACCTCGATGACGCCGCGGACGAAGACCTGCCGGCCAAAGACCTGATCCCGCAGTGCGCCAGCCCGCTGCTTCAGCGCAATGGATTCGTCGAAAGAGATGGAACCGGGCGGCGGAAGAGACGTCATGCGCAACGCGCCATGAATGGCGAACAGAGGTAAATAGACGTCATGAGCGGCACGTTTCCTCGCAAAACCATGGCGGCGGCGTCAAGTCTTGTCAAACGGCCCATGCCAGACTTCCCCGCGCCACCAAACCGGCCACGGCAGCCAGCAAAGCAGCCAGAGGAGCGCCCGGCCGACGCTCCAGACCGGTAGGACGGCCCAATCCCGCAGGCGAAGCCGGCACCCGACCCGACGGCAGATCAGCGCGGCGGCCAGCGTGTCACACGCGATCATCCCGGCCAGCCCCAGCCACCCCCCGGGCCAGTCGGGGCGCAGCAGGACAAGCGCCATCCAGCCAAGCACCGGCAGGACAACGATCCGCGCCAGCGTGCCGCCGGGGCGGTTCCAGCGCACGGTCTTGCTCCAGCGCAGGTAGTGCAGGAGGGCCGCGCTCCAGGTGGTGACGTCGGCGTGCGTCGTGAGCACGTCGCGTCCGATGCGCACCGGTTTCAGGTTTTGACCCAGGACGAAATCATCCGCCAACGCCGCGCCGAGAATGTTCCAGCCGACATGCCGGTGGAAATCCGCCCGCGAAAAAAGCATGGCCGCGCCAAGGCCGAAATCGACCGGGCCGCGCTGGCGCAGGAGCAGGACGCCGGGGAAGAACTCGACGTTGACGTAAAGCGCGTCGAGCAGCGCGGGCGCCGTCTCGATCTCGCCCACGATGTAGGACCAGGTGACCATTTTCGCGCCCCCGCGGGCGTATTCCTCGCGCGCGGTCTGGAGAAAATCGGGCGGCACGGCAATATCCGCATCGCTCCACAGCCAGAGCTCGCCCGTGGCATGCGGCGCGAGAATCTTCAGCCACGCGACCTTGGGATTGCGCACGTCGCCCGACGCGGTGCGCCAGACCACGCGCAGGCGCGCTTCAGGGAAACGCTGGCGCATCCGCGTGAGCCACGGCTCGAAGGTGGCGAGGTCCTGTTCATGGAGCCCGAGAAGGACCTCGGTCTGCGCGTCCAGCTGCAGGAGAAACGACTCGAGGCCCGCGGGGTCGAAGGCGCCTTTCGCCAGCGGCGGCAAGGGCTTGAAGATGGTGAGGGGGCGGCGGCCGGGATCGTTATCCGGCTCGAGCTCCTCGTTACCTGGCGGCGCGGCCTCTTCCGCCGGAACGAGGCGCCACGAGATGACCCACCAGACCAGCGCGAGCGCGGACCAGGCCAGCAGCGCCAGCTCAGGGAACATGCGAACCGACCGACGCCTCGTGGGCGGGCTGCGGCAGGTCAAGCTCGGCCTCGCCCCGGAACCAGGCGACGGCGTCGCGCACGGCTTCGGGAATGGACTGGACCGGCTGCCAGCCGAGCTCGCGCGCGGCCTTGGCGTTGCTGAAAAACTGGCAGCGACGGGCCTGCAGCGACGTTTCCAAACACGCGCGCGCCGTACCGCTGGTGCGAGGCCCCAGCAGATCGACTATTTCCCCGACCGCGCCAATCATGCGCACCAGCGCACCCGGCAGGCAAACGGACGGCGGCGTCAGGTCGGTCTCTTCCGCCAGTTGGAGCAGGAAATCCTTCAGCCACATGTTTTCGTGGCTGAGCAGGTAGCGCTCGCCCGCGCGTCCGCCGGCCGCGACCTGCTGCAGGCCGTCGCTTAGGTCGTCGATGCCGATGAAGTTGAGGCCGGTGTGGCAGGAAAACGGAAAGCGGCGCCGGAGGAAATCGCGGATCATGCGGCCGGTCGGCGTGGGCGCCTCGTCGCCCCGGCCAATGGGGCAGGTGGTGCTCGCAATCATGACCGGCAGCCCGCGCCGCGCCCAGGCCAGTGCGCGCTGCTCCGCGTGCCACTTGGAATTCTTGTAGGCGCTCCAGCGCGGCGGGCGCGCGGGGAAATCGGCCTCGGTGATGATCGCTGCGTCGTTCCGCTCGAGCACGCCGCCGGAGCTGAGATGCACGACGCGGTCCACGCCGGCCTCGTGCGCGGCGCGCAGCAGGTTTTCCGTGCCTTCGACGTTGCTGCGCCAGAGTTCGGCCCGATGCCGCAGACCGAAGCGGTAGCTCCCCGCCACGTGATAAACCAGCTCCGCCTCGCGGCAGGCACGGTCCAGCACGCCGACATCGGCCAGGTCGCCGGTGACGATCTCCACGTGATCGCCGAAAAGCGCCCGGGCCTTGGCGCGCGAGCGGGCCAGGACGCGGACCGTCTCGCCGCGGGCAAGCAGGCTTCGCGTCAGCGTCCGGCCGATGAAGCCGGTCGCGCCGGTAATGAGGGTTGGCGGGGCCATGAAAAGCAGGCACTTTATGGCCGAATTCGCGCTCATGGCCAAGGAGGTTGTTTTCATCGCCGACGACCTCGGCCTTTCGCCGGAAATCAACGATGCCATCGTGCACGCGCACCGCGCCGGGCGGCTGGACGGCGCCGCGCTGATGATGGGCCAACCGGGCACGGACGACGCCGTGCGACTGGCCCGGGAAACGCCGACGCTGCAAGTCGGCTGGCATCTCCACCTGACCGATTCGCAGCCCGTCACGGCGCCGCGCTGGCCGTGGGGCGCATCGCCCGCGCGGGCGGGCTGGGCCATCGGCTTATTTCCTGCCGCCCGCCGCCTGATGGAGCGCGAGGTGGAACGGCAGTGGGAACTCTTCGCTTCGACGGGACTGCCGTGCGCGTTTGTCAATTCGCATCATCACCTGCACGCGCATCCGTTCGTCTATCGCGCGCTCCGGCGGACGCTGGGCGAGCGCTTCGATGGCTGGCTGCGTTTGGGCGAGCCGCGTTTCTTTCCGCCGCGCGGCGCGGGCGCGGCGGCCAGGGCGCTGGCCGACCGGCTTTTCCTCGCGCGACGGCGAAGGTTGTCACCGTGGAGGTCGACCGATACGTTGTGGGGCCTCGACCGGCTGTTTCAAATGGACCCGCGGGAAATCCGGGCGACGTTGACGGCGATCCCCGACGGCTTTCACGAGTTCATGTTTCATCCCCGCACCCGCACGTGTCCCGATACCCTATGCCTGCTCGCCCTCAAGTAGCCGCCCTCTTTCTCGCACTCGCCGCGCTGGCTGCGCCCGCCTACGAACCGCCGCCCGCGCCCGCGCCGCATCCGCTGGAGTACCCGCAGGACACCTACGCCTTCAAGAACGAGACGGTGTGGAACTACGGCGGCGGCACGGTGCAGAGCGGCCCCGACACGACGAAGAAGCAGCGCCAGTACACGCGCCGCTGCTTTGTGCTCTGCCGCTCGACGCTCCAGTTCTTTAAGTTTGCGAAGTTCGATCCGTCGCTGCGCCCGCTGGGCGACGAGGGGATGACGCGCCGCATCCGCGAGGTGTGCGCGCGGTCGGTCTGGCTGCCGATGTTGCCGGACCGGGACCGCATCGTGATTCCCGGCTACCGCAACCTGCGCGAAGCGAGCGCGGCCCGGCCCGATCTCTTCCGCGAGAACGTCGGCAACGGTTGGTCGATCTATTTTCGGCCGGGCAATTTCCCGATCACGCTGCCGGTCGA
>CAZZWZ010000106.1:0-10609 GCA_964657955.1 uncultured Steroidobacteraceae bacterium
TTCGACCCGTGCGTGCGCCCGCCGCACGGCGCCCTGTCCCGGCTGGAACTGTCGCCCGCCGATCGCTCGCCGAGCGTGGTGCCGCACGCCCCCTTGACGCTCGACCTGGGCGGGATCGGCAAGGGCTTTGCGGTCGATCGCGCCATCGACGCGCTGCGCGCCGCCGGCTGCCACGGCGGTCTGGTCAATGCCGGCGGCGACCTCGCCGTGTTCGGCGCCCGGGCGCATCACATCCTCTGCCGGGACGGTCGGGGCGCCGCCACCGGCACCGTGTGGTTGCGCGATGGCGCGGTGGCCACGAGCGACGTCGACGCCCCCCATCCCGCGGAGCATCGCGGCCATTACGGGATTCGCGGCGAGCGGATCGAGTCGGGGCGGGTCACCATCGTCGCGCCCGCCGCCGCGGTGGCCGACGGCCTCACGAAATGCTGCCTGAGCGATGCGCCCCATCTCGACGCGTTGCTCCGCCATTTCCAGGCCCGGCGACTCGACCCGTGACGGCCACGCGCGCCTTCGGCCCCACCGGGCGCATGGTTTCCGCGGTGGGCCAGGGAACGTGGCGCTCGGAGGAAGGCGACGCCGCGGCGGCCATCGCCGCCCTGCAGCAAGGCCTCGATCTGGGCATGAGGCACATCGACACCGCGGAACTGTACGGCTCGGGTGCCGCGGAGACCCTGGTCGGGCGCGCCATCGAAGGCCGGCGCGACGAGGTTTTTCTCGTCTCCAAGGTGATGCCGAGCAATGCCTCGAAACGCGGCACGATCGCGGCGTGCGAGCAGTCCCTCGCACGGCTGCGCACCGACCGGCTGGATTGTTTTTTGTTGCACTGGCGAGGCCATCATCCGCTGGAGGACACCGTCGCCGGCTTCGAGGCCCTGGTGCGTGCCGGCAAGATCCTGTCCTGGGGCGTCAGCAATTTCGACGTGGACGACCTCGACGAGGTGGCGCGGCTCGCCGGCCCTGGTCACCCCGCGTGCAACCAGGTGCTGTATCACTTGCAGGAGCGCGCCATCGAACACGCCGTCATCCCGTGGTGCGCCGAGCACGGCACGGCGGTGGTGGCCTACACGCCCTTCGGCGAGGCCCCCCGCATCTACGCGCCGCAGGGCAAGCAGGGCGCGGTGCTGCACCGGATCGGCGCCGCGCACCGCGCCACGGCCCGACAGGTGGCGCTCGCATTCCTGCTGCGCCAACCGGAGGTGTTCGTGATCCCGAAGGCGGCCGGGAGGGACCACGTCGCCGAGAATGCCGGTGCGGCACAGATTTCCTTGACGGACGCCGATGTGGCCGCCATCGAGCATGTCTTTCCACGCGGCAGACGGCCGGCCACCTTGCCGATGATTTGATCCGGGGTGCGCCGCTCGGGGCATATCGCCCCGCGCTCGTGGCGCCCGCATCACAACGCCGGCGTCGCAGCGCCCGGGTCACACCGCCTTGGGGGCCGCCCGTCCCGCGCGTGCCCGGCGTTGGCCGGACGCAGCGCTTTCGCTGTTCAGCCGTGCGGCACGGCTCTCCAGGGCGAGCGGCCCACGCGATGCGTTCACCGCCCGCGGCAGCGGATTCGCATTCGACGATGCCTGACCGAGCACGTCGCTCATCTGGGCGTGCAATTCGAGCAGCTGGCGCTTCAATCGCGCCACCTCGTTCTGACGCTTGCTGGTGTTGAGGACGATGAGCGTGCCGCAGGCAGGACACGTCATGTCACGGTGTTCGCTGACCCAGCGCACCGTCAGGAACATCTGGTTGCGGCACCGCCAGCAATCCACCTCGATCTCGCGCGCGGCGAGCAGTTCGTGGACTTCGGGCGAATCAGTTTCATTGCGTATCTTCATCGCTACTCCGGTACTTCCATGACACATCCCGCCGCAGCGCACCGCGGCGCTTCGAGCGACCCGAAGTGCATGAATAACAAATGTTTCCGCGACTTTCACGGCGCCGCGGCACGCAGCGCACCGCCCGGAAACGACGCTTCGGGGCGGATCGGGCATGAACACTCCGTGAGCGTTTTTTCTCCCCCGAGATTTTGCAAAACCCTGCTCGAAACGCGGCAATAGGTAAAATCAGGCGAACGGTGATTTTTGCGACGACCTGCACAGTTCGAACCGGGCGTCAACGTTCCGCCATCTTGCTTTCCGCAGCAAAGTCCGCGGTCGCGCAGCGTCGACGACCGGCGACCGGGCGGCTCCGTGAGGGAGCCGGCGGCCTCAGCCGCGCAACATATGAGGCCCCGCGCGGGCCACGTCGGTAATTCCGGTCAAGGACAGGGTGACCCGCAATTCATCGCGCAGCAACTCCAGGGCGCGGGTGACGCCGGCTTCGCCGCCCGCGGCCAGACCGAACAAGAACGCCTTGCCGATGAGTCCGGCCCGTGCGCCGAGCGCCAGCGCCCGGGCGATGTCCTGGCCCGAACGGATCCCGCCGTCGAACAGCACCTCGCAGCGGCCGCCCACCGCCTCCACCACTTCCGGCACGGCGGCGATGCTGGCCGGGGCACCGTCGAGCTGCCGCCCGCCGTGATTCGATACCACGACCGCATCGGCACCCGCCGTCACGGCAAGATGCGCATCCTCCGCGTCCGCGACACCCTTCAGGATCAATTTACCCGGCCATCGGCTGCGCACCCAGTCGACGTCCCGCCACGTGGCCGACGCGTCGAACTGTGAGGCGGTCCATTCGCTCAAGGTGCGCAGATCGCCCGGCGCGCCGAGCCGTCCCGCCAGATTGCCGAAGGTGCGGCGCTTGCCGAACAGCACGCTGCGTGTCCAGGAGGGCTTGCTCGCGAGGTCGAAGGCATTGCGCCACGTCATGCGCGGCGGGATCGACAAGCCGTTGCGTTTGTCCCGGCGTCGCAGCCCGAGCAGCGGCAGGTCGAGCGTGAGCACCAGGGCCGAACACTGCGCTGCGACCGCGCGCTCGATGAGTTCGCGGTTGAACCCCCGATCGCGCATCAGATACTGTTGAAACCAGAACGGCTCGCGCACCGCCGCCCGCACGTCCTCGATGGAACAGATCGACATGGTGCTGAGACAGAACGGGATGCCGAAGGCCGCCGCCGCCCGTGCGCCCAGGATTTCTCCATCCGCGTGGAAGAACCCCGCGAGCCCCGTGGGCGCGATGGCGAGCGGCATCGATGCCGGCGCGCCCAGCAGCGTCGTCGCGAGCGACACGCCCGACACGTCCACCATCACCCGTTGACGGAACGTCAGGCGATCGAGCGCCTCGGCATTACGATGCAGCGTGTGTTCGTCGTACGAACCACCGTCCGCGTAGTCGAAGATGGCGCGCGGGATGCGCCGTCGCGCCGCTTCGCGCAGATCGGCAATGCTCTGAATCAGCGCCATCGCCCGAGTTTACGCGCACCACCCCTGCTTCGACAGCCCGCGATGTTGATAACATGGCCCCTCGACGCGCCGCCGGGAGATGCCGTGAGTGAATTGCAGACGCCCGCCCTCGAGATATCGACCGACCCGTCGCGCATCGACCTTGCGCTGGTGCACGAGGTGCTGAGCCGCACGTACTGGGCGGACGGCAGAGGCATCGACGTGGTCGAGAAATCCCTCCGCCATTCCCTGTGTTTCGGGGTATATCACGGGGCTCGTCAGGTGGCTTTCGCCCGCGTGATCACGGATCGGGCCGTGTTCGCCTACCTGTCCGACGTGTTCGTCGTGCAGGAACTGCGCGGCCGCGGCATCGCGACGCGTCTCATCCAGGCCGTCATGGATCACGCCGATCTACAGGGCCTTCGCGTGTTCCTGCTGCGCACCCGCGATGCGCAGCCGCTGTACGCGAAGTTCGGATTTCGCGCGCTGCCGGATGTCGACGAGATGATGGGGCGTTACGCAGGTTAGCCACCGGCCGGCCGCGTGACGGTTCAATCCTCCGCGGCGGCCACCGCCGCGAAATGCTCCACCACCGGGGGCGCCGCGAAGTAGGGGCCCAGGTGGCCGCGCCATTCGACGAATCGCGGCGAGCCGCGAAAGCCCACCGTATGATCCTCCAGGGTGCGCCACTCCACCCGCAGCACGTACCGGTTGGGAGTCTCCACCGAGCGCCGCAGTTCGTGCGCCAGGTAGCCGCCGCTCTGCGCGAGCCCGCGGACCGCCACCGCGAAGGCCGCCTCGAAGCCGGCCTCCGATCCGGGCGTGATGGTGAACCATGCCAGTTCGACGATCATGCAGATGTGCCCTGCCCGGGAATCCAGGAAGTGCCGGCCAGCGGCACGCCGGCCATCGCCGCCGCCTCGACGGTCAGCGCCACGAGGTCCTCCCGTTCCAGGTGGTGCACGTCCTGCTTGCCGCAGGCGCGGGCGATGGTGGTCAATTCCATGGTGAGGGTCTGCAAATAATTCTTCAGCCGTTTGGCGCCGGTCTCCGGATCGAGACGCCGTTCCAGTTCGGCATCCTGCGTGGTCACGCCCACGGGACACCTGCCCGTATGACAGTGGTGGCAGAAGCCCGGTGCCGTCCCCAGGCGTGCATAATCCTCCACCGCCGAGACGGGCTTGCCGTCCACGAGGTACGACTCGCTGTTGCAGCCGAGCGCGATCAACACCCCCTGCCCGATCGCAACCGCATCGGCGCCCATGGCCAGCGCCTTGGCCACGTCGGCGCCGCTGCGCACGCCGCCGGAGATCACCAGCTGCACCGTGCCGCGCATGTTCAGGTCGTCGAGCGCGGCCACCGCCTGCCGCAGCGCGCCCAGCGTCGGAATGCCCACGTTCTCGATGAACACCGTCTGCGTCGCCGCGGTCCCGCCCTGCATCCCGTCGACGACGATCACGTCCGCTCCGGCGTGCACCGCCAGCTTGACGTCGTTGAACACGCGCGTCGCGCCCACCTTCACGTAGATCGGCTTCTCCCAGTCGGTGATTTCGCGCAATTCCTTGATCTTGATCACCAGGTCGTCCGGCCCGGTCCAGTCCGGATGGCGCGACGCCGACCGCTGGTCCACCCCCTCGGGCAGGGTGCGCATGCGTGCCACCCGGGGATTGACCTTCTGCCCCAGCAGCATGCCGCCGCCGCCGGGTTTCGCGCCCTGCCCGATGACGATCTCGATGGCGTCCGCCCGCCGCACGTCGTCGGGATTGAAGCCGTAGCGCGAGGGCAGGCATTGGTACACCAGCGTCTTCGACGACGCGCGCTCTTCGGCCGTCATGCCGCCGTCGCCCGTGGTGGTCGACGTGCCCATCGCGGTGGCCGCGCGCCCCAGCGCGTCTTTGACGCGGGCGGACAGCGCGCCGAAACTCATGCCGGCGACGGTGATGGGCACCGCCAGCTCGATGGGTTTGGACGCGTAGCGCGAACCCAGGACGGTCCTGGTCGCGCAGCGCTCGCGATACCCTTCCAGCGGGTAGCGGGAGAGGGACGCGGCGAGAAACAACAAATCGTCGAAATGCGGCACCCGCCGCTTGGCGCCCAGGCCGCGGATCTCGTACAGGCCGTTGGCGGCGGCACGCTGAATGTAATCGATGGTGCCCCGATCGAAGCCCGCCGATTCCTCCAATTGCAAGCGACTCATGCGTCAATACTCCTGATGGGCATCGGCATGCCAGTGATACAAACTCTTGGCCGACGCGATCCGTTTGAACGCGCCCGGCTCCTCGCTGCGGCCCGCCGCGGTCAGCAGCTGGCGCACCGTTTCGCGGTCGGCGTCGGTCATGGGTTCGACCCGCGCGTCCGCGCCCAGCGAGCGCACCGTGCCGCGCACGTAGATCACCGCTTCGTACAACGAATCGCCCAGCGCGTCTTCCGCATCGCCACAGATCACCATGCGACCCGCCTGTGCCATGAACGCCGAAAAACTGCCCACGCTGCCGCCCACCACGATGTCCGCGCCTTTGAGCGAGATTCCGCAGCGCAGGGACGCGTCGCCGTCGATGACCAGCAGCCCGCCGTGCGCCGAGGCACCGGCCGCCGTCGAGGCGAACCCCTTGACGTGCACCCGGCCCGACATCATGTTCTCCGCGACGCCCGGTCCAGCGTTGCCGTGGATGGTCACCGCCGCGTGCTGATTCATGCCGGCCGCGTAATAACCCACGTGGCCGCGGACGTGCACGTCGAGCGGCGCATTCAGGCCCACCGCCACCGAGTGCGCACCGTCGGGGTTGCGCACCTCGACGTGCGCGACGCCCTCCTCAACCGCGCTGCGGTGCAGATAACCGTTGAGCTCGCGCAGGGTGTCGCGGCTCAGATCGAATTCGCGCATCGGCGCGGCCGCGGCGCGCATCGCCCTGGGGTTCAGATCCGCCATGAATAAATCTCTTCCGGTTTGGGTTCGAACAGGGTGGCCTTGCCGATGTGGGGCAGATGCGCGAGCGAACGAAATTCCGAGGCGATGGCCACGTAATCGTCGGTCTCCGCCACCACCGCCGGCTTGCAGGCGAACGCATCGCGCACGATGAGCAGCTCGGTGCCGGTTCCCATCAGGAAGGTGAAGAAGCCGTCCAGTTCCTTGAACCCCCGGGTCACGGCCTCGCGCAAATCGTCGCCCTCGCGCAGGCGCCACTCGAAGAAGCGGCACGCCGCCTCGGTGTCGTTGTCCGTCTCGAAGCGGATGCCGAGCGGCTCCAATTGCTTGCGCACCAGGTGCGGATTCGACAACGAGCCGTTGTGAACCAGGCAGAAGTCGCGGCCCGCGGTGAACGGATGCGCGTGCGCCGGCGTCACCGCCGATTCGGTGGCCATGCGCGTGTGCGCCACCAGATGCGTGCCGCGAAGCGCCGCGAATTCATAGCGCCGCGCGATGTCCGCCGGGGCGCCCACGTCCTTGTAGAGGTCGATGGACCGGCCGACGGAGAGCACCGCGAGTTCGGGGTCCGCACCCTTCAGCCACGCGATGAGCGCCTCGGGTTCCGCCGTGGTGGTGAGCACCGCGTGATTGCCGTGCGCGGCGATCTCGTGCTCCTCGCCGAAACGTTCGCGGACCCGGCCGAGCAGGGCCTGCCAGTCCACCGCCCGCCCGCCGCTGTACAGGCTCAGCTTCTGCAGTCGCTCCGCCACGGGCGCGGTGTACACCGCCAGGCCCGCCGAATCGGGACCGCGCTCCGTCATGCCCGTGAGCATGGGCACCATCATGTCGCCGAGACGATCGCGCATCGCCGGATTCTTGACCAACAAACCCACTATTCCACACATGACTTCGCTCCTGACGAGGCATCAGCCCCTGGCTCGAACAACTCCGCCGCTCAAAAGAACTCGAGGTAGCGCCTGGCTTCCCAGTCCGACACGTGCCGCGAGTATTCGGTCCATTCCATGCGCTTCAGGCGGATGAACTCGCGTGCCAGATCGGCCCCGAGCCCGTCGCGGATCACGGCATCGCGTTCCAGGGCATCGATGGCCTGATGCAGGGACTGCGGCAGCACTTCGATGCCCCTGGCATTCAGTTCCTCGGGCGACAGCTGGTACAGGTTGATGTTCTGCGCCGGGCCCGGGTCGAGATCGCGATCGATGCCGTCGAGGCCGGCCGCGATCAGCGCCGCCGTCACGAGGTAGGGATTGCAGCCGGAATCCGGCAGTCTGACCTCCAGACGGCCGTGCGGCACGCGTACGCAGGCGGTGCGATTGTTGTCGCCGTACGCGATGTACGCCGGGGCCCAGGTGGCGCCCGAGAGCGAGCGCCCCACCACCAGCCGCTTGTACGAGTTCACCGTCGGCGCCGCCACCGCGCAGAAGGCCGGTGCATGCCGCAGCACCCCCGCGAGGAACTGGTAGGCGAGTTTCGACAGGCCCATGCCGGAGGGGTCCGCCGGATCGTGGAACGCGTTCTTCTGCGTCTTCGATCCCACGGAGACGTGAAAATGCGCGCCGCTGCCCGTACGGTTCGAGAACGGCTTGGGCATGAAGGTGGCGATCATGCCGTGCTTGTGCGCGATTTCGCTGGCCGCCATTTTCACGAAGGTGAAGTTGTCCGCCGATTTCAGCGCCTCGTCGTAGGTGAAGTTGATCTCGAACTGGCCGTTGCCGTCCTCGTGGTCGATCTGATAGACATCGATGCCCACCGCCCGTAGACCGCTCACCATCTCGTCGAGCGCCTCGCGCGTACGGTACAACCCCTTGTAGTCGTAGCAGGGTTTGTCGAGATCGTCCGAGGGATCGGCCGGTCCCAGACTGCCGTCGGCGCCGCGCCGCAGCAGCATGAACTCGGGCTCGATGCCCGTGAACAGCGTGAGGCCGCGCTCGCTCAGGCGCTCGATCTGATTCCGCAGCGCGACGCGCGAGCAATAGGCGTAGGGCTTGCCGTTCACCACCCCGTTGCAGATGAGGCGCGCGTACCCCGGCATCCAGGGAATGTTCTGCAGGGTCGAGAGATCGCCCACCGCCATGTAGTCGGGGCCCTCGGGACCCATGCCGAAGCCCCACAAGGCGAAGCCGGCGAACCCCGCGCCGTCCGTCAGCACCATGTCCAGGTGCTCGACCGGCACCGCCTTGGCCTTGGCCGAACCATGGATGTCGACGAACTGCGCAAGCACGTAGCGAATGCCCTTGTCACGGAAAAAATCCTGCGCCTGCTCACGGTTCATGCCGCCCCCCTGTAACTGCCACCGCTTTCCACCACCACCGCCCCGATCGTCCGCTCCAGATACCCACCGAACGTGGGATCGCACCAGATGCGGTACCGTACGTCGGCAGCGCCCTGCGGCATCGCCGCGGCTTGCGCGACCGCGGCGGCCTGCGCAACCGCGGCTGCTTGCGCGATCACCAGCACCGACACACCCACCATCTGCGTCATGACGAGGGGTCTCTCGGACAGCGCCAACTCGCCGAAATTCACATTGCAAATCTGCGCGAGCACGTCCGGGGCGTCCTGCCCCGAGAGCACCAGCGCCGCATCCTCGCGCAATACGGGATACACGCCGGCAGAGGACTGCAAAGCCGGCGCCCAGCGCGCCAGCGTCGTGCCGCCCGGACAATCCTCCAGGAAGAACTCACCGAACCCCAGCCGCGCCACCAACAGTTCTCCGTCCGACGCCGACGGTGCCTCGCCCGACGTCCCCTCCGAGTCGCCCGGCGCCGGCGACGTCGCCACCGTCCAGCGATTCGGCGCCGCCGGCACCGTGATGCCGCGCTCCTCCAACCACGCGGCGGCGCGCGGCCCCTTGAGGCCGGCGCGCGCGCAGGGCCGCGGCCGCTGCAACGTCACGGCGCTCACCCGGCACCCGCGCGTTGCCGGAGATTCTTCGGATCGTAGAAGGGCGTGGTCGCGATGCGCGCCTTCAGCATCTCCCCGTCGTCGCCGCGAATCTCGATGTCGCCGCGGGCCTGCGCCAGCGCGGGCGCCACCATGGCGAGGCCAATGGCCTTGCCCAGCGTGCGCGAACGCGTCACGCTGGTGACGCGGCCCGCGATGTCGCCGCCGTCGATCACCAGCTGGCATTCCCGCGGCAGGCGCTGCGCATCGGCCATCTCGATGCCCACCAAGATCTGACGCGGCCCGCGGGACTGCAGGATCTTCAGGCTGCGCTGACCCACGAAGAACGGCTTGCGCATGTTCACCGCCCAGAGCGCGTTGGCCTCGATGGGGTCGGTCAGTCCATCGGTGTCCTGCCCGACGATGAAATGCCCCTTCTCGAGCCGCAGGATGCGCTGCGCCTCGACGCCGAACGGCCGCATTCCCCGCGCCCGGCCTGCGACGCCGAGCGCCTGCCAGACGCCCACGGCATCGCCCGCGGCGACGTGGATCTCGAAGCCCAGCTCGCCGACGAATCCCACCCGCAGCAGCCGCGCCGCGGCGCCGGCCACCCGGCCGCTGCGCACGCCGAGGAACGGGAACGCCTCCTCGCTCAAATCCACCTCGGTGAGCGGCTGCAGCAGTTCGCGGCTGGCCGGACCGGCAAAGTTGAACGCCGCACGATGCCCGGTGACGTTCACCAGCGCGCAGTCGAGGCCCCACGAGGCGTTCAGCCGCAGCAGTTCGCGAAACACCGTCGCCGATCCGCCGGTGGTGGTGGTGAAGTAGAACCGTTCGGCGTCCAGGCGCGCCACCACGCCGTCGTCGACGATGACGCCCGACTCGTCGAGCAGCAGGCCGTAACGCGTCATGCCCACGCGCAGGTCCGAAAATTTGCCGGCATAGGCGCGGTCGAGGAACAGTCCGGCCTCGGGGCCGTACACCTCGATCTTTCCCAGGGTGCCCACGTCGATGAGACCCGCGCCGGTGCGCACCGCCCGCACCTCCGCATCGATGCTCTGCTCGCGCGTCTCGCCCGCGACCGCATAGTACTCGGGCCGGCGCCAGTTGCCGGACGGCATCCACACGGCGCCGAGGGATGCGTGCAACGCATCCACCGGCGTCCGCCGCTCCACGTCGAACCCGCGACCGGCCAACAATTTGAGGGGCACCGGGTGATACATCGGACGGGCCGTGGTCAGCCCCAGCCGTTCCACGCCGACGCCGCGCACCCGCGCGAGGATTCGCAGCGCATTCATGTGCGAGTGCTTGCCCTGGGAAGGACCCATGCCCACGGTGCTGAAACGCTTCAACAGTTCGCTGGAGTCGAACCCCTCCTGCACCGCGTTCAACAGATCCTTGACCTGCAAGTCTTCGTCGAAGTCGACGAAATTCTTGCCCGCCGGATGCTCGACGATGGGGAAAGGATGCGACGGTCGGCGCA
>CAZZWZ010000107.1:0-10468 GCA_964657955.1 uncultured Steroidobacteraceae bacterium
GAGGGTGACCAGACAGATCCCGAGCCACTGCAGGGCGCTGAGCGACTCTCCGTAGAACAGCCATGCACACAGCGCCACCAGCAGATAGAACGCCGCACCGGCACTTGCCGTCGCTACGCCCAGTTGGACTCGACTGACCACGATCATCCACAGCAGGTAGCCGAATCCCTGAATGGCGACGGCGGCATAGATCCAAGGCGAGCTCGCGGCGCCCAGGATGAAGCGTGGCAGACCGGCGAGCGCACCCACGCCACCCAGCGCCGCGACTCCCCGCTTGAGCAGCAGCTGGCCGACGACGGCATTGAGCGACACCGCGACGATCAGGAGTTTGGTCGGCATGCCGCATCATCGCCCAAATGAGCGTCGCGTGCATCGCGAAGCGCCGCACCGCGTATCGCAACACGGTCGTAAGATGCATACTACGATCATCGTGCGTCACGGAATGATCTCGTTGCGGGTCTGTCTCGGTCTTGGAAACTTCACGACACGCGCCGGATAGCGCGCAGTCGACCATCGGCCGGGGCCGCAACTGCGCGTGTTGCCGATGAACGGGAGTTCGACCGCGCTTCGCGTGATCGCCGGTGCGGTCGGCGGCGCGGCGCTTTGCGTGGTCTACTTTCATGGGCTCGACCGGTGGGGGTTCTCCACGGCGGCGTTCGCGCCCATCTTCACGCGGCTGCTGGCGGCGGATGGGCCGACGGCGTGGCTGGCCCTGGGGGTGTGCGCGTCGGCGTCGTTGTGGCGCAATCCCGCACCGCCGCTCGCCTTGGCAAGCTGGCTCGGCCGCCATCCCCACGCCGTCGCGGCGGTCGGCGTGGCGGCCTTCGCCGCCGGCTCGTTCTTCGTGTACCACCGCCATCCGCTCAGCATGGACGAGTACGCGGCGGTGTTTCAGTCCAAGGTCTTCGCGGCGGGACGGCTGGTGGCGCGGCTGCCGCCGGCCGGCGTGGACTGGCTGGTGGTGCGCGGGTTCAACGGGGCCTTCCTGTATGCATCGTCGGTGACCGGAGAGGCCGTCGAAGCGTACTGGCCGGGCTTCGCGCTGCTGCTCGCGCCGCTGCAGTTCCTGGGCCTGCCGTGGTTGTGCAATGCCCTGCTCGGCGGCGGCGCGTTGTACCTGGTCTTTCGCATCACCTGGGAAATCGGCGGCGACCGGACCGCGGCGGGCTGGGCCCTGCTGTTCACCCTGGCCTCGGGCGCGTTCGCGGCCTACGCCATGTCCTACTACGCCATGCAGGCGCACCTCACGGCGAACCTGCTGTTCGCGTATTTATTGATGCGACCCACGCCGGCGCGCGCGTTCGGCGCCGGGCTCGCGGGGTCGCTGGCGCTGGTGCTGCACAATCCCTTTCCGCATGCGTTGTTCGCGGCCCCGTGGCTGGTTTCCATGTCAATGAATGCGGCGCAGCGGCGCCGGCTGGTGCCGTTGCTGGCGGGCTATGCGCCGGGGTTTTGCGTGGGCGTGGGCTGGTTGCTGCTGCGGGGAAACATCCTGCCGGTGGCACCGACGGTGGCGGCGGTCAGCGGCGTGGGCCACGGCGTGTTCGTCTGGCCGGATGCCGCGCTGCTGCAGATGCGTGCGGCGTCCACCGTCAAGCTCTGGCTGTGGTCGTCGCCCGGACTGCTGCCGCTCGCGGTGCTCGGCTGGCACGGTCATCGCCACGACCGGCGCGTGCGACTGCTGGCGCTCTCCGCGGCGCTCACCTTCGCGGGCTACTGCGTGGTGCGGCTGGACCAGGGACACGGCTGGGGGTATCGCTATTTCCATTCGGCGTGGGGTTGCCTGCCCGTCCTGGCGGGCCTGGCGTTCGCCACGCGCCGGCAGGCCGCCCCGCGTCTGGCCGCCTTCGCGGGCGCCGCGGCAGTGCTCAGCCTCGTGGCGATCGTGCCGCTTCAGTTGCATCAGATCCACGCCTTCATCGCGCAGCAGCTGGCACAGTTGCCGGCGCCGCGCCGCCCCGGCCACAACGTCTGGTTCGTGCATCCTCGCGCAGGATTTTATCTGGCCGACATGATCCAGATCGATCCGCTGCTGCGCGGACCGGACCTGGTGCTGGTGTCGCACGGCACCCAACTCGACGTGGAGTGGGTACGGCGCAACCGGCCGGACGCCGAGCTGGTGGCGGGCGGCGGCTGGGGTCAGCAGTGGGTGAGCGAATCCGCCGAAAAGCCGGTGCAGGACCTCACGTGGTGACGGGCGTTCCGCTAGCCGCTAGCCGCTAGCCGTCAGCCGTCGGCCGTCAGCCGGCCGCGGTCCGTCATTCGACGACGGGGAGCGCGATGTAGCTGGCCTGCGACGACGAGTGATAGATGCGTTGCGTGGCCTCACGATAGTCGCCCGGCTTGGCGAAGAAGATGTTCGGGACGAAGGTTTGCGGATTGCGGTCGTAGAGCGGGAACCAGCTGGATTGCACCTGCACCATGAGGCGATGGCCGGGCAGGAACACGTGGTTGTTCGCGGGGAGGCTGAAGACGTACGGCAACGGGCGGTTGGCCGGGATGGGCTTGGGCGTGGCGAAGCTCTCGCGGTAGCGGCCGCGCAGGATGTCCATGCCCACCGCGAGCTGATAGCCGCCCATCTCGGGCTGCGCGGCGACCTGGTCGGGATAGACGTCGATGAGTTTCACCACCCAGTCGCTGTCGGTGCCGCTGGTCGACGCGAGCAGATGCACCACGGGCTTGCCGCTGATCTTGAGCGGCGCGGTGAGCACCTCGGAGGTGAAGGTGAGAACGTCCGGGCGGCCGGAGGCCTCGCGCTGATCGTCGACCAGCCACTGTGCCCAGGTCTGGCCGGGGTCGTAGCCGACGGGCTGGATGGGCCGGGCGCGGAAGGGCACGGGGTGCGCGGGATCGGCGGCGTACTGGGTGTAAGCCGCACGCCCGGTGGGCGGGTTGAAGCTCAGGTGCTGTTGCGGTTGCAGGTAGAGCCGGCGGCTGGCGATTGGGCAGCCGGTCTCGCACGCGGGTTCCCAGCGATCGAGGCGGCGCCATTCGTTCGTGCCCGTCTCGAAGGCGGTGACCGGCGCGAGGTCGGCGGCCGGGGCGCCGTCCTTCAGATACTGCGCCAGGAACGGCCGCAGCACGTGTTCGCGAAAATACCGGCCGGTGTCGCTGCCGAAGCGCAGGGCGCCGAGCGCACTGGCATCGTCGATCTCCTGCCCGTGGTGCCAGGGACCCATGACGAGCTTGACCTGATCGCCGCGCACGTCCTTGGGTTTGATGGCGGCGTACACGGCCAGCGCGCCGTAGCTGTCCTCCTGATCCCACAGGCTGTGCACCAGCATGACGGGCACCTGCAGCGGCTGCGCCGCGAGCAGCTTGTCCACGGCCTGATCGCTCCAGAAGGCGTCGTAGGCGGGATGCGCGGTCAACTTGCTCCAGAAGCCCAGCTGTTCCATGCCGTAGCGGTGCCCGAGTTCGCCGGCCGACCCCGCTTGCATGAACAGGTCGTAGTCGTCGTGGGTGCTGCTCCACCACTTGATCTTGTTGTCGCGGCTGCCCACCTGTTCATAGATGTAGGCCATGTTCTGCTGCCGGAAGGCGCCGTTGTGGAACCAGTCGTCGCCCATCCAGCCGTCCACCATCGGATTCATCGGGACCGACACCTTGAGCGCCGGATGAGGGTTCACCAGCGCCATCAGCGGTTCGAAGCCGTCGTAGGAGATGCCGAGGGTGCCCACCTTGCCGTTGCTCTCGGGCACGTTCTTGACCAGCCAATCGATGGTGTCGTAGGTGTCGGTGGCATCGTCCACGGGCGTCGGGTTCTGCGGACCGTGGACGGGCCGGTTCATCACGTAGTCGCCCTCGGAGTCGTACTTGCCGCGCACGTCCTGCACCACCCGGATGTAGCCGTCCTCGACGATCACGTCCGCCGCGTTGTCGTAGCCCTGCAGCATGGGACCGAGATGGCCGCTGTGGACGTGACTGGTGAGGTCCGTGGCGTTGTACGGCGTGCGCGTGAGCAGCATGCCGGCGTGCGTTGCGCCCTTCGGGACGAGGATGACGGTATGCAGCCGGACGCCGTCGCGCATCGCGATCATCACCTCGCGCGCCGTGTAATCGTAGCTGTCCGTGACGGGCGCGAATTTCTCGGGGGTCTCGCTGGGATAGTCGGGGTAGGCGGGTTTTTGCGGTTCGGCCGCCGCGGCGATGCGGCCGGCCCCGAGCGCCGCGCAGCCTGCCGCCAGCAGCAAGGCGATCCGCACGGACTTCGGATGGCGGAGGGCCGCGGAAAATGTTTGCAGGTTCATGATGCGTCTCGTCCGGGTGCCGGGCACCGGCTCATTCTTGGTTCGGCCGGAGTTCATGCGCGACGCGGGCTCACGCGATAGTCCTGCCCATGGTACCAAGGCGAGGTCGGAAAATGAACGCGGCAGGCGTCGTGCGCCGTGCGGCACACGCCGGGGAGCCACGCGGTGCTACTCGACCGTGAGCCGCAGAAACGCCATGGCACCCTGCGGATCGCTGCGACCATACAGCGGGGCGAGCGCATCGGGCACGAAGTTGAACGCGTAGAGCGCGCCGATGCCCACCTTGATCCGGTCGGTCAACCGCAGATCGCGGATGACGCCGAGCGAAGTCTTGCCGACGTTGAATGCAGCACCCTGGAGCGGACCCTGCACGACCAGTTCATTGTTCCGCTCACGTTCCGCCCGCGCGAACAAGGTCCACAGATCGCCGGGTTTCAGGGCGCTCTCGACGATGTAGGCGTTGAGCGCTGGGGCGCCGGTGCTGCGGCGGTTGCCCCACGCCACGGTGGTCGACCAGCCCACCTCGCCGAACCGGTGCGTGTAGATGGCGCTGGCCGAAAAGCGCGTCTCGTTCTTGTCGGGTTCGAGCTGCTCGGGGCTGATCTGGCGGGCCCACGAGACCTGCAGGGACCAGTCGCGCGCGGGATTCCACGCGAGCCGCGCGCTGGTGGAATCGAGCGAGCCGTGTTCGAGGTTGTAACGAAACTGGTCGGGCTCGCGTCCGTGAAAGCGTGACGCTTCGACCTTCCACTGGTCGAGCACGAGGCCGGTGGTCACCACGCCGTAGGTGATGTGGGTGGAGTCGAGCCAGTGATGACTGATGGGCGCTTCGGGGCTGTCCATGATCGACTCCCGATGCATGAAGGCCGGCGGACCGAACGCGGGCTCGCCGGGCAGGCCGGCGTAAACGAACACGCTCTCCGCGCCTCCCAGGGCGTGCGAGTAGGTGCCCGACAATTCCATGAACAAATCGTGCGGATGTTGACGGTCGACCAGGGGGGTGGTGCCGTCGGCCGTCTCGCCGGTGGCGAGCAGCAACGGGTAGCCGGATTTTCCCATCAGCGGCTCGGGGCTCAGCATGGCGCGAAATTGCAGCGTGTCGCCGTCGAAACGGCGGTTCGCCATGCCCATGATCATCCCGGACAGGAAGGTGTCGGTGTCGCCGCGGGGTCCCTGCTGCCAGTCGTAGACGCCGTTGAGCCGCGCGTGCCCCATGAGCATCCATTCGCCCTCCATGACGTGGATGCCACCATGCGTGGAGCTGTCGGGCTGCCAGGACGTGCCGGAGGCCTCGCGTGCCATGGAATAAGGCCCGAGCGCGCCATCCATCATGTGGCTCATCGGATGATCGCCGGACATGGCCATGGGGCTCATGTCGTGATCCGGCGGCATCGCCATCGGTTCGTCGGCCGGGGCCGAGGTGGACGTGCAGATCAGCACGGCGAGAGCGCCCAGGATGGGGCGGTACAGACAAGACATGTTCATTGCGCAGACTCCAGCACGACGGCATCGATGCGATGGCGTGAGACCACGGCCCCGCCGCCCCATGCGATGGGCAAGCGGAGGCCGGGACGGATTTCGGGCGGGGTCAGACGATCGGCGGTCGGATGAGAGGGGATTCGCTGCGCGTGAGGACGGGCGTGGCAGGGTTGATCAGGAGTTCGGCCGTGTGGCCATGCCATTGCAGCAGCGCGAACGACGATGCCGGCCCGTTGCCGAGGCCGGTGACCGGGCAGCAGCCGGCATGGAAACCCGTGGCGGGACAGCAGCCGTGCGACGCGGCATGGTGGTGGGCGGACGCGCCGTGACATGCGGGCGCCTGCCCATGGGTGTCGGCCGCGGCGGACATGCCACCCGAAGCGCGTTCCATCGCGGGATCATCGGCCGTTGCGGCCATCGTCGAGGGCGGCATGGCGGCGAAGGCCGCGAGCCATCCTTGCAGCGCGATCATCACCATCAACAGGAACGCCGTGGGCTGCCGCTTCATGGGGGCAGCGTACGTCAGACGGCGGCACGCGGCAAATCGGCACGAGTGCACCGGCCGCTACATGCACCGGCCGCGGCAGTTGCCTGCCGCGAGGCTGAATTCGCCCCGGCCGCCGGGGCGGTGACGGCGTCCACGATGGCGCGAATCGCTTCGGGACGCGTCACCATGTCCGAATGGCCGAGGCCGGGAAGAATGGCCACCGGAACATCCCGGCGATGCGTGGCGAACTCGATCTTCAGCTGCTCGGCATCCAGCAGTCCATCGGTCTGGCCAACGAACACTTGCATCGGTCGCTCGACCCGGCGCATGTCGGCGAGGTAATCCGTGTGTGCGCCGAAGTTCTGCAGCAGGCGCCAGGAGTACGAGCGGGTGACGGCGTCCAGATCGGCGGGTACCGGAAAGCTGAGCACCGGCAAACCGTCCCAACGATGCACCCCGAGCGAATTGACGAGGGTGAGGCCGATGATCCTGCCGATGGATACCGCGGCCCAGGTCTGGGGATGGACCGCGGTTGTCGAGGCCTCGCTCTTCGTTTCGGCGTCGGCATTTCGCACGGATGGCGCGTCGTGTCCCAGGTAGGGAGATACCAGGATGTACCGGTCGAACTCCCGTCCCAGGGATGGTTTGGCTCCCAAGGATGTTTCGGCGGCGATGCGCAGCGTGAAGCCGCCGCCCGAGGAGAAGCCGACGGCGATCCACTCGCCGGGCGGCGACCGCGGCTTCTGCACCGCGATGAGATCCGCGAGGTCGTCGTCCAGTTGCCCCACGTAGTCGATGTCGCCATGAGGGCGGTTCCCTCCGTGACCGCGGATGTCCGGCACCAGGACGCGGACGCCGGCGGCCTGCAGGGCCGAGGCGAGCGGATGCAGGTCGCGGCTGCTTCCCGCCGAGCCATGGATCAGCAGCGCAACCCGGCGCCCGGATCCCGGGTATTCCCGGAAGCTCAGCTGCGCTCCGTCGCGGGCTTTATAGCGCTGCACCGGCGGCAGGTCGTGATCGTCGATCGCCGCGAACGGACCCGTGATGTCCGGCGAGGGTGGCGGCGGTTTCGCGGTGCCGAAGACGATCAGACCCGCCACGGCGCCGGCCGCGAGCAACAGCCCGTACAGCGCAGCGCGGGTCAGGAAGCGCCGCAATTTATTGGCCATCCACGCCGTCGAGAATGTCGCGCAGGTAGGCCACGTGCGACGCCAGGGCCCTGCGCCCCTCCCGTGTCAATGCGACCCGGGTACGCGGCTTCTTGTCCACGAAGTCCTTTTCGACGGCGATGTATCCGACGTCTTCCAGTTTCGCCAGGTGCGCTCCGAGGTTGCCATCGGTGGCTTCGACCACACTCTTCAGCCGCGTAAAATTCATGGACTCCCGCGAAGCGAGGCCGTGCAGGGCGGCCATGATCTTCAGCCGCAGCGGTTGATGGATGACCTCGTTGGCCTCCCGCGGCATCACGCCCGCCTGAGCCACAGGCCGGTGGCCAGCAGCGTGCCTCCGCCCACCGCCGCCATCCACAGCATGAAATGTTCCTCGGCAAAATAAAATCCGACGACGGTGCACGCGCCGAGCAGCAGGCCGACGGCGGACCAGCGGGCGCCACGCCAGACGCCCAGCACCGTGTAGATCGCGGCCAACAGGAGCGCGGGGAAGGCGCCCAGTTGCACCGCATCGCGCGGCTTCATGACGGTGTAGGTGGCCCAGACGAATGCCAGGATGCCGGCACTCGAGGCGGCGAAGCGCCGGCCGTAGTCCCCGCCGGCCAGGCGCACGCCGGTGGCGGAGCGGCCGAGCAGGTAGCTGCCGGCCACGCCGACGACGTCGAGAACCAGCCACGTGCGGCCCGCGACGGCGGGAACGACATCGCTCAGCCCGTAGCCCACCACCCAGATGATGCCCCACAGGACCAGGTGCGGCGCACCGCGCTCATAACCCCGCAGAATCGAGGCGCGGCGCTGTACGCGCGCAATGTCCTTCAATGACTCCGCGGCCTGTTCCGTCGACATTGGCATGGGGCCACCCGTGAGCTACAAAAGTTTTCTACAAGAGTACTCTATGCGCCAGAGTGCAACATTGCAAGCGTCGGTGGACGAGCCGGGTAGGGAATCCAAGAAATCGCGGCGCGCTGACTCGGTACCGTTGCCGGCCCTTGCTATGGGATCCCGAATTTTTTCCCGCGCACGTCTGAGTAGGCGGCATCGAAGACCTTCAGCGTGGCGAGGTTGGGCACCTTGCCGGTTGCAATCGGGTCATTCAGATGTTGGACGGTCTCGGCGGTCTCGGAAAATCGAGGCCAGGACGGAAGGTTGCCGCCGTTTGGGTCCCCGGATTTGATGAAGTTGACCCAGTAGCCCGAGACTTCCGCCGCAAGGCGGCGGTCAGCTTCCGTCCAATTCCAGGACATCTGGTCCAGATGATCGAACACGTACCAAAGCTCTGCGTAGTGACTCGCGCCCCAGCCACCGTAAATAGAAGTGGGCGGGAACGGAGGCTTCTGTTCGAACGAATAGTAGTAGACGCTGCCGTGCCCGGTTTCGACCTGCAACCGCGCCCAGGCCCACATATCCCAACCAAAGCGCAAATCTCTTTCGAGATCGAGGCGGGCTTGGCGCGCTTGTTCGTCGGTTGCATGAGGATATGCTGACAGGATCGGAACCGGCAGCGGGCCGAAATCGTGTTCGATATCCGCGGCAAAGGTGGCGGCGCTCAGTTTGGAGACGTCGGTCAAAGCGCGTGCCTCTTCGGCATTGGATCCGATCATCAATGGGACGTCGTTCTGTTGCCTGGAAGCGAATGCCTCGTATGGACTCGCGGGAAGCACATACGGTTCGATGACTGGGTGGGAGATCGTCGCTGCATCACCCTCCAACAACTTCGTCGCGGGGAGGCGGCGCAGCGCTTGGATCGATGCCGCCCCGATCGACGCTGCGTATCTCTCACCGGCGAGCTCGGCATTGGCCAGCAAGTAGCCGGGCGCGACGGCCAGTGGCTCGAAGAGTCCGCCACTTTCGCCGATGGCACGTCGAAACAATCCTTTCGCACGCGGCGAACTCATGAGCGCACTGACGGCCATCGCGCCCGCGGACTGACCGGCTACGGTGACACGCTTCGAATCGCCTCCAAAAGCACCGATGTTTCGTTGAACCCATTGCAGCGCCGCAATCTGATCCATCAATCCGTAGTTGCCGGATGATCCGTACGGTGACTCGCGGGTCAAATCCGGATGCGCCAGGAAGCCCAGCGGACCCAGCCGATAAGCCACCGTCACGACGATTACTCCCTTGCGTGCCAGGTGGTCACCCCAGTAGAGCGGCATCGAAGCCGAACCGTTGCTATAACCTCCGCCATGGATCCAAACCAGGACCGGCAGGCGCTGACCCCCCTTCCTCGCGGGTGTCCAGATGTTCAGATACAAGCAATCCTCGCTGATCAGGGGTGGCGTCTCACCGGGCATGGATACGCCATTTTGAATACAAGCGGCCGCAAATGCGTCGGCTTTCCGCACACCGCTCCATGCCTGAACCGGTTGGGGTTCGCGCCACCGCAATGCGCCCAGGGGAGGAGCCGCATACGGAAGACCCTTGTAGATGGTCAGTCCGTCTGCCGGCACGCCCTGGACGACACCGGACTCGATCAGCACCGACCGGGCGTGCACGATGCCGGTGAACAGCCCCAGCATCAACACCAGCGCCTTGAGAGGATGTCCGAGTCGCATAATCCCTCCAACCCACGGTCAGGGAACCAGTCTGGTTTGGAACGTTTAACTCCGGTAGACCCGTTGGTCACGTTCCGGGAGCCATTCATCACAAAATGGCTTGGATAGGTGCCTGCTGGACTGCGCTGAACCGGACCGGCACACTGTCCGCATGGTCCGCCTGAATTCCTTCGACAGGATTTTCACCATTCGCTCGCCACCGCAGTGGACCCGCGAGTGTTTTTTCGGATTGCTCTACTGGCTCATCTTCTTGCTCGTCCTTGAACCCGGCAATCTGTTCCGCGCGGCCCGAGCGGGATACTCGCTGGCGTTTGATCATGAGGTGCTTCGGATCGCCGTCGCCAGCCTCGTTGGAGCTGCCGTGACGCCGTCGGTCATGGTATTGGCAAGGCGATACCTGACGGTGGGAGCCGGACGCTGGCGGCACCGGCTGATCTTCGTAATTGGTATCACAGGTGTGGCGCTGGCTCTGATTCTGATCTCATGCGTTTTGGCGGCATGGGGGTTTGAAGGAAAATGGCTTCCTTC
>CAZZWZ010000108.1:0-10460 GCA_964657955.1 uncultured Steroidobacteraceae bacterium
CGGTGGCGGCCCTCGGGATGCACGGCGCCGGCAGGAGTCGATCAGGCCATGACGCAGAAAGGCATAATTTAACATAATATACATTATGCGAAGTTTGCACATGGCTTCATTGCCTCGGGGTCTCACGCCTCGGCTCACCATGCCGCCCACGCAAGTGCGGCTCCGCTCACGTCGCCGCTCAACGTCAACTTTCACCGGCCTCGACTGCTTCCAGGTCGAGTGACATGAAGACGCTGTTGGGATCGCGCACATAGCTGGCGAAGGGCGGGCACTCCACGAAGCCATGCCTCGCGTAAAGCGCCCGCGCCGGCAGGAAATAATCCCATGAGCCCGTTTCCAGACTGAGACGCGATATGCCGCTTGTTCGTGCGGTCGAGATGATGTGACGGAGCATTGCACTTCCTGCTCCCCTTCCGCGCAACGACTGCACGGTATGCATCGACTTGATCTCGGCGTGACAGGCGGAGAGTCGTTTCAGCGCGCCGATGCCGAAGAGCGTTTCATCGTCCCAGATCGTCCAAAAACGGATATCGGGGGATTGCAATCCCCCGATATCCAGGGCGTGCGCGCTGCCGGCGGCTGTCTGTGCGCGAGCGGTGGTCAGGTGGGTCTGTAGAAGATCGACCACGCGTGGGTCACCAAAGTCTCCCGGGATAATTCGCATCACGGCTGGCTTCCGACTCCATCACGGCAGGACGTGAGTCCGACGAAGTGATCGTCCTACAAACGACCACCAATTGCATCATGTTGCACGACAATCGGGACATTCTAGTTCGAAGTACTGGTTGTGCGAAACTACCCTCGCTCCAGTGGCCAGTGTGGTTGACTTCTCAAAAGACTGGTACGAGCGTACCGGACAGCCCGTTGCGAGGAAGTCATGACCGAAGTGACGATTTACCATAATCCGAGCTGCGGCACGTCGCGCAACACGCTGGCGCTCATTCGCAACGCCGGCGTCGAGCCGGCGGTCATCGAGTACCTGAAAACGCCCCCCGGCCGAGAGACCTTGCTCTCCCTGATCGAGCAAATGGACCTGACGCCGCGGGAACTGCTGCGTGAAAAAAGCACTCCCTATGCGGAGCTGAACTTGGGCGACGCCCACTGGACCGACGACGAACTCATCGATCACATGCTGAACGCCCCCATTCTCATCAACCGGCCCATCGTCGTCACGCCCTGGGGCACAAAACTATGCCGTCCCTCGGAGGCGGTGCTCGACATCTTACCGTTGCCGCAACCGGGACCCTTTGCCAAGGAGGACGGCGAGCTCGTGATCGACGCCGAAGGCCGGCGTGTTCGTTGAAACTGCCCGATCTGCCGAACGAGGAATTCATGCTGCCGCTCCCTATGACCCGCTATCTTCTGGCCGCGACCGGCCTTGCCTGCCTGTTGACGTGCCGGGCGGCGGAGCCGCCCGCAACGGTGATCATCAACGGCGCCCCGATGCCCTACTCGGCCTATGCGTCGGACGCTGCCCGTCATAAGTTCATGAGCATGATTGGCGCGCCGTCCGCGCCGCCGGCGGGGAGCGCCTTCCCGGTGCAGAAAAAGTTCTATGCGGACTTCAATCACCGCTATGCCGAGGCGATGCGCAGGCGTTATGCGGTGGAGGTCCAGCCGGCGCGCATCGCGGGCGTCGCCACCGACGTGGTCACGCCCGCCGGAGGGGTCTCGGCCGCCAACCGGAAAAGAGTGTTGATCAATCTGCATGGCGGAGCCTTCTTGTGGGGCGAGCATGACGGTGGCCTGATCGAATCCGTTCCCATTGCCTCTCTCGGCCGGATCAAGGTCGTCACGGTCGATTACCGGCAGGGGCCCGACCATGTCTTTCCGGCGGCCAGCGAAGACGTCGTGGCGGTGTACGGCGAACTGCTCAAGACCTATCAGGCGAAGAACATCGGCATCTACGGCTGTTCGGCGGGCGGCATCCTCAGCGCACAGTCGGTTGCCTGGATGACGACGCACGACCTCCCCGTGCCCGGTGCCGTGGGCACGTTCTGCGGATCGCTCCTGGATCCGAAGGGCGATTCCGCCTACCTCGCGGCGCCCCTGGCGGGCCAGCCATTCACGGACCATCCGCCTTCTGCCGGCGATCTTCCGTACTTCAAGGGGGTCGACTTGAGCGACCCCATGGTGCAGCCCGGACTGTCAGCCGCGGTCGTCGCGAAATTCCCACCCACCCTGCTCATCACCGGCAGCCGGGATTTTGCGATGAGTTCCGTGCTGCGCAGTAACGAACTGCTGGTGGAGGCCCGCGTCGAGACCGAGCTTCACGTCTACGACGGCATGTGGCACGCGTTCTTCATCGATCCGGAGCTGCCCGAGTCGCAGGCGGTCTATCAGGTCGTCGTCCGTTTCTTCGACCGACATCTCGGTGCGTGAGCGCGCCCGCGACGCGCCGACGATTCAACCCTCATTCATGACGGCGCGCAGCGCGGCACCGGCCGGGTCGTTCTCGATTCGACTGTGGTGCTCGAACATCATGGTCGGTTTCGTGTTGCCGAATGCAGGCCACTTGAGCCCCGGCTGGTCGGGATTGCCGGTGGCGGCGGATGCAATCCCCGCCTCTGGGTATCTCATTCGTGCCGGGCCGTCGACGCTCGATGATTACCTGCGGTTCTATGCTCATGCGCGATGACATCATGACCCGCATCACCACCCGCGTACAATCCTCCTCCTATGTTGACGCCCCTCCTCTACGTTCTCTGCGGTGCGATCGTCGGCGCTCTCGTCGGTCTCACCGGCGTCGGCGGCGGCTCGTTGATGACGCCTCTGCTGGTGCTGTTCTTCGGACTTCCGCCGTCCACGGCCGTCGGCACCGACCTGCTGTTCTCGGCCAGCACGAAACTCGTCGCGACGGCCTCATTCGGTTTCAGCCGGCGCGTCGATTGGCGCATCGTGACACGCCTCGCCGTCGGCAGCGTGCCGGCGGCAGCGGCCGTGATTCTGTGGTTTTGGCTGGACGCGAGGCCTCCAGGCATCGTGGACGCGCTGATCTCCAGATGTCTCGCGCTCATCCTCGCGGCCGCCGCGGTGGCGTTGCTCCTTCACGATACCTTGCGGCAGTGGGGGCTCAAATTTACCGCCGCCTGGTTCGTCGGCACCGAACGCCACAAGGTCCTGTTCACCATCCTCACCGGGTGCCTGCTCGGAGTCGGCGTCACCATGACCTCGGTCGGCGCCGGCGCGTTGGGGGTCGCAGCCCTGGTGGTGCTATACCCCTTGCGTCTGCCGTCGGACCGCTTGGTGGCCACCGATATCGCGCATGCGCTGCCGATCACCGCCATTGCGGCCGGCGGACACGCCGTGCTCGGTCACGTCGATCTGCGCGCCCTGGCCTGCATGCTCATCGGCTCGATTCCGGGGGTGCTCCTCGCCTCGCGTGCCACCCTTCGATTACCGCCCCAGCTGACCCGGACGTTCATCGCCATCATGCTGGCCGTGGTCAGCACCCGCATGTTGCTCTCCTGATCGAGCGAACACGCGGGGCGTCAGCCTTCGTGCAGGCCGCATTCCCGCTTCAGTCCGAAGAAGCGCAGATCTTCCATGCTGTCCACTTCAGAGAGTGGACGCGTCGTATGCCAGTCGCCAATGGACAAATATCCCTTGTCCCACAACGGGTGGTAGGGAAGGTCGTGCCTGGACAGGTACTGCCCCACGTCGCGATCGGTCCAGTCGAACAGCGGATGCACCTTATACCGACCGCGCTTGAATTCGATCGGCGCGACCTTCGCCCGACTTGCAGCCTGGACGCGGCGTAGTCCCGAGAACCAGGTCTGGGCGCCGAGTTCCCGCATGGCCTTGTCGAGCGGTTCCTGCTTGGTGATCCGGTTGTACTGCTCGATGCCCTCGACCCCCTGGTCCCAGAGCTTGCCGTGACGCGACTCCTGCCAGGCCGGCGACACCTCGGATCGCACCACCTTCAAGTTGAGATCCAGCCGGCGCTTCAGGTCGTCGACGAACCGATACGTCTCCGGAAACAGGTACCCGGTATCGATGAGAATGACGGGTATCTTCGGCACGACCGAGCTCACCAGATGCAGCATCACGGCCGCCTGCGCACCGAAGCTCGAGGTGAGGACGTGCGCGCCGGGGAGGAGTTCGAGCGCCTGCTGGACCCGCCGAGACGGCGAAAAGGACGCGAAGGCGGCGTTGATCTTTTCGAGATCCCCTCCGGTGGCAGGCTCACCGGCGCCTCGCAGCCAATGATCGAACGCCGATTTCAAGAACATGTTCCACGCTACCTCGGGTCACGCCGACATCGGGCGCCCTGCCAGCGCATGATGATAACTCGGGCGTCCGCCGTCGCTTAGGCTGCTATGGCATCCACATATAAGCATTTCGCATGGCCCATGCGATTTCGGCTTCAATCCGGCCGCCCCGTCCTCGGCTGTGATGCGTCCTATGCCCGCCCCATGCACCAAGGATCGGGCTTCATGTCTTTGGGAGGGCCTGCAAGCCCGGGAGCCGGGAATCGCATCTTGAAGGTGAAGGCTTCGCGCGCCGGACCATACCGATCGAGCCGCCACAGGCGCGACAGACCCTCGTCGATGCCGGGCACGTGACCTGCGGGCACCCACCACAACGCCTGATGAGCGCCCTCGAACCGCTCGAAATACTCCCGCCTCCTGGCCATCTCCGGGGTGTGGGCGCTGCGATAGACGAAGTCGAAAAGCGCCTCCGCATCGGCCCACAGTGACATGTTCACGATGAAGAGCGGGTCGGCGGTGGTCTGCATGTCCGTGGCGTTGCCCGTGTCGCTCTGCAACCGCCACACGAAACCCGGCGCTCGATCCGCCAGGGCATTGACGCGATCCAGCGCATCGAAAAACGGCGCCACCCGCGGATCACCCCGCGGAGCGACGAGTCGCCCCACGTTGATCTGCGCGAGATGCCAATCGGAACACGGAACCGCTTCATTCATGACGTCTCTCCCGTGAGCAGGCCCGCCCCTAGGGACGCTCATCTGCCACCGGCCGCTTCGAGCAGCTGAAGGCACGCGTCTGGTAGGGAAACACGATCGAATCGCGGCCCTCGATCGCCGGATGCGAGGCGACCAACTCGTTCAGCCGATCCGTCACCCTCGACCTCTCGTCCTCGGGCAGGGCAGCGATGTAGCTGACCGACAAAAATCGGTCCAGGATGACCGTCCGCGGATCACCGATATGGTGATGCGCGAAACACGCTTCCTCCAGCTCCGTGAAAAGGGCGCCGCCAAAGGGATGCCGCCATGCGCTCTTGTAGTAACTCGGGGTATCGCCCTCGTACGGCGACGTGATCCTGGTGATGGCGGCGACCCAGTCCACCGATTCATCGCGGAGATTCCATATGAGGCCGAGCTTTCCGCCGGGCTTCAGCACCCGGTGAATTTCCGCGAGTGCGGCGTCTGAAGTGAACCAATGAAATGCTTGCGCGCAGATCACCGCATCCGCGGTCGCGTCGGCCAGGTTCATCGCCTGGGCGGTGCCGGCGAGCGTTCGCACATCGGGCAGGTTTGCGGCCATTTCGGCCCGCATCGCCTCGATCGGCTCCACCGCAACGACGGTCGCCTTGGTCCGAAGCAACAACTTCGTGAACTTGCCGGTGCCGGCGCCGAGATCGATCACGACCTTGCCGGGCCCGATGTCGAGGGACCGGTTCAACCATCCCAACAACTCCTCGGGATAATCCGGCCGGCCGCGGCTGTAGGTCTTCGCTGCGCTCCCAAATCCGCGGAGGGCTTCGGATCGGATATCGGTCATTGCTCGGGTCTCACGACATGAACGCGGATGAGATCGGCTGCGGCCACCGACTCGAGTCCGACGAGCAGCGAACGTATCACCCGGATGCCAAATGTGCCAGGGAGATCCGTTTGCCGGCGTGCCCCGGGGATCAGACGCTGGCAGCGGCCCCGGTTGGCTGCGGCTCCCGTTGGCCGCCCGCCTCGGCGTCATCCGGCGGCCTCAGCCAATTCCTTCAGGATTTGCGGTGACAGCGTCAACTCGGCGGCGGCCAGGTTCTCGCGCAGGTGGGCGACGGACGAGGTCCCCGGGATCAACAGGAGATTCGGCGACCGCTGCAGCAGCCAGGCGAGGGCGACCTGCAGGGGCTTGACCCCGAGACGCACGGCAACGCTCGCCAGGGCCGAGGACTGCAGGGGCGTGAAGCCGCCGAGCGGGAAGTACGGCACGTAGGCGATCCCGTGCCTGGCGACCTCGTCGATCACCGCGTCGTCGGCCCGGTGCGCCAGGTTGTAGTGATTCTGAACGCACACGATCTCGCAGATCCGACGACCTTCCGCGATCTGCGCAGCGGTTACATTGCTCAGACCAATGTGGCGGACCAGGCCCTGGCGCTGCAATTCGGCCAGCGCCGCGAGCGGCTCCTCGATCGACCCTTCGGCCGCTTGGTGCACGTCCAGCGCACTGCGAAAATTGACGACGTCGAGCCTCTCGAGGCCCAGGTGGCGCAGGTTGTCGTGGACTGCCTGGATCAATTCCTCGCGTGAGGTCGCCGGAAGCCAGGCGCCCTTCTCGTCGCGCCGCGCGCCGATCTTGGTGACGATGACCAGATCGTCCGGATAGGGGTGCAGCGCTTCACGAATGAGGTGATTGGTGATGTGCGGTCCGTAGAAGTCGGCGGTGTCGATGTGGTTCACGCCGGCTGCCAGCGCTTCGCGCAGTACCGCCAGGGCGGCGCGGTGGTCTCTCGGGGGTCCGAAAACGCCCGGTCCCGCGAGTTGCATGGCGCCGTAGCCGAGGCGTTTCACCACGCTGCCGCCGAGTGTGAAAGTACCGGATTTGTCGACGTTGGGCATGGTGAGATCTGCTCCTGTGTTGGTGTCGGGCATGTTAAGCCCCGCCCCGCCTTCCGACTATTGCCTATAATTCGCACAGGTCGTACGGAATTTTGCACAATGGAAATGGACTTGAACGATGTGAAAGCCTTTCTCGCGGTCGCGCATGCCGGCGGGTTCCGCGAAGCTGCACGTGCGGGTGGAGGCAGCGCCTCCGCACTCAGCGACTCCGTGCGGCAGCTGGAGGCACGGCTCGGGGTCAGGCTGCTCAATCGTACGACGCGCAGCGTGGTTCCCACCGAGGCGGGTCGACGGCTGGTCGATCGGATCGGACCTGCGCTGAACGAAGTGAGCACGGCCCTCGACGCCGTGAGCGATCTCGTCGATCGTCCGGCCGGCACCCTGCGGCTCAACGTACCGGTGAGCGCTGCACGCCTGGTGCTGCCCGCGATCGTTCCGCGGTTTCTCCTCGTCCACCCCGAAATTCGCATGGAAGTGATTGCCGAGGACAGTTTCGTCGACGTGCTCGCCGCCGGATGCGACGCCGGCATCCGTTACGACGAACGCTTGGAACTGGACATGATTGCCGTGCCGATCGGACCGCGCGTGCAGCGCATGGCAACCGCCGCCGCCCCCGCCTATCTCGATCGGCGCGGCCGGCCCCGCCACCCGCGCGACCTGCTCGAACATGCCTGCATGCGCAGTCGCTTCAGCAGCGGGACGCCGGTACGTTGGGAGTTCGAGCGCGACGGCGAGATCGTGCGGATCGATCCTGCCGGCCCGCTGCTCGTGCAGGTCGGCGCTGCGAGCGATCTTGCGGTCGATGCGGCACTCGCCGGCACCGGGATCGTCTCCCTGTTCGAAGACTGGCTCCGCCCGCACCTGGACAGCGGTGCGCTCGAAGCCGTTCTCGAACCCTGGTGGCAGCGTTTTTCGGGACCGTTTCTCTACTATCCCGGCCGCCGACTCGTGCCGGCCCCGTTGCGCGCCTTCGTCGATTTCATCAAGTTGCCCGCCACCCCGCCGCTGCCTCCACCCGCCCCGTCCTTCCGCATCTTGACTGCCGCGTGGGGCGCCGGGTTGCCGCCTCCACCGCACCGCCGTCCTGCGATCCGTCACGAGGCGAGGGGCGCGGCATCCTTCGATGCGCTGCCATCGAAGCTCACGCCGAGGACGTCCGCCGGCACCTCGCCGCGATCGATGTCGAGGCCCGTCAATGTCCATTCATGGACGTCCAGCGGCAGGGGGCGGATCAATTTCTCGTGAAACCCGGTCGGCCACAACACGCCGTGCATCGACCGATGAGCAAAGGTGGCAATGTCCACCACCGCGCCCCGGGTGGACTCGAGGCCGTTCAGACTCATCCGCACCATTCGCATCACGCGGGTCTGGCGGTCGATATACAAGGCCAGTTGATCCGACTCGGAACGGCCGAAGCCGGGTGACACCCGCAGATTCAGAATGTCGCAGAGATGAGTCTGCCCGTCCCGTTCCACGTCTGCGGTGCCGGCCAGCGTGGCACGGATGTCGCGACGCGGGTGTTCGTTCTTGACCAGCAGCATCGGGCCGAGCAGGAAGAGCGAGTAAGCCTCGGCGACCAGCGCCGCCGCATCGACCCGCTCGCGATCCGACGCTTCGTTCCCGTTGAACCAGACATGGATGCTCTTCTCGCGCGGGGTATCGACGACGACCACCTGCTTGTGTCCCGCGGGACCGGTGTGCGACTGGGCGATGATTCCGGCCCGCAGCAGCAATCGCTCCTGCGAGACGCCGCGAAACCCCCGGTCGACCAGCGCCGGCTGAATCCTTCCGACGAGCCTCTTCCATTGCCCGCCATAGCTGACGTTCAGGTCCACGATCCGCCCGAAGGCCGCGAGCCCGTGCGCATCGGCACTCTCGTGCAGGAGCTCGAGGGCGTCGGGATCGGAGTTCTCACCGGGCAACGCCGGCAGCGAGGCGCGGCAGCCGGGGAGCGAGACCACCGACGCGCCCAGGGCCGACAGAAGCAGATGACGACGATTCATGTGTTGCATGCCACAGTTGCAGGTGCCCGAGCACGGCCACAGTATGACGTGTCCGGGCGGCCTTGGTTGGCGGGATCTTTACTCATGGCGCAATTGCGGTTATTTTGAAATCGAATTTGAAGGCGCGCGGCTTCGGTGTGCGGCACGCGCTGTTGGCAGCCCACGGCAAGCAAAGGAGGTGATCCTAGTGAAACATTCTAACGTTGGTTCGGTCGCGTCTCTGGGCGCACGGGTTGGTGGCGAGGTTCGTCGATAATCGAAATCTCGTACCGGCCGTAAGGCCGTAGAGGAATGCGCGCAGGCTCTCGTCACGCGCGCGATCGGGCCCAACGGACGGGCGCTTCGATGCATCGCCCGCGGTCACCTTGGTCCGCGGGTGTCGGCACTCGAGCAGGAATGGCGGAGTCCCCGTGGACTCCGCCCATTTCTGCGGTTGTTGCCACGGGCGAACGACGTGACCTGCTCGCCCACCGTCGCCCGACTTGGAACACTCGACGCGGGGCACTCGTCCGGGGTCGCCTAAGGAGCGACTGCCGCGCAGGGTGGCCCGGCCAGATATTCCTCGTCCGTGACTTTTTGCAGCCAGTCGACGTTCCTGCCGTCGAGGGTCTCCTGAATGGCGATGTGTGTCATCGAGGTGGTCGGGGTCGCCCCGTGCCAGTGCTTGTGCTGCGGCGGGCACCAGATCACATCGCCCGCCCGGATCTCGACGATCGGCTCCCCCTCGCACTGGGTCCATCCGCAGCCGGCGGTGACGAGCAGCGTTTGGCCGAGAGGATGGGTGTGCCAGGCCGAGCGTGCGCCGGGCTCGAAGGTCACGCTGGCACATGACACCCGCGATGGAGCCGGCGCCACGTTCAACGGGTCGATGCGCACTCTGCCCGTGAAATACGCTGCGGGGCCCGATGCGGACGGTTGGGAACCGGGACGTTTCACTTGCATGGAAATCTCTTTCGGTCGAGAGGGAGAGGGGTCTGAGACCCGCCGCGGCACCCACGGGAGCGCTCGGCGGCAACGTACTCAGGTACGGCGCCGCAGAGCGGCCAGTGCCGCGAGCGCCGCGGCTGCCGCTGCCACAACATACCACGCCGGCGCGAGCGCAGAGCCCGCACCGCTCGCCGTCAACCAGGTCAGCAGCGCCGGCGCGAAACCGCCGAAGATGGTGAACGCGCCGTTGTAGACCAGGGACAGTCCCGTGGCGCGTTGCGCCACCGGGAAAAGACCCGACAACAGGGTGGGCGCGACGCCGACGAAACTCGCCGCCATGGCACCCAGCAGCGCGGACACGACGACCAGCACCGGCAACGAGCGCGCCGCATCGAGCCAAGCGAACAGCGGCAGACTGCCCACCAACAGCGCCGTGGCGCCCCACGTCATCAGGCGTGCATGACCGACGCGATCCGCCGCCGCGCCCGACAAGAAACAGCCGGCCACGAGCACCCCGTTTTCCACCAGTGACGCGCCGAAGGCCTGCGAGGCGCTGAACCCCAGGGCACGCTGCACGAACACCGGCAGGTAGATGAGGAGCACGTACACCGCCACGGCCCACAGCGTCGACACGCCGAATCCGATGAGCAGCGCAGAGGCATTCTGCCGGAACACGATCACCAGCGGCACCCGGACCCGCTCCGCCCGCGGTTGCCCGGCTGCGGCGCGAAACG
>CAZZWZ010000109.1:0-10403 GCA_964657955.1 uncultured Steroidobacteraceae bacterium
CCCCTGGGCCACGACAGCAAGCCGCTCGACCCGATGGGCATGGTCTTCGCGGTCGCCGCGGCGGCGTGTTGGGCGCTGTACATCCTGTTCGGCCGGAAGACGGGGGGTGGCCACGCCGGCCAGACCACTGCCTGGGGCACCGTGGCCGGCGCGGCGGTGATGGTGCCCGTGGGCATCGGCCACGCGGGAGCGGCCCTGTTCGCGCCCGCCATCCTGCCGGTGGCCTGTGCGATCGCGGTGCTCTCCAGTGCGCTGCCCTATTCATTGGAGATGTATGCCTTGAGCCGCGTGCCGGCCCGTACCTTCGGTGTGCTGATGAGCCTCGATCCGGCCCTCGCCGCCCTGTCCGGCCTGGTGTTCCTGCACGAGAGCCTGAGCCCGATCCAGTGGTGCGCCATCGCCAGCATCATGTGCGCCTCGGCGGGCAGTGCGGCGACCAGCCGCGTGCCGCAGTCCGCGCCTCCGCCGTGCGCTTCAAGTAATTAGCGAGACGACGAGATAGAGCACCGCCGCGCCGGCGAGCGTCATGGCGGTGGTCAGGAATTTCGGATGGGCGTGGTAACTCTCCGGGATCAGATCGCTGGCGCCGATGTAGAGGAAGAAGCCGCCGAACGCGGCCAGCGCGATCCCGAACGCGGCGTGCGGCAGCGCGATCGACGAGGCCAGGGCGATGCCCGCGAGAGGCGCGAGCGCGTCCACCAACAACCAACGAAGGCCGTCGCGGCGCGAGCCGCGATTTCTCAGCACGACGTTCATGGTGTTGATGCCGTCGGAGAAATCGTGGGTCAGAACGGCGATGGCCACGATGCCGCCCACCACCCGTGACGTCTGAAAGGACAACCCGACGGCGACGCCGTCCAGGAGACTGTGAGTGCACAGCACCGCGGCGGTGAATCCGCCGCGGTGCGTGGCATCGCCGTGGAACGAGACCCTGCGGTCGAGCGCCAGATAGAACAGGAACCCCAGCGCCGTCCACGCGAGAATGACGGCGGGGGAGTGGTAGGGCAAACCCACCGAAATGGCCTCCGGCAGCAGATCGAAGAATGCCACGCCGATCACCGCGCCGGCGCTGAAGCCCAGGATCAGGTGCAGCCGGTCGCGCATCTTGAGCGCCAGCAGGCCGCCGGCCATGGTGCTCGCGAAGGCGGCAGCCGCAATGAGGATCAATAACACGGGAAGCTACCTGCAGGGAAACCCATTCGCCCCGTCCTCGATTCCCACGCGGCGCTGCCGGCGGGTTATATTGCCAGCCCGGAAACGGCAGGGGACCCACGTGAGCTACGACGCCTATCATAAACGGAAAATCGGTCAGCACCTGCTAAAGCCCGAGACCCAGATGATGGGATTTGGTTACGACCCCACGCTGTCCGAAGGGTCGCTCAAGCCGCCCATCTTCCTGACCTCGACGTTCGTGTTCAGGACCGCCCAGGAGGGCAAGGATTTCTTCGACTTCACCTCGGGGCGGCGCGAACCCGGCGCGGGCCAGGCGTCGGGCCTGGTGTACTCGCGTTTCAACAATCCGAACCTCGAGGTGCTCGAGGACCGTCTGGCGCTGTGGGAGGAGGGCGAGTCGGCCGCGGTGTTCTCGAGCGGCATGGCCGCGATCTCCACGGCCCTGTGGACCTACGTGCGGCCGGGCGACGTGCTGTTGATGAGTCAGCCCTTGTACGGCGGCACGGAGACCCTGATCGAGAAGACGCTGCCGTTGTTCGGCGTGAGCGCCGTGAGTTTCACGGAGGGCTGCAACCGCGAGGCCGTCACGCGGGCCGCGGCGCGCGCGGAGGCCCAGGCGAAGCAGAACGGCGGGCGGGTGTGTCTGATCATGACCGAGACTCCCGCCAATCCCACCAACGGCCTGGTCGATCTCGGCCTGATGCGTGAAATATCGGAACAGATCGGTACGCGCCAGGAGGGTCGCCCGCCGGTGCTGGTGGACAACACCTTCCTGGGTCCGGTGTTCCAGCGGCCGCTGGGCCATGGCGCGGATCTCGTGCTGTATTCGCTCACCAAGTACGTGGGCGGCCATTCCGATCTGGTCGCGGGCGGCGTGGTGGGTGCCCGAGAGCTGGTGGGCCCGGTGAAGAAATTGCGCGGCGCCCTGGGCACGCAGCTCGATCCGAACACGGCGTGGATGATCATGCGCTCCATGGAGACATTGTCCCTGCGCATGCACAAGTCCGCGCAGAACGCGGCGCTGGTCGCGGATTTCCTGCGGCATCAGCCGAAGATCGCCGCGGTGAATTACCTCGGCTTTCTCGCGCAGAACGATCCCAGCCGCGCCGTATTCCAGCGCCAGTGCCAGAGCGCCGGCTCGACGTTCGGATTCGCCGTGAAGGGCGGCGAGCCGGAGGCCTTTCGCCTGCTCGACGCGTTGCAGGTGATCAAGCTGGCCGTGAGCCTGGGGGGCACCGAGTCGCTGGTATCCCACCCGGCAAGCACCACGCATTCCGGCCTGCCCAAGGCCACGCGGGATCGTATCGGCATCACGGATTCATTGATCCGACTATCCGTCGGGATCGAGGATGCCGAGGATCTCATGGCCGATCTGAGAGCGGCGCTCGATGCGGTTTGATCGACTGGCGGCCGGCGCCCTGTTGTCGATGGTGGTCCAGGCGGGGTGGGGCGGGCCGGCCGCGGCGCCCGCGGCCGCCTCGCGCGCGGCCGACACGGTGTATCGCCACGGGTCCATCTACACGGTCGACGCCCATGACTCCGTGCGCCAGGCCGTGGCGATTCGTGACGGCAGATTCGTCTATGTGGGCACCGACGCCGGTGTCGACGCGTACATCGGCCCGCGGACCCGGGTGGTCGACCTGCAGGGCCGTCTGCTGATGCCGGGCCTGGTCGACGGCCACATGCACCCGCTGCAGGGCGGCGCCTCGTTGATCAAGTGCAACTTGAACTACGTGCAGCTCAGCGTCGAGCAGTTGCAGCAGAGGATACAGGTCTGTCTTGATGCCACGCGCGCGCAGGAACCCGACGGCTGGCTCGACGTGGTCAATTGGTTCCAGGAGGGCATGACGCCCGCGGGCGTGGCGACCAATCGCGCCCTGCTCGATGCGCTGCGGACGCGGCGGCCCATCGTGGTGCAGTCCTCCTTCGGCCACAGCTCGCTGGTGAATTCCCGCGCCATCGGCATCGCCGGCATCACCGCCGAGACCGCGGATCCCCTGGGCGGGAAGATCGGCCGCGATGCGGCCGGTGCGCCGTCGGGTCTGCTGGACGATGCCGCCCAGGACCTGGTGAGCGACAAGATGCCCAAGCCCACCGCCGAGGACGATCTGAAATCGGCGATGGCCGCGCTCGATGCCATGCGCCGGCAGGGCATCACCACGTTCCTGGATGCGGCGGCCGTACCGCCGGCACTGGCCGCCTTCGCGCGCGCGCACTTCGCGGTGTTGATCACGCCGCCCGAGGGCCGCGACCCCGCGGCGGCCACGGCCAAGGCGGCGGCGCTGGCGGCGCGCTACGACGGCGGGGACCTCGTGCCGAAGCCCGGCATCACCGTGCGCAACGTGAAGCTGTTCCTCGACGGGGTGATCAGCGCGCCGGCGCTGAGCGGCGCCATGCTCGCACCGTATTTCGAGAACGCGGGCGGGCGCTGGCGGCCGGGGCGGAACCGCGGACCCGAGGTGTACTTCCCGGCGCCCGTCCTGCGTGCGCTGTTGATCGACGTGGAGCGCGCCGGTCTCGAGGCGCACATGCATGCCGACGGCGACCGCGCCGTCCACGAGGCCTTGGATGGCATCGAGGCGCTGCGCGAGACCTATCCCGGCAGGGACATGCGGCTGGCCATCGCCCACGACGAGATCGTCGACCCGGCGGATTTTCCGCGCTATCGCCGGCTCAACGCCATTCCGGTGCTGTCCATGCAGTGGGAAAAACCGGCCTCCGACACCATCGACAACGGCAGGGACTACCTGGGTCCGGCGCGCTTCAAGTACATGGAGCCGGCGGGGTACCTCGCCGCGGCGGGCGCCCGCATCGCGTTCGGCAGCGACTGGCCGGTGGATCCGCTGGATGAGTGGTTCGCGCTCAAGGTGGGCGTCACGCGAACCAACGCGCCGGACAGCCCGGCGCGCTATGCGGGACGCCTGAGCACGGACGCCGGCCTGTCGCGCGCGGCGGTGCTGCGCGCCATCACGATGAACTCCTCGTACGAATTGCACCAGGATGCACAGACCGGGTCCATCGAGGCGGGCAAGTTCGCCGACCTCATCGTCCTCGACCGCAACGTGCTGACCATCCCGGCGGAGGACATCGCGCGCGTGAACGTGCTCGAGACCATGGTGGGCGGCCGCGTGGTGTACGCGGCCGAGGGCTTCGCCGCGCCGTAGCGGCCGGGCCGCGCGCGCCGCGCCGCCGGCCGGCCACCGCGCCACCGGACGCCGCCGACGCTCGGCTCAGCTCAGATCGACTTCGACAGTCCCACGAAGAAGCCGCGCCGCGGTCCGAATTGCGGGGCGCCCACGCCCACGCCCGTGCCGTCGCGGATCTCGTAAATCTTGTCGAAGGCATTGATGATGTCGAAGCGGGCCGTCAAGGTGCCGGCGTCCTCGATGTGGAACACGTGACTGAGGCCCAGGTTGATCTGGGTGTAGTAGGGAAGATGGCCGCCGTTCGGCACGGAGCTGCCGTCGGCCAGCACCAGGTCCCTGCGCAGACCCGACCCCAGCAGGAGATCGCCGCTCAAGCGCGTGTCGTGCCACAGGTACGAGGCTCCCGCCGACGTGCTGAAGCGTTGCTCGTGATCCAGATGGATGTAATGGTCGGCAATGTAGGCGAGGTTCGCCGGATCGAAATTGAATTGCGCGGAGTCGATGTTGCGTCCCCGGGCGCTCTGGTAGGCGAGATTCACGTACGCCGAGAGCGCATCGCCGGCGTAGTTGCCGGTGAGTTCCGCGCCGTACTGCTTGCCCTGCGCGTAGTTGAAGGGCGTGAGGATGATGGGCGCGCCGAACTGGCCCTCGTCGATCAGGTCGTGCGACTGCTTGTAATAGGTGTCGAGGCCCACGGTGAAGCGCCGCGCCAGTTTTTGCTGCACGCCCACGTCGTAGTAATTCGCCTGTTCCGCCTGCGGCGTATCGGAGACGGTCACCGCGGTGCCGCCGGTGGTGTTGACGAATTTCGCCACGGTCTCGTTGCCCACCAATTCGAAGGGCGGCGGCGAGAGATAACGCGCATACCCGCCGTGCACGGTGGTGCTGTCCCAAGCCTGCCACACCGCATTGATCCGGGGGCTCACCTGGTGGGCGCTCGCGAAAGCCGTGAGCTTGTCGAAGCGCAGCCCGTAGTTCACCGTGACTGCGGGGATGACCTTCCACTCGTCCTGCAGGTAGACGCTCTCGATCCACTCGGTCTTGCCGCCGTCGTCGACGATGGACACGGGGACGTCGCTCAGTTGATTGCCGTCGGCGCCCAGCGCGATGACCTGCGAAGTGGTCGCGCTCTTGGAATGGTCGCTCTGCACGAAGACGCCGCCGCGCAGCGTATGCCGGTCGCCCACCTTGTAGGCCGCATCCGATTGCAGCGCGTAGGCGACGTTTTGCTTGTACGCATCCTGGGCCACGCCGTCGTACAGAAGGTCGCCGAGGACGTCCGGGGAAAAGGTGAGGCTGGAATAGCGCGCCGTCGCGGAGGTCTGTACGTCGAAGGCGCCCTGCGAGTGCTGCCAGCTCAACACGGCGAAGTGGTTCAATTCGCGCTGAGTTTCATCGAGCGCCGCGCTCGGATAGGTGGTTCGCCCGTTCACCGTCAACGGGGTTCCGTCGGCATTCGTGATGCCGGCGGTCAGGTTGCCGCGGTTCGGGATTTGAAACCGGCCGGTGGACGTGCTCAACGCCATGCTCAGGCGGTTCTGCTCGTCGAGAATGTCCTCGATGTAGGCGAAACCGTGATATTGCGTGGTGTGATCGTGCAACGGGTTGGAGCTGCCATCCGGCGATTCGATGCCCAGGTCGCTGCGCAGGAAGTCCCCCGACACGAAGTAATTGATGTTCCCGGCGGTGCCGCCGTAGTTGAAGCTCGGCGATACCTGGCCGTGGCTGCCGCCGTAGATGGCGATCGCACCGCCCGGATCGATCACGCCGCTCTTGGTCTTCAGATCGATGATGCCGGCCGTTCGCAGGCCGTACTCGGCGGGCAGGGCGCCGTCGATCAGGGTGAGCGAGGCGATCAAGCGCGGGTCCAGGGACTGGCCGAAAACGCTGATGCCTTCCGGCAGGATGATGCCGTTCAGGCGGTACTGCAGCCCGTTGTGTTCGCCGCGGACGTGGAACTGGCCGAAGGAGTCCTGGGCCACGTCCGGCGCCTGCAGGATCACCTGGTTCAGCAGTTGATTGTCCCCGCCGGGCTGCGCCGCGATCGCCTGCTCGTCGATCAGATACGTGGAAGCACCGGTCTGGGTCTGGATGCTGGAGCGCGCCTCGTCCAGGTGCTGGGCGATCACGGTGATGGGATCGAGCGTGGCCGGATCGGCGGCGGCATCCGCAGCCTGCGCGGACGGCACGAATGCCGCGGATATGGCGACGAACAGCGCCGGCGACGCCGTGAATTCGAACTTCGACATGGAAAACACTCCTCGACAGGGCACGACCGCCGGACGGCGGCAGGAGCCGCGGATGCGGCCCGATTCGCAAACCTTCAGAGGAGATGAGGCGGTGCGCGCGAGCGGAAAGCGAGCGTGGGCGCGGACGGAATGAGTCCGTGGGCCGCCGAGCGCAATGCAGCGCCGCGCCCCTGTGGTTCGACGGACGGCAGGGTGGCCGACGTACCGGCCGCCGACAACAGCGGCGCGTAGGCCAGGCATTCGCCGCAGGGATCGTGGCTGCTCGCCCCGGTCTGGTGGGTTGCCGGCGAGCCCACCGCGGCGTCGTGCGAGTACGCATGCGACATCGCGCCGAACTGTGCGAGGAGCAGCAGCATGGCGGCGAACACGGCCATGCGCAGCTCGAAGCGATGCAGGAATGTTGCCAAGAGCGTTCCGCGGGCGAGGGACCGAGGATGCTAGCACTCTCCGCGTCGCGAAGGAATGCGGCGCGCGAGCAGCGGCGCGGCGGATGGCATACCATCCGCCGCCATGTTGCCCCCACGCATATCGCGGCCGGCCGTCAAGGCGTGCCTTCGGGCCGGCGCGTGCGCCGTTTCGGCGGCGACCGTCTTCGCGGCGACCGCCTCGGCCGAGGTCAGCACGTCGGCGGCCGTCACGGACTTGTCGCCGGTGGTGGTCATCGCCACGCGCGTGGCGCAGTCGAGCGCCGATCTGCCGGCTTCCATCGACCGTGTGGATCAGGCTGCGCTCCGGGCTGGTCAGTTGCAGGTCAATTTGTCGGAGTCGTTGCCGACCGTGCCGGGGGTGTCGGCGCAGAGCCGCCAGAATTACGCCCAGGACCTGCAGATTTCCGTGCGCGGCTTCGGCGCCCGATCGAGCTTCGGCGTGCGGGGGGTGCGGCTGTATTCGGACGGGATTCCGGGCACCATGCCGGACGGCCAGGGCCAGTTTTCGCAATTCGACCTGGGTTCGGCCGACCACATCGAGGTGCTGCGCGGGCCGTTCTCCGCGCTGTACGGTAATTCGTCCGGCGGCGTGATCGCAGTGTTCACGGAGGATGCGCCCGCGGGTTTCGGCGTCGAGGGACGGGCGGCCTTCGGAACGTTCGACACCCGGCGCTATGCCTTGAAGACCACGGGCGAGGCGGGCGCTCTGAATTACGTGGTCGATGCTGCGCATTTTCAAACCGACGGCTACCGCGCGCACAGCGAGGCCGAGCGCAACAACTTCAACGCGAAGCTGCGCGTCCGGCTCGACGAACGCTCCACCCTGACGGTGGTGGGCAATGCCATCCAAACTCCGTTCGTACAGGACCCGCTCGGGCTCACCCGCGCACAGGTGGCGTCCGACCCGACGCAGGCCGGCATCGGCGCCGTCCCCTACGACACCCGCAAGGACCTCGCGCAGGAGCAGCTGGGGCTCATCTACGATGCTCGCTGGGCGAACGACGCGCTGACGGTCACCGGCTACACGGGACATCGCACCACCACGCAATTCCAGGCCATCCCGCAGGCGGTACAGCAGAACGCGCCCCTGTATCCGGGCGGCGTGATCGATCTGGCGCGCTCCTTCTGGGGCCTGGATGCGCACGTCACCGATGAGCGCGACATCGCCGGCACGCCGTTGCAGGTGACGTTGGGGCTGAGCTACGACGATCTGGCCGAAGCGCGCGGCGGGTACCTGAATTACGTCGGCGCCGACCTCGGCGTGGAGGGTGCCCTGCGGCGGGACGAGGCCAACCGCGTCGACGATTTCGATCAATACCTGCAGGCCCAATGGGACCCCGACCCGCGCTGGCGGCTCGTCGGCGGGGTGCGCAACAGCGCGGTGCAGGTGACGTCGCGCGATCACCTGCCCACTGCGGTCGAGCCCGAATCCGGCGTGCGTTATGCCGCGGTGAATCCCGTCGGCGGCGTGACGTTTCGCGCGACGCAGGCCGTCAACGCCTACGCCTCCTATGGCCGGGGTTTCGAGACACCGACGCTGAACGATCTGGCGTACCGGTCCACCGACGGCAGTCTTCCCGGCCTGAACTTCGCCTTGAAGGCCGCGCGCAGCGACAACTACGAGGTGGGACTCAAGGCCGGCAACGCGTCGCTGCGCGCCAATCTCGCCGGGTTCTACATCAACACCGAGAACGAACTGGCGGTGCTCGCCAATGCGAACGGCCGGGCGGTGGATCAGAACGTGGCGGCCACCACGAGGCGCGGCCTGGAACTCGCCGTCGACGCCGCCTGGCGCGGCGGTTTCAGCGCGCGCGTGGCCTACACCTACATCCGGGCCGTGGTGTCCCAGGCCTATTTCACCTGCGTCGGGACGCCCTGCAAACAACCAGCGGCCGCCGCCGGCGCCCTGCCGGCGAATTACCGGCTGGTGGCCGCCGGCAGCGAGCTGCCGGCCGTGCCCAAGAACGCCCTGTACGCGGGGCTGACCTGGACTTACGCGCCATGGGGGCTCACGACCACCCTGGAGGCGCAGAACCGGGCCAAGATTTACACCGACGACCGCAATTCCGACTCGGCGGCCGGGTACTGGGTGTCGAACCTCCGCGCCGGCTTCGAACAAGAGCGAGCGCACTGGCGGTTCGGCGAGTTCGTGAGCGTCGACAACCTGGCCAACCGTCATTACGTCGGCTCGGTGATCGTGAACGAAAGCAATTCGCGCTTCTTCGAGCCGGCCCCGGGGCGGACGGCCTACGTGATGTTCAATGCCGGTTGGCGAAGTCAGCCGTAGTGGGCCGGCCGGGCTTGATATGCGAATCCAGGGGGCCATTATCCATCCGTGGAACCATTAATTATCCGAGTAGGAAGCGAACAGCGCGTGCACCGGAAGGGCGCTGACGCGTTGTATGTCTCAACGGTGGATGGTTCGAGAGGCGGCGCTCTGGCACGCTGTGCAAGTCAAGTGGGTCTCAGAGCGTAGGTTCACGGAGAAGGGCAGTCATGAGTTTCAAGAGTCGGCGCGTCGGACTGGCAGCGGGGTTGCTGGCCGCTGCATTGGTTGGTTCCACGCCGGCGTTGGCGCAGCACGGCGGCGGTGGACATGGCGGCGGCGGTGGCGGCGGGCACGCGTCGGGCGGCGGCGGGCACTTCGGCGGGGGTGGACACGCCGCGAGCGGCCATGTCGGCGGGCCTGGCGGCAGCCCCGGTCATTTCGCTGCAGGGCAGCATTTTGCCGGGGGTTATGCGGGCGGCACCGGACATGCCTATGCCGTGACCGGCGCGGGGCACAGCTACAGCAGCGGTCAAGCCTACGGCAACGGCTACGGCGGCCGTGGCGGCTACGGCTACCCCGGCGGCGGCTATCGTCACGGCTACTCGACCGGTGCTTACTGGGGTGGCGGTTACTGGCGCGGCGGTTACTGGCCGCGCGCCTATTACGGGTACGGTTATTCGTGGTTCCTGCCGGTGCTGCCGCTGGCCTATGCCACCTACTGGTACGGCGGCGTGCCTTATTACTACGCGAACGATGTGTACTACACCTGGAATCCCGAGTACGACGGTTACACGGCCAGCGATCCCCCGCCGGTGGCCGAAGGGTCGTCCGACGCCGGGTCTGCCGTGGCGCCCGGCGATGGCAGTGCCGCTGCGCCGCAGAGCCTGACCGGTGCGGCCCCGCAGGGCGACGTCAGCCAGGTGTTCATGTATCCCAAGAACGGGCAGAGCGAGGAGCAGCAGTCCTCCGACAAGCGCGAATGCCAGAAGTGGGCTTCCGACCAGGTCGGACTGGGATCGAACGGGCCCGACTATCGGCGAGCGCTGATGGCATGCATCGAAGGACGGGGCTACAGCGCCAATTGAGGCGCGGCACCCGATGCGCCGGCGCGGCACCCGGCACACCGGCGCGGCGTCCA
>CAZZWZ010000110.1:0-10245 GCA_964657955.1 uncultured Steroidobacteraceae bacterium
GTCATACGCCGGGCGTCACGCGCGCTCGGCATCCCAAGCCGGCGCCGAGGCCGGCACCGCCGGGCTGCGGCGCCTGGCCCGCAGCAGGGTCAGGGCGCACAACACGCCGACGCCGGCCATGGCGGCGCCAATGAAATCGGGCGCGGTCAGTCCCCACCCGCCGGCGATCCCGAGACCACCCAGGTAAGCGCCCAGGGCATTGCCGATGTTGGAGGTGGACTGCATCACGGCGGACGCCATGGTCTTCGATCCCCGTGCGCCGTCGAGCATCACCATTTGCAGCGGCGCGATGAGGGCGAAGGCGATGGCGCCGGTGACGAAGGTCATGACCAGCGTGGGAATCACGTACGGGGCCAGTGCCGCGACCAGCAGCACGGCGACCATCACCGCGGCGAGCAAGATACCCACGGTCTCCAGCGGCGGATGGCGATCGGCGATCCAACCGCCCGCCCAATTGCCCACCGCCATGCCCAGTCCGGCCAGGATCATGACGCCGGACACGCGCGACTGCGCCAGACCGGTGACATCGGTCACCAGGGGTGCGATGTAGCTGATCCACGCATACAGGCCTCCGGTACCGATCGCCGAGATGCCGATCAACGGCAAGAAACCCGGGGAACAGAAACTGCGCAGCGCGGTTCGGATGCCGCCTTCCGGCGATGCGGGGATGGCGGGAATGGCGCGATGCATGGCCCAGACGGCGCCGAGAGCGATCAGCGCCACCGCCGCGAAGGGAACACGCCAATGCACGACGTGACCCAGCCAGGTGCCCAGGGGAACGCACAGCACGTTCGCCACGGTCAGCCCCGCGAACATCGACGCCACCGACGAGGCCTCGCGACCGCGCGGCGCGAGTCGCGCGGCGACCACGGCACCGAGACCGAAGAACGCGCCATGCGGGAGTCCGGCGAAGAAACGCGCGATCACCAGCAGCGCATACCCGGGCGCGGCCGCGAAGGCCGCGTTGAACAGCGCGAAGGCCGACATGAAGACCACCAGGACGCGCTGCGGCGCAAAGCGCAGACCCATCGCGACCAACAACGGCGCGCCGAGCACCACGCCGGCGGCATAGGCGGACAACAGATGACCCGCCTGGGGAATGCTGACGCGCAGCGAACCCGCGATGTCGGGCAGCAATCCCATGGGCAGGAATTCGGCGCTGCCGAGTGCAATGCCGCCCAGACACAGCGAGAGCACACCCCCACGTCGTCGCCAGAAACCACCCATGCGTCACCCGGTAGATATAGCTAATTAGCCGTAGTATGGATCATCCACTCTTTGCTCGGTAGATTTTGAGTCGATTTAATCAGCTTTTGCGGGCTGACGTTGACGACCGGTACAGTTGCTATATCATTTCGGCATGAAAATCGCGGCCTCCAGAAACGTCAAACACGCCGCGGTGTTTCGGGCGCTGCGCGACGGCATCGCGACGGGCCGGTGGCCGGCGGGTGCCCGCCTGCCCAGCGAAGCGGATTTGACCGAACGCTTCGGCGTCTCCCGCATCACGGTGGGGCGCGCCGTGCAGGATCTGCAACGGGCGGGATTGGTCGACCGAAAAGTGGGGTCGGGGACGTTCGTGAAGGCCGGCGGATCGGGCTGCCTGTCCTTCGGTTTGCTGATTCCAGATCTGGGCAGGACCGAAATCTTCGAGCCCATCTGTCAGGGCATCATGAACTCACCGGCCGCCCGGCAGCACGCCCTGCTCTGGGGAAACGCGGGTCAGGAGCCGGTCGCGGAACGAGCCGCCATCCGGCTGTGCCGGCAATACATCGAGCGCCGGGTGGGTGGCGTATTCTTCGCGCCGCTCGAGGCGGCCGCGACCGCGGAACCGATCAACCGGGAAATCCTGGGCGACCTCGATGCGGCCGGCATTCCGGTGGTGCTGCTGGATCGTTCGTCCCTGCCCTACCCCCAGGCGCCGCGGCACGACCTGGTGGGCATCGACAATCGTCGCGCCGGTTACGTCATGACGCAGCATTTATTGAGCCAAGGATGCGCTCGGATCGGCTTTGCAGCGAGCCGGACGGCGGCAGCCACGGTGGACGGCCGTGCCGCGGGCTACCGGGAAGCGCTGTTCGCGGCGGATGCGCCCTTTGACCGGTGCTTCGCCTACCGGGGCGCGCCGGACGACGTCGAGGGCGTCGCCGCCTTCATGCGTGAAGTGCGGCCCGACGGCATGGTCTGCGCAAACGACCACACCGCGGGTGCGCTCATGCATGCGCTCAAAAAGATCGGGCGGCGCGTGCCGGAGGACGTGCGGCTCGTGGGACTCGACGACGTGGAGTACGCGAGGCTGCTGCCCACGCCGCTCACCACGTTGCGCCAGCCCACCCGGCAGATCGGCGAAGCCGCGCTGCACGCCATGCTGCAGCGGGTCGCGCGCCGCGACCTGCCGCCGCGCGAGATACGGCTTCCCTGCGAACTCATCGTGCGCGACTCCTGCGGAGCCGGCATGGCGTTGGCCCGCTAGGTCCCGCTAGCGTTTGCGCAGCCCCATCGCGACGCAGCCCACCCCGACCGCGATGGCGAGCGCGCCGGCCCACGGCGGCACGGTCTCCTGTTGTTTCACGTTGGCTTCGAGCGATCCCACCTTGAGCACCGTCTTGTCCTTCGTGAACGCCGCGCCGTTGATGAGCACGTACAGGCCGGCGGCGATCAACACCGCTCCGATTACCGTCGTCAATCGCATGTTTCCGTCCTCGCTGTGATTCCTGGGATCAGGCGCCGCATCATACAGCCGGCGGCCCGGCCCTCGCGCATGACTCGGACGCGTGCGCGTCCGGCGCTCAGCGCGCCTGCACGCCGTCCCAGCGACGCGCGAGCACGCAGATGGTGGGCAGCATGATGGCCCAGCCGACGGCGAGCGCCGCCGCGGCGGGCCAGGGCTCGACGAAACGGACGGCGCCGAGCGCGGCCCCCGCGTGAAACGACACGGGACCGGCCACGGCACCGAACAGCGCGGCGAGCGCGATGCGCTTCTTGAGCCATTGATACGTGGTGTTGAACTGCGCCGCGAACAAAGCCCACAGCGCCAGGATCCAGGGCGGCGCAAAATCGTGCACCACCGTGCTGCCGGGATAGGCCAGAAGGCCCACGAACACCAGCGCACTCTCCCACATCGCGCCCATGACCACGACGCATGCCAGCAGCTTGATCTCTTCGATCGGTCGGGCTGCTCGCCGCAAATGGAGCGCGATCAGCAGCAGGGTCAGCGCCACCCCGACCCAGGCGATGCCGTGCGCGGCGCTGAGCACGCATGCGAACCAGCCGATTTGCCCGATGACGAAGTAGAGTGTTGGAGTCCAGCGGGCCACTCGCTCCAGCTTAGCACGGCAGCGACTCGCGACCGCGCATGATAGGCTGTCGGCGGGCCGCGAAATCGAGGGAGGACGGGTGAAAATTTTCGTGTGGATGACGTTGGCGCTGTTGTCGGGCTGCGGTTTGTTCGGACACCGCAAGCCGCCGGCACCGGAGCCCGCAGAGATCGTCGTGACCGGCGCGCCCCTGGGTTCGTCGGTGTTCATCGACGGCGCCCGCTCGCCCCTGGCCCCGGCGCTGGCAGATCGTCCGCAGGTGCTCGAGGTGGCCGCGGGCGCACACGTGGTGGAGATCCACCTGGGCGACACCGTGGTGTACCGCGAGGAGACTTCGGTGGAGCGTGGCGAGAGCGTCAGGGTCCGCGTGTTATCCGGCTCCCCGCGCTAGCGCGCCCCGGCTCCGCCGGGGACGGCAGTCCGACGCCGCGCCGGGTCATCCCGGAGCGACCGCGCAGAGTTCGGAGCGGATCAGAAAACGTTTGTTGAGCGGCGCCTCGAGGGAGAAGCTGGCGCCGCGTCCGGGGACCACGTCCACGGTCCAGCGCGTATGCATCCACAATTTGAACTGCTCGCGGTCCATCCAGAATTCACAGCCCGCGATCTCGCCGACCTTTTCGTCGACGCTGCCCAGCTTGAACTCCCCCACCTGGAAGCACATGGGCGCGCTGCCGTCGCAGCATCCGCCCGATTGATGAAACATGATGGGTCCGTGGGCCGCGCGCAGTTCCTCGATCAACCGGCGCGCGGCGGGGGTGACCCGGACCCGGTCGGGGTCCTTCGTAAAGGCATCGCTCATGAAACTCTCCGCAGTGACCACCTCGGCCTGAAGGCGGCACGCGGCACGGCAGTCCGTACCGCGCGCCGTGCCCGTCTTGCCCTCAAAAGAACCCGAGCGCCTTCGTGCTGTAGCTGACCAGCACGTTCTTCGTCTGCTGGTAGTGATCCAGCATCATCTTGTGCGTCTCGCGCCCGATGCCGGACTTCTTGTAGCCGCCGAATGCGGCGTGCGCTGGATAGGCGTGATAGCAATTGGTCCACACGCGACCGGCCTTGATGCCGCGGCCGAAGCGATATGCCAGGTTGACGTCGCGCGTCCAGACGCCGGAGCCCAGCCCGTACAGCGTGTCGTTGGCGATCTCAAGGGCCTGCTCGGGCGTGTCGAAGGTGGTCACCGAGACCACCGGTCCGAAGATTTCCTCCTGGAAAACGCGCATCTTGTTGTGCCCCTCGAACACCGTGGGCTTGATGTAATAGCCGCCGGCGAGGTCGCCGGTCAGCTTGTTCGCCGTGCCGCCCGCGAGCACCTTGGCGCCTTCCTGCCTGCCGATGTCGAAGTACGAAAGAATCTTCTCGTACTGGTCGTTCGACGCCTGGGCGCCGATCTGCGTGCTCATGTCGTACGGATCGCCCTGCCGGATGGCCTCGACGCGCTTGATGGCGCGCTCCATGAAGCGGTCGTAGATGGACTTCTGCACCAGTGCGCGCGACGGGCAGGTGCACACCTCGCCCTGGTTCAATGCGAACATGGCGAAGCCCTCGAGCGCCTTGTCGACGAAGTCGTCGTCCTCACGCATCACGTCGGCGAAGAAGATGTTCGGCGATTTGCCGCCCAGTTCCAGCGTCACGGGAATGATGTTCTCGGACGCATACTGCATGATGAGCCGGCCCGTGGTGGTCTCGCCGGTGAAAGCCACCTTGTTGATGCGCGGATTCGTGGCGAGCGGCTTGCCCGCTTCCAGGCCGAAGCCGTTGACGATGTTGAGCACGCCGGGCGGCAGCAGATCCTGCACCAGTTCGGCGAAGACCAGCAGCGACATGGGCGTCTGTTCGGCGGGCTTGATGATGACCGCGTTGCCGGCCGCCAGTGCGGGCGCCAGTTTCCACGCGGCCATCAGGATGGGGAAGTTCCACGGGATGATCTGCCCCACCACCCCGAGCGGCTCGTGAAAATGGTAGGCGACGGTATCGTTGTCGAGTTCGCCCAGACTGCCCTCCTGGGCGCGCACGCAGCTGGCGAAATAACGGAAGTGGTCCACCGCCAGCGGCAGATCGGCGAGATTCGTCTCGCGAATCGGCTTGCCGTTGTCGTAGGTCTCCACCGCCGCGAGAAACGGCAGGTACTGTTCCATGCGATCGGCGATCTTGTTCAGGACGGCGGCGCGCTGCGCCACCGCGGTCTTGCCCCATGCCTCGGCCGCGGCATGCGCCGCATCCACGGCGCGCTCGATGTCCTCGGCCTGAGAACGGGGAATCTTGCAGATCACCTGGCCGGTGGTGGGCGAGATGTTGTCGAAATACCCCCCCTTGGCCGGAGCCACCCACTTGCCCCCGATCAAATTGTCGTAGCGTGCCCGCAGGGGGATCTTGCGCTCGATGGATTTGAGGTGCGAGGCGAATGAATCGCTGGCGCGAATGGAGTCGGCCGACGTGTCCGGACGAATTTGAGCACTCATAATCAGTCTCCTTTAATATTGGTATGACTCGAGACGACCCTCACGTCCGCATCGAGGCGTCAGACGCCACGGGCCGCGAACGGGCCAGCATGCCGCGCGACGCCGCAGCCGTCGCCGAAAGCCGGCCCATAGGTTACGCCCATGCGCACCACGGCGGTGCGCATTCGCGCGGGGAGGCACTACGGCGTTGCCCGTAAAAGCATCTCCAACGCCGCCAGCACCTGCTCGGCGCCGATGGAGGCGATGTCCGCGGTGAGGGCATCGGCGTAGTGGTGCTGGAACGACCCCAGGCGCCGCCGTTTGCGGAGGAACACATCCGGATAGACCGTGGCCACCCCGGCGATCCCCGCTTCGGCATAGTCGGTGAAGCGCGTGAAATTGACACCGTTGGCCACGATGAGCGTCGGCCGGTTCACGGACACGCCCAAGTGCGCGGCCATGGTGTCGTTCGTCACCACCGCCCGCGCGCCCGCCACGTGTTCCAGCAATTCCTGCAACGAAACCGCGCCCACGAGGCTGTCGGCGTCGGTGTGCCGACGGATCACCTGCGCCAGCGCCTGCTCCGCCGCGCCGTTGCCGGCCAGCACCACCCTCCCCGCATGGCGCCGCCGGTAGCGCGCGATGAATTCGATCCAGCGCTTCGCGGGCCAGCGCCGGCTGCGGGTGTTGGCGCCGATGAAACAGACGAGGTAGGGAGAACCGGCCGCTGCGCCGCGCCCATCGGCCAGGCCGCCGTGGGCCTCGGCCCGCCCGCCGGCCGGGTCGCCCCGACGAACGGCGAGCGGCCGTGCGGGCACCGGCAGACTGGGCCGTTGCGCCTCGCTGCGGATGCCGGTGGCCCAGGCCGAGAATTCGCCGTTGAACCGGAACTCGTGGATCATGGCATCGGGAGCTTCGTACAGCTCCTGGTACAACGCGTCGGACACCTCATTCCAGCTTGGGTGCACGTAGGTATTCCTGCTCCCGATGCAGCGGCGCGGCGCGGCCGCCAGCATGCACAGATCGTCCAGCAGCAACGGACGCGTGCGCGATGGGGCGATCACCGTGTCGAACCCCCGCGAGCGCAACACTTGCCAGACCCCGTTCCGATGAGCGGCCGACTCGAGATACTCGCGCTTGTTCACCCAGATCACGTCGTCCACCGTGTCACGATCGTACGCGATGAACAGTTCCTTCCATGAAGAGTTCCCCAGTAAAGTAATCCGGTGTTCCCGCCACCGCGGCGCGTGTTTGTAGCTCCCGAGTTGATTACGAAACAGCAGATAATCCCCGATGTCATCGAGCCGGACGACGAGCAGCGTTCGCTGCACCGGAGCGGGCGCGGGCAACGCGCGCAGCTCGTCCCGCCAGGCATCGAAGGTCCGTCGGATGCCGACGCCCTCGCGCAACGAGTGACGGCGCCGCAACAGCAGCGAAAGGCTACGGATTCCCATGACGATAAATTACCTGAAGTATCATCAGTAAACCATTAAATTGAATATCAATAATGAATCTCTCATCCGAGGCTCTGCGGGCGCGCGCGGCCCAGGCTCTGCGGGCGCGGGCAGCATGGGTCCGCTGCTGACCGCCTCGGTGCTCGAGGCCCTGCTGACGGCCCGGCGCGCCGGAGTGGCCACGGTGGCCTGTTCTTTGGACCTGCAACGCTCGCGCTCGGTGGTGAGCGTCCACGAGGCGTTCTGGGAATGGCAGGCGCGTCGGTTCGCCTATCCCGCACGCTTGAAGCCCAGAACGATTTATCACTTTGAAAACGATATTTTTCAGCCGGTTGCGCGATATAGCTCATCGCTTATCAAGCTGATTCCCACCGATTGGGGACCGCCCACCTTCGAGGTGGACGGCATCAAGATGTTGCCGACGGCGCGGCTGTCGCCGATGGCGGACGCCCGCCACAAGGTGAGCTTGGTGCGTCCGCGGGGGAAGGTGGTGCTGGATACCTGTGGCGGCCTCGGCTACTTCGCGGCCTGCTGTGATGAGGCCGGTGCGGCACGCGTTCTGTCGTTCGAGAAGAACGAGGATGTGTTGTGGCTGCGCAGCTTGAACCCTTGGTCACCGGCGGCCGGCGGCATGCTCACGCTCACGCACGCAGATATCACGGAAGCGGTGCTCGGCGTGAACAGTGCCTCCGTCGACGCCGTCCTGCACGACCCGCCGCGGTTCGCCATGGCCGGGGAATTGTACTCGCAGGCGTTCTATCTGCAGCTGGCGCGCGTGCTGAGACCGCACGGCGTACTGTTCCATTACACCGGAACGCCGAACAAGATCAGTCGCGGGAGGGATCTCGCCGCCGAGGTGACAAAACGCCTGAGGGTTGCGGGCTTCTCGGTGAAGACGTCCGGCGACGGCGTGCTCGCCGTGAAAGACGGCGCGCCCCGCCCGAGTCGGACGGGGCGCGCTGCCCTTCAGACTAGCCGTGTTTCTGCTGGCCGTCCTTGACGGTACTCTTGACCTGCTCCTTCACGTCGCCGACCGCGGCTTGAGCCTGGCCGGCAGTCTTGTTCGCCATGCCCTTGGCCTGCTGCGTGGTGCTGCCGACAATCTTGCCGGCCACTTCCTGCACCTTGCCCGCCGCTTCCTTCACCCGACCCTCGACCTGATCTTTGTTGATACCCATGACAATCTCCTCACCCGATCGCCGGCGAAGCGGCCGACTCGCGACATGGCGGCTTGGTCACGTCGACGCGTGCCCGACGCTCCATGTTGTGCTCGCACTATGGCATCGCGCTGCATCCCATTGTGTAGGCCGGACTGGCATTTCTGCGTCGGACGTGAACCCATCGCATCCCACCGTCGCACCCATGGCATGGACGCGCTCCGACCCCATGATACGGACACGATTGACAAACTGAGCATAGATTGTCCAAACTGTCGCGTGCAGCTGGATCCTACGACCGAAACCGCCGAAAGCCGACACGATGCCCTGTTGGAGGCTGCCGTGGCCGTTTTCGCGCGTTACGGGTTTCGCAAGACCTCGATGGACGAGGTGGCGCGGGCCGCGGGTGTCTCCCGCCAGGGGCTGTATCTGCAGTTCGTCGACAAGGAGGCATTGTTCCGCAAGGCCGTCGCCTTCAAGCTCTCCACGCAGCTGAGCGCGGCACGCGCAGCGCTTGCCGACGCGCAAGGCGCACTCGAGGCGCGGCTGGTCGCCGCGTGCGACGAATGGTGCGGACGGTTCGTCGGTAATCCCAATGCGGCCGATCTCCTTTGCGCCAGCACCACCATCGCCGGCGCGACGCTCGCGCAGTACGAGGCGCAATTCGAAAAGGCGCTGGCGGATGCCATCGAGGGCTCGCCGCTGGCCAAATTCTGCTCGGCCGCGGGTTTCAGCGTCGCCGACGCTGCGTGCGTGCTGCACGCCACCGCCCGCGGCTTGAAACAAACCGCCACGTCGAGACAGGAATTCGTGCAGCGAATCACCGTGGCGGCGCGCCTCTTCTGTGCGTCGTTGACACGGTCTCCCTCCCCCCAGGAGTCATCATGTCGTTGAACAACCCTTTCGGGCCCCGCTCCACCGCCGACCAGGTGCTCGCCGGCATCGATCTGACCGGCAAGCACTACCTGGTGACCGGCTGCAATTCCGGACTGGGGTTCGAGACCATGAACGCGCTGGCGGCCAACGGGGCGCACGTGGTCGGGATGGCGCGCTCGATGACCGCGGCCTCCGCCGCGTGCCGGCGCGCCGGCCCGTGGTGCACGCCGGTGGCGTGCGATCTGGCCGACCTGAATTCCGTGGCCGCGGCGGCCCGCGCGGTGCGCGCCCTCGACGTCCCGCTGGATTCCATCGTGGCCAATGCCGGCATCGCGAATCTTCCCACCCTGCAGACGCGCAACGGCATCGAGCTGCAATTTTTGGTCAATCACGTGGGACATTTCGCGCTGGTGAACCAGCTGGTCGATCTGGTGCGCGACGAGATCGGGCGGATCGTCCTGGTGAGCAGCAACGCCAGCATCCACCGGGCGCCCGCCGAAGGCATCATGTTCGACAACCTGGATGGGCGCCGCGTGTACCGCCCCTTCGCCTTCTACGGCCAGTCGAAACTGGCGGTGGCGCTGTATGCGAAGGAGCTTTCGCGGCGTTTGCGGGCGCGGGGCATCGCCGTCAATTCGCTGCACCCCGGCGCCACCAAGGGGACCGGACTCAACAAGTACCTGCGCTGGCCGCTGGCCCTGCTCGCGGGGGCCACGCGTCTGTTCATGCGCAACACCCAGCGCGGCGCCGCCACGCAGGCGCTGCTCGCGGCAAGCCCGCGGGTGGCCGGCATCAGCGGCGAGTACTGGGCCGACTGCCAGATCGCGGCGGGCAGCCCGCTGCTCGCCGACGATGCGCTCGCGGCACGGCTCTGGGAGGTCTCCGAGCACATCGTCGCGGCCTTCGGCCGGTCGGCCCCCGCGTTGCAGGCGGCTGCGTGAATTCGACGCCGCGACGCGGCATACAGTGAACCGACGAACGCCCGTTCGCGGAATCCTCGGAGCAGACC
>CAZZWZ010000111.1:0-10235 GCA_964657955.1 uncultured Steroidobacteraceae bacterium
CCGGGGTCTCGGCCCCGCCCGCGTGGGCCCTCGATGCTCCGCTCACGGCGCAATCGGTCGCATCGCAGGCGCCGGCACCGGCCGCGCCGGCTTCCCCTGCCGAGGCGCCGGCTTCGCAACCGGCGGCGGCGTCTGCGGCCACGCCCACGCAGCGCGCCTTCGAGCGTTTCACCGACGAGTTCGCGGCCGACTGGATACGGGCCATTCCCACCGCCGCCACGGCACAGCAATATTTTTCCGGGCCGGAGCAGGACGCGCTCGACCGGCAGCTCACCGCCGAGGACGCCCAGTCCGGCATGCCCCTGGAACCCGCCGAGCTGTCCGCCTTCATCGCCCGCGCGCGCAGCGGCCTCGCACGGCTCGCCACGTTCAAGCGCCGCGACTTGACGCCGGTGCAGCGCGTTTCCGCGGCATCGATGGAATGGCAGCTGCGCGACACCGTACAGATGGCGACGCTGTCGGACCAGCGGCTGGTGTTCGATCAGTTCCGCGGTCTGCAGGTGATGCTGGTCAACTTCCTGAGCCAGGTGCATCCGCTGCGCACCCCGCGCGACGTCGACAACTACCTGGTCCGATTGAACCGCGTCGCCCCGGTGATCGACATCGGCATCGAGGTGGCCAGGGCGCGCGCTGCGAAAGGCACCATTCCCCCCGCCTTCATCGTTCGCGCGACCACGCAGGGCATCGACCGTTTTCTCGCCGCGTCGCCCGCCGACAACGTCCTGGTGGCCTCGCTCGCCACCCGCTCCAAGGCCATCGGCGATCTGCGGCCGGCGGACCGCGACGCGGCCGTATCCTCGGCCCAAAAAATCGTCGAGGTCTCGATCCGCCCGGCGTTCGAGCGTATTCGCGCCCTGCTGGAGGACGAACTGCCGCGCGCCACGGACGACGCCGGCCTGTGGCGCCTGACGAACGGAGCGCAAGGCTACGCAGCCGCATTGCATCTCAACACCACCACCGATCTGACCGCGCAGCAAATCCACGATCTGGGCCTGCGCGAAGTGGCCCGCATCTCCGCCGACATGGACCAGCGGCTGCGCGCGCTCGGCTACCAGGACGGCTCGGTGGAGGAACGCTACAAGGCCCTGGAGAAGAGCCTGCAACCGCCCGCCGATCCCGACCCCCGTCCCGCGCTGCTCCAGGAGCACGAACGCATCCTGCGCGATGCCGAGCGACGCGCTGCCGACCTGTTCGATCTGCGTCCGCGCGCCCCCGTGCAGGTGCTGCGCGAACCGCCCTTCACCGAGAAGAGCGCGGCCGCACATTACTCCGCGCCCGCTCCCGACGGTTCGCGGCCCGGCACGGTGTGGATACCGCTGCCCGGGCCGGAATACGGCATGCTCGCGATGCGCACGCTCACGTATCACGAGGGCGTGCCCGGCCACCATTTCCAAATCGCGTTACAGCAGGAGTCCAAGGACATTCCCGTCTTCCGCCGCAAGCGCGTGTTCGGCGGCCTGTCGGCGTTTTCCGAAGGCTGGGCCCTGTATGCCGAACAGCTGGCGGTGGAGGCCGGCTGGTACGAGGACGACCCGCGCGGCCGGCTCGGCCAGCTGTACGACGAGTTGTTCAGGGCGCGCCGGTTGGTGGTCGATACCGGCCTGCACGCGTTCCACTGGACCCGGCAGCAGGCCGTCGACTACGGCATCCCGGCGTCCGAGGTCGAGCGTTACGTCGTCATGCCCGGACAGGCGTGCGCGTACAAGCTGGGTCAGCTCGAAATCCTGCGGCAGCGGGAAAAGGCCCGCAAAGCGCTCGGCGGCAAATTCTCGCTGCAGCAATTCCACGACGTGCTGCTGCGCACGGGCACCGTGCCGCTGGCGGTGCTGAACTCCGTGGTCGACGAGTACATCGCCTCGGCACGTCGGTGACGAGGGTGGGGGAGCCGTGATGGGAAAAATAAAATCCGCGTTGCATCGAGGCGCCCGGCCGTGGTCGCCGGCGGCGGCCGGTTGCGGCATTGCTCTGATCCTGTCGCTGGGGGCGGGCGACCGGGCCTACGGCACGGCGCCCACGCTGTCGGTTCCCTCGCCGACGGCCGAGGCCGCCGACCAGCTCGCCGAGATCATGGTCGAAGCCCCCGAGCCGCGCTACGTGGCGCCCACGCAGCGGGATCAGATCGGCCGCATCTGGGCGCCCGTGATCATCAACGGCCGCGGGCCGTTTCGCCTGGTGCTCGACACGGGCGCGAGTCACTCGGCCGTCACCGCCATGGTCGCTTTGGCGCTCGGCCTGCCCACCGATCAATCGCCGCCGGTGATGCTGCGCGGCGTGACCGGATCGGCCACGGTGCCGACCATACGGGTGGATTCCCTGAGCGTCGGAGATCTGGCCGTCGACTCGCCGCTGCTGCCCATCGTGCCGGATGCCATGGGCGGCGCGCAGGGGGTGCTCGGTTCCGAGGGCCTGGCGAACAAACGCATCTTCATCGATTTTCGCCACGACCGCATTTCGATCACCTTCTCGCGCGGCGAGAAGGCGGGTCGCGACTTCATCAACGTCCCGTTCCGTTCCCTGCGCGGGCAGTTGATCGTGGTCGACGCCATCGTCGGCGACGTGCGCGCCAAGGCCATCATCGACACCGGCGGGCAGACCACCATCGCGAATCTGGCGCTGCGCGACGCGCTGGCGCACCTGAATCAGAGCGGGCACGGCCGGCCCGACCAGATCATGGGCGCGACGCTGGCCGTCGAGAACGGCATCGTGATCGCCACGCCCGCCATTCAGCTGGGGGCGATCAAGATGATCGATCCCGGCGTGACGTACGCCGACGTGCACATCTTCAAGCAGTGGAAGATGACCCGGGAACCGACGATCCTGATCGGCATGGACGCGTTGGGGCTGCTCGACACGCTCGTAATCGATTATCGTCTGCACGAGTTGCATCTGCGCACGCAGAAGAGCGGCTGAGCAACCCATCCACGTCCAGGAGATCCGATGATCGACGAACCCCCGACCAACAAACCCATCGTCGTCGTGGTGATCGCCGGACTGGTCGCGATCGCCGCGGCCGGCGGTTGGTATTACTGGCACACCCATCAGGCGCCCCCGCCCGCTCCCGTGGCCACGGCGCCGCCGGTGCAGGAACCCCCCGCGGAGGATACGATCGAGCATCCCGTGCCCGCCCCACCCGCGGGCGAGGCGGATGCGGCCAACAAGCCGCTGCCCGCGCTCAGCGACAGCGACGGGGCCTTCGGCGAGGCGCTGAGCGAGGCCGCGGGCCCGTCCGTCGCCGCCTATGTGATCCCCGAAAGCCTGATCCGGCACATCGTGGTGACCGTGGACAATCTGCCCCGGCAGAAGGTGGCGCTCGACAAGCGGCCCATCGTCGCGGTGCCCGGGACCTTCGCCGCGAACGGCGACGAACTGCGCGCCACGCTCGATGCGTCGAATTTTCAGCGTTACCAGCCCATGGTGGGCGCCCTGGAAAAAGTGGACGTGCCGCGTCTGGTCGCGGTGTACGTGCGCTTCTATCCCTTGTTCCAGAAGGCCTACCAGGATCTGGGCTATCCCAACGGCTACTTCAACGACCGGCTGATCCAGGTCATCGACCTGCTGCTCGCCACGCCGCAACCCGGCGCACCCATCGAACTGGTGCGGCCCAACGTCATGTATCAGTTCGCCGATCCCGCCCTCGAAGCCCGGCCGGCGGGCCAGAAGATGCTGATTCGCATGGGACCGGACAATGCGGCGGCGGTGAAAGCCAAGCTGCGGCAGTTGCGGGCGGCCCTGGTGGCGGCCAAGCCCTGACGTCGCCGTAGCGTCGAGCGCCGCGAAGCCGCGACGCCAAACGCTGCGACGCCCGGCGTCCGGCCGCCGGGCACCGCGTTACAACTGCTTCACATGGGTAGTCCGGGCACGAAGTGTGACGTTATGGGTGGCGAGGCAGGGACGAAGTTCCTAGCCTGTCAGGCAACGAACGACAACAGGATTTCACAGATGGCGAACACGGAAAAAGGTTCCGCGGCGACGCGGGTTGGGATGTTGGCGGTGCTGTCCGCGGCCACCTTGCTGAGCGCGTGCATCGTGCAGGAACGCGTCTACCGGCCGCCGCCGCCCCCACCACCCCCGCCGCCCCGGGCGTATTCGCCGCCGCCGCCGCCACCGCCGCAGTACGACGCGCCGCCGCCCGCGGCGGAGGAAGCAGTGCAGGCCAGTCAGCCGCCGCCGCCGCTGCCGGAATACGAGCAGCCGCCATGTCCGGACGACGGCTATCTGTGGACCCCCGGCTACTGGCATTGGACGGGCACGGACTATTACTGGGTCCCCGGCACCTGGGTGCAACCGCCCCAGGTGGGATTGCTGTGGACGCCGGGATACTGGGGCTTCGTCGGGGGCTTCTATGGTTGGCACGCCGGGTATTGGGGTCCCCACGTCGGCTTCTACGGCGGCGTCAACTACGGTTTCGGCTACGTCGGCGTGGGCTTCGTTGGCGGGCGGTGGGCGGGAAACTCATTCGCCTACAACACCGCGGTGAACAACGTGAACACCACGGTGATCCACAACACCTACAACACCACCGTCGTGAACAACGTGACGGTCAACAAGGTGAGCTACAACGGCGGAGCCGGCGGCATCACCGCGGCGCCGACGGCACAAGAACGCGCGGCCGCGCAGGAGCAGCACGTGCCGCCGACGGCCGTGCAGCGCCAGCACGTGCAGGAAGCGGTGCGGACTCCCTCGCTGGCCGCGCGCGCCAACGGCGGTCACCCGGCGATCGCCGCGACTCCGCGACCCGCCGCGTTCAACGCGCCCGGCGTCAAGGGCGCGCGGGGCGCCCCGCCGGCCGGTGCGGCGCAGCCCGGCGGTGCCCGCCCGGGCGCCAATGGCGCGCCCGGCAACGCCCGCCAACAACCCTACGGCCGACCGCAGGCTCCGAACGGCGCACCGGCGCAGTACGGCCGACCGCCCGCCCCCGCCGCGAGGCCCGCGCAGCAGAGCGCGCCGCCGCGCCGGCCGCCGCCGGAGAACAACAAGCATCAGCCTGAAAAAGGGCGGTAACTCGAGCACGGTAACGCAGCGCGGCGGATGGCGGCGCTGCGCCGCTCGCGGCGGCCGGCAAGCTGCCGGCCGGCGTTACATGCCGACCACCGGCACCTCGACGAAGCTCGCATCCTTGCCGCCCTCGAAGATCTTGATGGTGGCTTTGCGGTAGTCGCCGGGTTGTGCGAAGAAAATGTTGGGAACGTAGGTCTGCGGATTGCGATCGTAGAGCGGGAACAGCGTCGACTGCACCTGCACCATGATGCGGTGTCCGGGCAGGAACACGTGATTGGCGGTGGGCAGTGAGAACCGGAAAGTCTCCGGTTTATTCGCGGGCACCGCCCGCGGATTGCTGAAGGAATCGCGATAGCGGCCGCGCAGGATGTCGGCGGCCACCATCAATTGATAGCCGCCCATCTTGGGCTCGCGGCCCATCTCGTCCGGATAGACGTCGATCAACTTGACGATGAAATCGCCGTCGGTGCCCGTGGTGGATGCGATCAGATTGGCCGTGGGCTCACCGCTGATCTTGAGCGGCGCCGTGAGCACCGCGGTGCTGAAGCTCAACACGTCGGGTCGGGACGCCACGTCCCGTTGGTCGCTCACCAGCCACGTCTGCCAGCTCGATTGTCCCGCCTCGCCGCCGATGTGCACGGGGCGCGGCAGGTAGGGAACGGGCTTCGCCGGATCGGATACATAGCTCTCGGAAGCGGCGGGGCCGGCCGCCGCAAAACTCAACCCGCCGTTCGCCTGCAGGTAGAGCTTTCGCGTTTCGATGGGGCAACCGGTGGCACAACCCCGCGGCCACTCGGGCAGCGACACCCACCGATTGGTGCCCGTCTCGTAGGCGGTGACGGGAGCCAGCGCCAGCGGCGGGGCCTCGTCCTTGAGGAAATGATCCAGGAAGGGTTGGAGCAGCTGCCGGCGGAAATACGCCGCGGTGTCGCTGCCGAATTCGATGGCTCCGACGCGGCTGCCGTCCAGGCGTTCCTGGTGGTGGTACCAGGGGCCGAGGACGAGATAGAGATTGGGCGTGGTCTGCGCGTGCAGCGCCTTGTACACGGCGATGTTGCCGTAGATGTCTTCCTGATCCCAGAGACTGTGCACCAGCATGACGGGAACGGTGACGCCCTGCCGGGCCAGAATCTTGTCGACGGCCTGGTCCTGCCAGAACTCATCGTAGGCGGGATGCTGCATGAGCTTGGCGGCGAATCCCACCTGTTCCAGGCCGTGCAGATGCGCCATGGCGCCGGCCGAGCCGGCGGCGAGCCACGTGTCGTAGTCGTCGTAATGATCGGACCACCAGGGAATGCCGCTGTCGCGGGCGGCTTCCTGGTCGTGGGCATACACCAGACTGTCCTGCCGGAACGCGCCCTTGTGGAACCAGTCGTCGCCCATCCAGCCGTCGGCCATGGCATTGATGGGTATGGCGGCGCGCAGCGCAGGATGCGGGTGGACCAGCGCCATGAGGGACGTGAAACCGTCGTAGGAGATCCCGAGGATGCCCACCTTGCCGTTGGTTTCCGGCACGTTTTTCACCAGCCAGTCGATGGTGTCGTAGGTGTCCGTGGCGTGATCCACGGCGGTGGGATTCAGGCGGCCCTGCAACGGCCGGGTCATCACATAATCCCCCTCGGAACCGTACTTGCCGCGCACGTCCTGCACCACCCGGATGTAACCGCCGTTGACCACGGCGTCGTCGGCCACGTCGGTGCTGTCGATCACGGCCGACAGATGGGCGCTGCTGTTCCTCGCCTCCCGCTGGCTCGCGCCGTACGGCGTGCGGCTGAGCAGGATCGGTGCGCGCCGCGCGCCCGCCGGCACGAGAATGACGGTTTTCAATTTGACCCCGTCGCGCATGGGGATCATCACCTCGCGCCTCGTGAAGTCGAAGCTCGCCACCCGCGGCACGAAACTGGCCGGCATCTCGCTGGGCAGCGCGGTCGCCGGCGCCGTCGCGGGCTCGGCCGCGTGGAGCGGAGGGGCCGCAATCACGGCGGCGATCCCCGCGCTCAGCATCAGGAGGGCGAGGGCTCGGCACGGGACGGTGAACATCGAAGGCTCCACGAGAAGGACACGAACGGCGCCGCAGAAGTCTGCTGTATCGCATGCCCCCGCGCAACGCCGACGCACCGCGACGTCAGCGCGCGCCGTCCCGTCGCAGCGCGCGCCATCCGGTGTGCCGGGATTTCTTGCAGCAAAACCCGCGACGGAGCATGATCGTTGTCCGGGACTGGACTACAGCGGGCGAGTCGGGTCGATAAGTCAAATGCTGACCACGATCACTCGCCCACAGGGGGATTGACGTGAATTCATTAGCTTTTACGGTGACCGACGGAGTCGCCACACTGACGATCCAGCGCATGGCGGTCAGCAACGCCATCGACATCACCATCATCCGGTCGATGCATCTTGCGCTCGATCAGATCCAAAAAGGCGAGAGTGGTGCGCGGGCGGTGGTTCTCACCGGCAGCAACGACGTGTTCTGCAGCGGCCTCGATCTGCACTCGGTCGACTTGAAGACGCAGGTGGCGCGGCAGCGCGCGCACTTCGAGATGCGTCGTTTCATGGACCCCCTGATCCAACGATTGAGCGCCTTTCGTTTTCCCATCGTGGCCGCCGTCAACGGCGCCGCCGTCGGCGCGGGCATGAGTCTGGCGCTGGCGAGCGACATCATCATCGCCGCCGAGAATTCGTATTTCCTGCCGTCCTTCGCGCGCCTGGGGTTGGTGCCCGATGCCGGCATCACGTTCCATCTCGCGCGCCGCATCGGCGGCGGGCGTTCATTGTCGTCACTGATGCTTGCCGAGAAGATCGACGCCGCCACGGCCTTGAACTGGGGCCTGGCCTACGCCGTGGTGCCGGCCGCCGACGTCGTGACGCGAGCACAAGCGGTGGCCCGCCGGCTCGCCACGGGACCGTGCGCCGTGCTGGGGCAGATCAGATCGCTGCACGCCTCCAGCTTCCACAATTCATTGCAGGAGCAGCTGCGCGCCGAACGCGCCGCGCAGGAGATGACGCTCGAGACGCACGATTGCGTGGAGGGCGTCCGCGCCTTCTTCGAAAAACGGGAACCGAACTTTTCCGAGCATTGACGCTCACACCCGCCCGTCGCCCGCCCGTCGGCCGATCGTGGCGACGGCGAATGCCGAAGTCCCACTGCGGTGGTGCACGAGGCGCCGTCGGCCGAGGTTCAGCGTGCTGCGGGCAGCACCGCGGCGCGCAGCGCGGCGATGTCCGCGGGCGTGGTGCGGCAACAGCCGCCGATCAGCCGGGCGCCGGCCCCGGTCCAACCGGCGGCTTCTTGGGCCAATGAATTCGGCGCGCGAAGTCCCGACCAGTGCTTGGCGCCGGCCTCGTAGCGTTCACCCGAGTTCGGGTAGGCCACCAAAAGCTTGTCGGTCTGCGTTCTCATCCGCTGCAGCAGGCCCCGTACGTGCCGGGGCGCGGTGCAGTTGACGCCCACCGCCGCGACGTGGGGAAAGGTCTGCAATCCGGCGGCGCACCGCGCCACATCCTCGCCTTCGCAGTCGTGCACGCCGTCCCGGCAGGAAAAGGCGATCCAGGCGGGCATGTCGGGAAACTCCCGGAGCATTTCGGCGAGAATCAGCGCCTCGCGCAGACCGGGCAGGGTTTCGCACGCGAAGATGTCCGCGCCCGAAGACGCCAGCGTCTCGATCCGCGGCCGGTGAAACTCGCGCAGCGCGTCGTCGCTCACCGCGTAGCCTCCCCGATATTCGGAACCGTCGGCCAGCATGGCGCCGTAGGGTCCGATCGACGCGGCCACCAGCGGCCGTTGGCGTCCCACCCGGTTGGCGGCTGCGTCCCAGAACTCGTCGCGGGCCGCCGTGGCCAGCGTCACCGCGTCCTGCATGAGCTGCGCGGCGCGGCGTCGGTCCAGGCCGCGGCGCGCGAATCCGTCGAAGGTGGCCTGGTAGGTCGCGGTGGTCGCGACGTCGGCGCCGGCGGCGAAGTAATCGGCGTGTACCGCGCGAATCGCGCCAGGGTCCTCGATCAAGAGTTTTGCCGACCACAAGGGATCGCGCAGATCGGCGCCGCGCCGTTCCAGTTCGGTGGCGAGCGCGCCGTCCAGGATCATCGCCGGCGACGCGGCCAGAAAGGCGTCGATGACGTTCTGCGTCATGCGCCGCCGGTCCGGGGCACGGCGTTCAAGCGCCGTGGACCGCTCAGGAATTCGCTGCCGCCGACGAAGTAGCGCAACCGCGCGTCCGCACCCCGCGTGAGTCCGATGCGCACGCTCTCGCCGATGGACTCGACGACGGTGCCGTCGCCGCCGATCCACAACGGGCCGGGGGCGAACATATCCATGCCGTCCTGACGCCGGTCCAAGTGCAGGGCCGCCGTCAGCCGGCCGGGGCCGCGTGCCAGATCCCGCAGCCGCGATCCGCGCCGCGCGTCCTGCATGCGTTCGATGCCGGCGAGCGGTTCGAGCGCGCGCAGGAGCACCCCGCAGCCAACGCCCTGGCTGCCGCTCGACACGTTGAGCAGGAACGACGTGCCGTAGCAGATGTAGACGTAGGCATGACCCACCGTGAGGAACAATGAACGGTTGCGCGGCGTGATCCCACGGTAGGCGTGGCACGCGGGATCGTTCTCCAGATAGGCTTCGGTCTCGACGATGCGCCCGGTCAGCCGTTCGCCGCCGAGATCGCGCACCAGCACCTTGCCCAGCAAGAATCGCGCGAGCGTCACCGTGTCGGAGGGCACGGCGGCGCGCGGCACGGGAAGCACCGGTGCGCGGCGCGCCCCGGCGGTCCAGGCAGGCAGGCTGGTGATCAAATGGTCCTTCGGGGTGGGTGGGTTCGGTGTGACGATGGTAATCTGCGGCCCCTTTCCGCCGTGGATTATCGTGACGACGCCTCCCCCGTTCAAGGCCCACCCGCTGGCGCTTCCCATCGTCCTGCTGCTCGTGGCCATGGTGTGCTTTCAGCTGGGCGCGGCGCTCGCCAAGCAATTGTTCCCCGTGGTGGGCGCCGCCGGTGCCGCCGCGCTGCGGCTGGGACTGGCCGGCATCTTCCTGATGGCGGTGTGGCGGCCGTGGCGCGTGCGGCGGAGCGCGCGCCAGGCGTGGATCACCGGAGCCTACGGCCTGGCCATGGGTTTCATGAACCTGTTCTTCTATCTGTCCCTGGAGCGGATACCGTTGGGCATCGCGGTGGCGCTGGAATTCACCGGTCCTCTGGCCGTGGCGATGGCAGCGTCGCGCCGGCCGGTCGATTTTTTGTGGATCG
>CAZZWZ010000112.1:0-10191 GCA_964657955.1 uncultured Steroidobacteraceae bacterium
GTCGCCGGTGTCAGCGGACAATGCAGCGACAGGATGTCGCAGGAGGCGAGCAGCTCGTGCAGGGCATGACGGCCGGGTTGCGGCGTCCCACCGGGACGGTCGGCGATCATCACCCGCATGCCGAAGGCGCGGGCCGTGTCGGCGACGGCCCGGCCGAGTTCGCCCCAGCCGACGACACCCAGGGTGAGCCCGGTCAGTTCGCGGATGGGGTACGCGAGCACGGGGTGCCCGGGCACGGCTCGCGCCGCGCGGTGCGTCCACGCTCCGTCGGTGACCAGGTTGGAGTACTCCCGGAGGTGCTGCGTCAGGCCCAGGATCAGTGCCCAGACCTGCTGCACGACGGATTGCGTGCAGTAGCCGCGCACGTTGCAGACGGCGATGCCGCGCTCGCGCGCCGCCTCCAGATCGATGTTGTCGGTGCCGGTGGCGGCCAGTCCGATGAACTTCAGGCGGCGGGCCGAGCACAGATGCTCGCGCGTCAGGACCACCTTGTTCAACAGCACGAATTCGGCAGTCTCGACGCGTGCGTGCAGCTGCCCGTCGTCGGTGGTGCCATGAAACTCGAGCCCGGGCATGACGGCCCGCAAAGCCGTCGTGTCCAGATCCTCTCTGGCGACGGTGTCGTAATCCAGGAACACGGCGCGCACGGTGGGTTCGGCCGGTGGGTTAGAATGGCCCGTGAAGAACGTTCGAGCCGTGAAATGGTTGATCGCCGCGAACGCGGTGATGTACGTGTTGCAGTCGATGTCCAAGGGCCGTCTGGAACTCGCACTGGCACTGTGGCCCTTGCAGCCGCTCGACGGCAGATCTTATTTTCATGTCTGGCAGATCGTGACTTATGCGTTCCTGCATAGTACCGACAACGTCGCTCATCTGCTGTTCAACATGCTCGGGTTGTGGATGTTCGGCGCCGAGATCGAACGTTACGTCGGGCCCTGGCGCCTCCTGGCGTGCTACGTGGCCTCGGTGATCACGGCCGCGCTCACGCAGCTGTTCGTGCCCGAGTTGCTCGGCGCACCGCCCGCGTCGACCATCGGCGCGTCCGGCGGCGTGTTCGGGTTGCTGCTGGCCTATGCGTTGATGTTTCCGAATCGCAAGGTGATCCCGCTGATCCCGCCCATCCCCATGCCGGCCTGGGTGTTCGCGACGCTGTATGCGGGGCTGGAACTGGTCATGGGGGTCACCGGCACCATGTCGGGCATCGCCCATTTCGCGCATCTCGGCGGGATGATCGGCAGTGCCCTGGTGGTCATGCAATGGCGCGGGGGACGAAGGGTATGAAGCGACGCTTCCGCACGGTGTTCGGTGTCTTTTGCCTGGCGCTGGCCCTGGGGGCCGCCGCGCCCGCTCACGGCGAATGGGTACGCCGGGTCACCGACGGCATCATGGGCACGCGCATCACGGTGGAATTGTGGTCGGAGGACCGCGACCGGGCCGAGGAAGCCATCGACGCCGTGCTCGGTGAGATGCGTCACGTCGACGAATCGATGAGCACCTACAAGCCCACCAGCGAAGTGTCGCTGGTGAACGCCAATGCCGCCGCCGGCCCCATGGCCATCACACCGGAATTGTTCGACCTGCTGACCACGGCCAAGGAGTATTCGGTGCTCACGGAAGGCGCCTTCGACATCACCTACGCCAGCGTGGGGTTCATGTACGACTTCCGCCGGCACGTGCGGCCCGACGAGGCGCAGATCACCCAGGCACTGCCCGCGGTGAACTACCGGCATTTGTTGCTGGATTCGAAGAATCACACCGTGCGGTTCTCGCAAAAAGGCGTGCGGATCGACCTCGGCGGCATCGCCAAGGGCTACTCGGTGGATCGCGGCATCGATGTGCTCAGGACACGGGGCGTGACCCGCGCCTACGTGGCGGCGGGCGGCGACAGCCGGATCATCGGCGACCGATTCGGCAAGCCGTGGATGGTGGGCATCCGCGACCCACGAAAAGGGGCCGGGGAAGTCATCACGCGCATCCCGCTGGTCGACGCGGCCATGTCGACCTCCGGGGATTACGAACGCTTCTTCGAGGAGGACGGCGTGCGCTATCACCACATCATCGATCCGCGCACGGGGCACTCGGCCAGCAAGGTGCGCAGCGCCACCATCATCGGGCCCTACGCCATGCGAACGGACGGCTTGTCGAAGACGGCCTTCGTCCTGGGACCGGACAAGGCCATGGAAATCTACAACCGCATCGACGACATCGACGCCATCATCGTCAAGCTGGACGGAACGGTGATCTACTCGAAGGGCCTGGAACCGGCGCATTGAGCCTTCGCGACCGCGATCCTCTGGTCGCGAATGTTGCTCTCAGTCGCGAAAGTTGTTGAATTGCAACGGCATGTCCACCGGGGCCTTGCGCAGGAACGCGATCGCCTCCTGCAGGTCGTCGCGCTTCTTGCCCGTGACGCGCACCTTGTCGCCTTGAATCTGTGCCTGCACCTTGAGTTTGGAGTCCTTGAGCAGGCGCGTGACCTTCTTCCCGGTCTCGGCATCGAGTCCCTGCTTCACCAGCACCTGCTGCTTCGCCTTGGCCAGGTTGACGACGGGGTCCTTCACGTCGAGACACGCCACGTCGATGCCACGCTTGGCGATCCTCAACTTGAGGATTTCCAGCATCTGCTTCAACTGGAAATCGGCGGGCGCGCTCATGGTCACCGTCGCTTCCTCGAGTTCGAACGTGGCGTCCGTGCCCTTGAAATCGAAACGCTGGGTCAGCTCGCGCACGGCCTGGTCCACGGCATTGGTCAGTTCGTGCGAGTCGAATTCGGAAACGACGTCGAAGGATGGCATCAGGACTCCGCCAGCAACCGGTCGAGCGTCTGCTTGAACTCGTTCACGAACTGCGTGTAGTGCTCGCCGGTGGCAGGGCCGGAAAACCCGGTGTGAATCTTGCGCACCTGGCCCTTCCGATCGATGAAAATCGTCGTGGGGAAGGCGTACACCCGGTCCAACGACGGCAATTTTTTCCCCGCATCGTCCTTGTCGGAAATCCCGGCGATCAGCGTGGTGTAGTCGATGTCGTAATGCCGGCGGAAGCGTTCCGTCGCCGCCGCGGCGCGGTCGAAATCGCCGAAATGTTCGAACATCAATGAAACCACTTCGAGGCCCTTGGACCGATAGTCCCGGTAGAGCGGTGCCAGGAACGCCGCTTCGTCGTGACAATTCGGGCACCAGCTGCCCGCCAGCGCGACCACCAGCACCTTGCCGCGAAACTTCGGATCGCGGTCGTTCACCTGCCGGCCCGCGAGATCGGGAAAGTCGAATTCGAAGCGGTGCGATCCCGCGCGAAGGGTGGTGAGGGCATAGGCGTCGGGCAGTGCGGCACGCGCGTCCCGCCGGGCGGTCCAGTGCTCGTGGTATGCCGTGCCGGACCAGAAATCGCCGCTGAGCGTGCCGTCCTCGGCACCCAGCGTCGCCTTGTACAAGAAGGCATGGGCGCCGTCGAAGGTGGACAGGTACAGGTCATGCCCGTGCATCTGACCCGCGAGGAAGCGGTGATCCCCGCTGTCGGTGAGGAAGGTGCCGTTGACCACGTCGCGCGACTGCGAGAATTCGCCCACCGCCTTCTCGCTCTTGCCGTCGTCGTCGGTGAAGGTCACGGCCCAGCGGCCGGACACGTCGGGCGCGCCGTCCGACGGCGTGGGAAAGAATCGGTAGGTCTGTTGAAACCGGGCCCGAACGGGAATGTGCTGATCCTTGCCGCCTAGCTTGTCCAGCACCAGTTCCCCGCTCAGCCCGTCCGGACCGGCCTGCGCATCCAGGCGGTTCTCGTAGCCCGGCATCTTGATCGCCAGATGCGGCCCGTCGACGGCCACCTCGGCGAGCTTCAACCGCTCCTTGCCGTTGCGCAGATAGCCCACCCAGCCCGTTCCCTCCCGGGACAGTTCCAGACCGAAGGGCAGTTCGCCGCCGGGAAGCTGCAGCACCGCCCGGTAGGTGCCGGCACGGACCTGGTCGGTCGACGCCCCGTTCGACGCGGCCGTGCTCTTCCCACCCGCCGCGGCACACACCAGGGCAAGCACGTAGAGCTTCGCAAGTGCGCGGGGGTTGCGCGCGCCGTTGGCGGATGCACGATGGCGTGCGGTGGCTGCGCTGTCTTCGACTGCGTGATTTTTCATCGTTCAACGATACCCGCGCGCCTGCAAGGTGAAAAGGCCGGCGTAGCGTCCGTCGGCGGACATGAGCGATTCGTGGCTGCCGCGCTCGACGATGCGGCCGTCTTCCAGGACGAGGATCTGGTCGGCCATCCGGACCGTCGAGAAGCGATGCGAGATGATGATGGCGATGCGGTGGCGGGTCAGTTCGCGGAAATGCTGGAACACCTCGGCTTCGGCTCCGGCGTCGATGGCGGCCGTGGGTTCGTCCAGCACCAGGATGTCCGCCTCGTTTCGCATGAAGGCCCGCGCCAATGCGATCTTCTGCCACTGCCCACCCGACAGTTCGCGGCCGTCCTTGAACCACTTCCCGAGCTGGGTGCGGTATCCCAGGGGCAGACTGTCCACGAAGTCGGCGGCCAGCCCCTGCTTCGCGGCATCACGCCAGCGCGCCTCGTCATCGAAGGCGCGGACATCTCCGGCGCCGATGTTCTCGCCCACCAGCATCTGGTACCGGGCGAAGTCCTGGAAAATGACGCCGATGCGCCGGCGCAGCGTGGTCTCGTCCCATTCGAGCAGGTCCAGGCCATCCAACAGGATCCGTCCCCGGGTGGGGCGGTACAGCCGGGTCAGCAGCTTGATCAAGGTCGTCTTCCCGGAGCCGTTCTGGCCGACCAGCGCCAGGCTCTGTCCGGGCGCGACGTGCAGATCGACGGCCGACAGGGCGGCCGTGGACGCGCCGGGGTAGACGAAGTCGACGCCCTCGAAGCGGATCCCGTCGCCCGGTTTCGGGCCCACGTGCAACGTGCCGCTTCCACCGCTCACCGGCTGTTCGAGATACTCGAACAGGTTCGACAGGTAGAGATTGTCCTCGTAGAGCCCGCTGACCGCCGACAGCACCGCGCTCACGGCCGATTGACCCTGGCGGAACAGCATCAGGTACATGGTCATCTGTCCCACCGTCATGGCGCCCAGCACGGTTTCCGCGGCAATCCAGGCATAGCCGCCGTACAGCGTCGCGGTCCCGACCAGACCCAGACCGAAACCCCAGACGTCCCGGCGCAGCGTGAGGTCGCGATCCTCGCGATACAGCCGGCTGAAGATTTCCCGGTAGCGATCGAGCAGTCGCGGACCCAGATCGAACAGCTTCACCTCCTTGGCCGTATCCTCGCGCGCCAGCACGGATTCGAGGTAAATCTGCATCCGTGCCTCCGGCGCTCGCCAGCGAAAGAGGCGGAACGCTTCTCCTGAGAATTTTGCCTCGGCGACGAACGCGGGCAGCCCGGCCAGCACCAGCAGCACCACGGCCCACGGCGAGAAGCGCACCAGCAGTGCGCCGAAGGACACGAGGGAGATGGCGTTCTGGATCAGCCCGAAGGTACGCATCACCAGGCTGAGCGGCCGGCTCGACGCCTCGCGGCGTGCCCGCGTCAATTTGTCGTAGAACTCCGAGTCCTCGAACTGGGTCAGGTCCAGGGTCAGGGCCTTGTCGAGGATCATGACGTTCACGCGCTGTCCCAGCTGCGCCCGGAGCAACGACTGGGCGAGGGAAATCCCGCGTTGCGCCACCGAGGTGGCGGCCACCAGCAGCGCCTCGAGCGCGACGTACTCGAACACGCCGCCCAGCGCGATGCGACCGCTGCTACCGTGCAATTCGGCCGCATGGATGACCGCGTCGACGATCGCGGCGCCGACGAAGGCGATACCGGCGGGCAACACGCCGGCCAGCAGCGTCAGAGCGGCAAGCGAAACGCTCAAGGGCTTGTTCGTGGTCCACACCAGCGCGAGCGCCCGCCGGCTGTAGGCGAACACGTCGAACAGGCCGCGTGGGGCCGCGGTGTCGGAGGCGCGGGGGAGAGGGATGTCCAACGAGCGGCTACTTCACCAACCGCAGGCAGAAGGGATAGCGGTAGGGCTTGCCGTCGCTCACCTGAACGGTGGCGACGATGACCAGCACCAGATTGACCACGCCCAGCATCCACAGCAGCGCGAAGCCGATCAGCACCATCGCCAGCACCGCGAATGCCAGCCCGAGCAGGAACACGGTGATCTGGAAATTCAGCGACTCCACCGCCTGGTCGGCGACGAAGGGCATGGAGCGCCCCTTGGTGCGCCAGATGATGAAGGGACCCAGCAGGGTGAACAACACCAGGCCGCCGAACGGAAAGAACAGCAGCCCCGTTCCGCCCGCCAGCCACAGCAGACCGCACAGATGCGCCGCCATCGCCCAGTGCCGCTCTTCACGGTTCAATACGATATTCATGCCCGGTCCCGACTTATAATGCTTCATTGCAGGTAATGGCGGAGATGTCGTGAAATTCAAGCCCTTGCTCGATCGGTGGCAGAAGGCCGCAACCCCGACGCTCACGGCGACGCAGTACGCCGTTCGTCTGCCGCTGGACGATGCATCGCGTTTGCACGCGCTGGCGGAATTGTTTCCGGGAGCGGGGATCGAGCGGCTCATCACCGACCTGCTCCATGCCGGGCTGGACGAAATCGCGGCGGCCATGCCCTACGAGCGCGGTCCCACGGTGATCTCACACGACGAGCAAGGCGACCCGCTGTACGAGGACATCGGCCTGACCCCACGTTTCGTCGAACTCACGCGGCGATTCAAAAAGACCCTGGCACCCGCGAAGGCGACTTGACGCTGCGGGGCCGCGGCGGTGATACTCCACGGCCATGAAATTCCCGGGCAGCCAAGCGAGCAACTGGTGGTGGTCCCCCCTCTGAAGGAGTGGGCGCTGGCCTCTTAAGTTTCAAATCCGTTCGACCGAACCAGAACCCATCTCCGGACTTCGCCGGTGATGGGTTTTTTGTTGTCCCGATGTTTTGCAGCCAGGCATGATTTTGCACGCAGGATACGATGAAGCCACCGTTCGACATTGCCGCTGATTTGGATACGCCGGTGTCGGCCTACCTGAAACTGGCGCCCTTCACGCCCCGCTTCCTCCTGGAGAGCGTCGAGGGCGGCGAACGCCTGGCGCGCTATTCCTTCATCGGATTCGGCGATTGCCTGGACGTTCGGCTGGACCGCTTCGGCCTGCAGGTCGGCGGCAGCCCGGCACCCCGACCGCGATCCAAGGCCGAGTTCCTGGACGCGTTGCGCGGCGCACTGGCGCGTGCCCCCTGCCCCCTGCCCGACATTCCCGGCGTTCCGCTGCTCGGTGGCCTGGTGGGATATACGGCCTACGACGCCGTCCGATACTTCGAGCGTGTCCCGGGCCGCAGTCTCGACCAGACGGAGACGCCGCATGCGCATTACGTGGCCCCCAAGTCGTTGCTGGTCTTCGATCACCTGACCCGGGGCGTTGCGTTGCTGCACGACGGCAGCGAGGCGGAGCGCCAGAGTCTGCGGCGTGAAGTCGTCCGGGCGCTGCGCGGCGCGGTGCCCGTCATCGCATTGAACGGCTCCTCGGGAGCCCGCTCGTTCTCGCCGGCCGTGCCATCCCTGACGCCGTCGGCGCACGCGGCGGGCGTGCGCCGCGCCCAGGAATACATCGCTTCCGGCGACGTGTACCAGCTGGTGCTGGCGTCCCGGTTCGAGGGCCGACATTCGCTCTCGCCCTTCGAGGTGTACCGGGCGCTGCGCCTGCTGAACCCGTCGCCGTACATGTATTTCTGCGAGCTCGGCGACATCACCGTGGTGGGATCGTCGCCCGAGGCGTTGGTCAAGTCGCACGGCGGCCGGGCGCAGCTGCGGCCCATCGCGGGCTCACGTCCGCGCGGCGCCGATGCGGCGCAGGATGCGGCGCTGGAGTCGGAACTTCTGGCCGATCCGAAGGAGAACGCCGAACACGTCATGCTGGTGGATCTGGCGCGCAACGACCTCGGTCGCGTCGCCACGGCGGGGTCGGTCAAGGTCGATCCCTATCGCGTGATCGAGCGTTACAGCCACGTGATGCACATGGTGAGCGGGGTCGGCGGGACGCTGGCTCCCGGCGCGGACATCTTCGATTTGTTCGCCGCCGCCTTTCCGGCCGGCACCCTGGTGGGCGCGCCCAAGGTCCGCGCCATGGAGATCATCGACGAGCTGGAACCGGTGGGAAGGCAGTTGTACGGCGGTACCGTGGGTTATTTCGGCCGGCGAGGCGACATGGACCAGGCCATCACCATTCGTACCCTGGTGTTCCGCGGCGACGGCTACAGCTATCAGGCGGGCGGCGGCATCGTGGCGGACAGTTCGCCTCAGGCCGAGTACGACGAGGTCATGGCCAAGAGCGCGGTGTTGCGCAGTGCCCTCACCATCGCGGCGGAGGGCCTGTGAGCCTGCAGCCCCGGGTGTTGCTGATCGATAACTACGACTCCTTCACGTACAACCTCGTGCAGGCGTTCCTGGTGCTCGGGGCGACGGTGGACGTGCATCGCAACGATGCCCTCTCGGTGGAGGAGGCGCTGCGCGGCGGCGCGACGCACCTGGTGATTTCCCCCGGACCCGGCAGACCGCGCGATGCCGGCGTCTCGATGCGCATGATCGAAGCGTTCGCCGGCCGCATCCCCATCTTCGGGGTCTGCCTGGGACATCAATCCATGGTCGAGGTGTTCGGCGGCACCGTGGTGCGCGCCGGGCGGCTGATGCACGGCAAGGTCTCGGCCGTGACGCATGACGGCAAGGGGTTGTTCAGCGGCCTGCCGCAGGATTTTCAGGCCGGCCGCTATCATTCCCTGATCGCCGAGCCCTCGACCATTCCGGAGGCGCTGGAAGTGACCGCGCGCACGGTGGAAGGCGAGATCATGGGGGTGCGTCATCGATCGCTGCCCATCGAGGGGGTGCAGTTCCATCCGGAGAGCGTGCTCACCCCGGACGGTCCGCTGTTGATGAGCAACTTCCTCAAAACCTGATCATGCAGAGCCTGCGCCGCATCCTGGACCATCTGCTGAATGGCGGCGATCTGACCGAACCCGAGGCCGGCGGTCTGTTTGCCCGGTTGACCGAGCCCGACCTCGCTCCGGCCATGGCCGGCGCCCTGCTCGCGGCATTGCGTGGCAAGGGCGTCACCGCTGCCGAGGTGCGTGGTTTTGCAGAGGCCATGCGCTCGAGCGCCCGCCGGCCCGCGTTGCCCGACACCCCCGATGCCATCGACATCGTGGGGACCGGCGGGGACGGATCGGGGAGTTTGAATCTGTCCACCGGCGCGGCATTGCTCGCGTCGGCGTGCGGGCTGCCGGTGATCAAGCACGGCAACCGCTCGGTGTCGAGCCGCAGCGGCAGCGCGGACCTGCTGGAGCAGCTGGGATTTTCGTTGCCGCTCGACGAGGCGCGGGCGACCGAGTGTTTTGCCGCCACCGGCTTCACGTTCCTGTTCGCGCCCTATTTCCATCCCGCGATGAAATCGTTGGCGCCCGTGCGTGCCGCTCTGGGCGTGCGCACCGTGCTGAATCTGCTGGGACCGCTCACCAACCCCGCGGCCCCGAGATTCCGGTTGCTCGGCGCCTACGATGCCGCCACCGCCGAATTGATGGCCGAGACCGTGGCAGGCATGTCCATCGAGCGCGCGTGGGTGATTCATGGCGCGGACGGGTGGGACGAAGCGACGCCGGTGGGGCCTTTCCTCGCATTCGACGTCGCCCGCGGCAACATCGTCAGGCGTGAGATCGACCCGCGCGAATTCGGGCTCGCGACCTGCACCGTGGCGGATCTGGCGGGGGGCGATGCGGTGAACAACGTGGCGGCGCTTCGCGAGGTGTTCGACGGCCGCGATCGCGGCGCGCATCGGGCGGCTCTCGCTCTGCAGTGCGGCATCGCCTTGTTCATCGCGGGAAGAGCGGCGTCCATCGCCGCGGGCATCGAACGGGGCGGCGCCGTCATCGACAGCGGTGGCGCAGCGGACTGGCTGCGCGGCCTGCAGGACTTCGCGGCGCGACGAGGCGCCGCCTGATGGGTTTCCTGGACCAGATCGCGGAGTCGAGCGCGCGGCGGGTGCTGCAGGCCAAGCAGCTCGAATCGTACGCCGCCCTGGAGCGGCGCGCGCGGCAGACACCGCGCGCGCCATCGCTGCGGTTGTCAGGATCGTTCGACGTCATCGCGGAATCGAAGCTGCGCTCGCCGGCCGCCGGCCTGTTGGCGGGCGAGGACGCTTGGCTGGACCGCA
>CAZZWZ010000113.1:0-10161 GCA_964657955.1 uncultured Steroidobacteraceae bacterium
ACGGCGGCAGTTCGTCCGCGACCTGCCGCGAGGTCGCATCGCCGTCGATGGGCGGTTCGCGCAGCCTGGCCACGAAGCGGGTGGGCGCGACGAGTTCCAGCCGCACCTCCCGTGGCGTCGGGTACAGCACGGAAAACGATTCGATGGCCGTGCTCCAGCCCCACTCGCGAAATTTCTGCGCGATGAACTCGGCATTGGCCTTGTCGTGGGGACTGCCCACGTGATTCGGGGCGGAGGACAGCTGCTCCATCCAGGCCCGCGTTTCCGCGGGGGAGAGGTCCGCGTCGAAACGTCGTTCCAGCTCCCGCTCGACCTGCGCCGACCGCGGCGAAAATCCCAGCAGATCGTCCGGCCCTGCCGCGGGGGCCGCGGCCTGCGCAGAGTATCCGCAGATCATCACCATCACGAATCCGGCGAGCGAGCACGCGCACCGGCCGACTACGACGGACATAATTTCCCCTCAGTCGCGAATGCCGACGCCCCGGTTCATCAAAGTCACGGCCAGGCCGAACATCAGGAGCACGGCCGCGATCATGATGCCGAAGGCCACCCTCAAATCGACGTCGGAGGTGCCGAGGAAGCCGTAGCGAAAGGCACTCACCATGTACAGGATGGGATTGGCATGGGACAGCGCGAGCGCCCAGGAAGGCAGCATCTTGACGGAATAGAACACCCCGCCGAGGTACGTCAGCGGCGCGAGCACGAAGGTGGGAAACCAGGAGATCTGGTCGAAGTTCTTGGCGAACAGCGCGTTGATGAAACCGCCCAGGGCGAACGCGATGCTGGTCAGCAGCACGGCGGAGAGCACCACGAAGAGATGCAGCACCGCGAAATGGGTGAAGAAATAGGCCACCACCGTGACCACGCCGCCGACCAGCAGACCGCGCAGCACGCCGCCCGCGACATAGCCCGTCACGATCAGCCAGTTCGGCAGCGGGGAGACCAGCAATTCTTCGAGATGCTTGCCGAATTTGGCGCCGAAGAACGACGACACCACGTTCCCGTAGGAATTGGTGATGACGGTCATCATGATGAGTCCGGGTGCGATGAACTCCATGTAGCCGTAGCCGCCGACCTGCCCCACGCGTTTGCCGATGAGGCTGCCGAAGATGACGAAGTACAGGGTGGCGGTCACCACCGGCGGCACGATGGTCTGCCCCCAGATGCGGACGATCCGGTGGAATTCGCGGATGATGATGGTGGAGAACCCCACCCACTCGGCGCGCGCACGCGAGGCCGCGGCCACGTTCATGCGCCCTGGAGCGCCGCGCGGGCGCTCACGTCGACCAGACGGATGAAGAGTTCCTCCAGCCGGTTGACCTTGTTCCGCATGCTGTTCACCTCGATGCCCTGCGCGGACAGCTGCGCGAAGATGTCGTTCAGGCTCTGCCCCTTCGACACCTCGACCTCGAGGGTGTGATCGTCCGACAAGGTGGTCGCGAATCCTTGCAGCGGCGGCGGTCCCGCGAGCGAGGCGCGCAGGTTCAACACGAAGATTTCCGTCTGCAGCTTGCGCAGCACGTTGGCCATGCTGTCGCGCTCGATGATGCGCCCGCCCTCGATGATGGCCACGTTGCGGCACAGGTTCTCCGCTTCCTCCAGATAATGCGTGGTCAGGATGATGGTGGTTCCCTGGACGTTGATGCCGCGCAGAAATTCCCACATCGAGCGGCGGATTTCGATGTCCACGCCCGCCGTGGGCTCGTCGAGGATCAGCAGCTGCGGCTCGTGCATCAGCGCGCGTGCGATCATGAGCCGCCGCTTCATCCCGCCGGACAGCGAGCGCGCGATCGAATGCCGGCGCTCCCACAACTGCAGCTGCTTCAGATATTTCTCGGCGCGCTGCCGGGCCAGGCCGCGGGGAATCCCGTAGAAGCCCGCCATGTTCACCACGATGGTCAACACCGATTCGAACATGTTGAAATTCACTTCCTGCGGCACGATGCCGATGCAGGATTTCGCCGCCTCGACATCCGTGTCGATGTCGTGCCCGAACACCTGCACCACGCCGCCGGTCTTGTTCACCAGCGAGGTGACGATGCCGATGGCCGTCGTCTTGCCCGCGCCGTTCGGCCCGAGCAGCGCGAAAAAATCGCCCTGTGCCACCTCCAGGTCGAGGCCCTTCAGCGCGTGGATGCCGTTCTTGTAGGTTTTGGTGAGCTGACGTAAGACGAGGGCTTGCATAGGAGCCGCGTAGCCTAAACCCCGCGTGGCTCCGGCCGCAACTGCGGGTTCCCGTGCGCGCCGCCGCTCAGGCGGATTGTGCCGTCCAGGTCAGGCGCACCGCGGCCGCGAGTTGCAGGCCATGGAGCTGTATGCGGCGCAGTTCGGCGGAATCGGGGCGGAACGCCGCCGACGTGAGGGCGTTCCAGTACATGGGACAATCGTGCCATCTCGCGGTCAGGTGCATCGCCTCCGCCGCCGCCAATCCCGACAGGCAATCGAACGGCGCGGCACGGAACGCCGTCACCGCGGCGGCGGGCATGCCGAGCAGAAATTGCGCGGCGAGCCGGGCGGTGGAGGCCACGTGCCAGGCGAAGAACAGCGCCATGCGCACGAAATCCAGCGTGGCTTCGTCCGAGGGACTTACATCCGCCACGTTCCAGCGGCGGGCCAGGTGCAGCCGGCTCGCCCAGTGACGTTCGTCGTGGAATCGCAGATCGAACAATGCGTACGGACAGTCCGCGACCGCCATTTTCTGCGCGGCTGACAGCGGGGCGATCTGCGCGGCGAGATCCGCGTGATGAGCGGACGCGCCGTCCGCCTCCCACCCGCCGGCCCAGGTTGCCACGAGGTCGAGAAATCGGTGATTCAGCCCGCGCAACGAACCGAGCAGTTCCGCGGACACCTGCGGCTCGCGGGTCCAAGTCCTGACGTTTGCATCCTGCATGACCGCCTCCACTCGTTGAACAGCCGGGGTTTTCACTCGTCCCGCTCGCGCATTTCCCGGCGAACACGACGGTTATCGCCTGCGCGATCCCTTGGCACCTACGCTAACTTTGTGATTAATTTCTGTCAAATTCTTTTCTGAGCCCAATTGCCCGAATCGCGAGACCCGCACGAGGAGCCGCCATGAGAGTATCCGACGATCGTTACACGCGTGACCGACAACGCCTGGACCTTGCGCTGCGTTTGATCCGACATGAGGCGCGGACCTACACCATCCGGCAATGGACCGGGCTCAGCGACGACCGCATCCGGAAGCTGTATCGCAGTTACGTCCTGGACCAGGACGCGGAGCGGGTGCTGCGCCATCGCGGCAAGTCGCCGCGGCAGGCCGCGTTCTTCTTCCGCAACGCCGAGTTGAATTTCGAGGCCGCGCAACTGGCGAGCCTGTTCGTCGTGTATGGCTTGCTGAGCGGAGCCGACGGCGGAGTGGAGTCGCAATACCGCGTGGGCTCGTACGAATCGGGGACGCTGCTGTGCCAGGCGTACGAGTCGTATCTGCAATTGCATTGCCCGGCCAGCATCTCCTTCGAACATGCCTGGTTCCTGCTGCTGGCACTGTCGCGGCAGGACGAGCTGGGGGTCGTGCGCTGCGCGGTGTGCGGCGGCGTGCGCCTGCGCGACCTGCTGTCGCGACGCCGCCCCGGCTGCGTCAACTGCGAATCGTCGGGCTTCGCGGCCGCGAGATGCCTGGAGCACGCCGCGCCCTGCTGAACACGCCGCGCCCTGTTAGACTCGCGGCATGGTGCGACGGAATGTTTTTTCAGGTCCGTATCTGGACCGAGCCGGTCATATGCGACACGACGGGCAGTGGTATGCGGGCGCGCTGACGGACGGGCGCAGTCGCGTGGTGCCGGTGTGGAATTCGCGCAGCCTGGTGAAGTACGACGACGGCCCGCGGGCGGCGTTCATCGATCTCGACCGGATTCCTGCGCAGACGCGCGACGTCAACCACCTCATCCTGCTGGGCAGGAACGATGGCGCGTTTTTCTTCGCCTACGAATTTACCTGCCTCGACGAACCTTCATTGCTGGAGGGTGCCCGGTTCGAGGATTTGCGAACGGTGGCCTCGCTGCTGCCGCCCGACGAAGCCGGACTGCTGGGTTACGCGCGTGCGCTGATCTCGTGGCGTGGGCGCCACCGCTACTGCGGCAGCTGCGGCACGCCCACGCTCGGCGTGAAGGGTGGGCACGTTCTGGTCTGCACCAATCCGACGTGTCGGCACGAACAATTTCCCCGACTGGATCCGGCGATCATCGTGCTGATCAGCGACGGCCCGCGCGCGCTGCTGGGCCGCCAGGCCTCGTGGCCGGCGGGTCGCTACTCCACCATCGCGGGGTTCGTCGAGCCGGGCGAGTCGTTGGAGGACGCCGTGGCACGCGAAGTGCTCGAGGAGACCGGCGTGGTCGTCGCGGACATCGAATATCACTCCTCGCAGCCCTGGCCCTTCCCGTCATCGTTGATGCTGGGCTTCCTCGCGCGTGCCGTGAGCCAGGAGATCCACCGCCACGATCAGGAACTCGAGGATGCACGGTGGTTCACGCGGAGCGACATCGCGGCCGGCATTCCCGTGTTGCCGCCGGCGCAATCCATCTCGCTGCGGCTGATCGAACACTGGTTCGATTCCGGCAGCGAGCGGCCGCTCAGCGAACTGCGTCAGGACACGCCGTGGCCTCAGCCACGCTAGGACTTCAGCCGCCGCGCTCCCAGTGGCCCGGCCGCATGCGCCACCCGTCGCCCTGTCGCACCCACTGCGCCGCAACCCAGCGCCGACCCGGCCGGGGTGCGGCCCAGTGACCGGGCACCCATTCGTGGCGGTCGCCCACCCATGACCAATAGCCGCCCAGCCAGACGTAACCTTCGGTGGGTGGCGCGCCCACCACTTCCTCGCGCGGCGGAGGCGGGGGGACCATCACCACGCCGCCCACGTCGTGCCGTTGATCGGGAACGACGACGCACGCGGTCAGGGCCAGGGATGCAATCAACAGCCAGCTGCTGCGAAACGGATGAGACATGGCCGAAGGGTAACGTCCAATCAGGCAAATATCACGCGCGGCATGGAGACGCCGGATCAGCGCGGGGCGTGCGGCGCGTCCCAGTCGTCCCGCCGGCGCGCCGGGGACACGGGGTGGCGCGCGCTTTCGGCCTCCGCCGCGCGACCCTTGGCGCGGTACATGGATTCATCCGCGAGATGCATCAGGGCCGCGGCCGTGGTGGCATGATCCGGCGCCATGGACACGCCGATGGCCGCGGTCAACTTCAAATCCACGCCATCGACGCGACACGGCAGCGCCACGCGCGCCCGGATGGCATCGGCCACCCGGTGAACGGCTGCGAGGTCCCGGGCGCGCGGCAGGATCATGACGAATTCATCGCCACCGTAGCGACACACGTAGTCGCCATGGCGGGCGCGCGCCGCAATGCGTCCGGCAACCATGGTCAGAAGCTCATCGCCGGCCGCATGTCCGAAGTGATCGTTGATGGCCTTGAATCCGTCCAAATCGATGAACAGCAATCCCACGCGTTGCTGCTGCTGTGCGGCTTGGGCCATCGCCGACTCCAGCAGTTCGAACATGCAGCGCCGGTTGTAGAGGCCCGTCAGGCCATCGCGGTCCGCCAGCCGCTGAGCCTGCGCCTCCCGCTGCCTCAACAAGGCGACCTGCCGCGTCAGATGGGCATTGATGGAACGCAGCGCACCGATCTCGGCGACCACGTCACCCGAGGATCCGCGCGTGTCGCTCCGCCGGGGCATGGCAAACGCAGCCAAGTCGTCCCCCGGCACATCCTGTTGGCCATGCAGATCGCCTTGCGCGTATGCCATGAGTCCACTCCTATTCAATTTTCGAGGATGCACACGACCGCCGGCGGGCGCGATCGGTCATACTCCCCTGTTGCCGTGAGAATTGGCTTACCGTCAATTCGGCCCCCAACTCGACGCTTCCGATGAACAACGACACAAAACCTCCCTTCACGGCCGATCCCCGGGTCTTGTTCGCGGCCGAGCGCACGCTGCTCGCCTGGCAGCGCAACGCCATCGCCCTGATGGGCTTCGGTTTCGTGGCCGAACGTTTCGGTCTGTTCCTGCAGATGATGTCCCGTCAGCCGTCGACGGCCGTCCAGCGCGACTTTTCGCTGGGCCTGGGCATCATGCTGCTGCTGCTCGGCGCCGCGGTGGCCTTGATCGCGGCGCGGCAATTCCGCCAAGTGCTCAAGGCCCTCGCCGTCGACGTCGTGCCGCCCGGGTACTGGACCCACGTGGGCGTGGTGCTGAACGTGCTCATTGCCATCATCGCCCTGGTGCTGGCGGTACGGTTCGCCTGGCCGGCCATGTAACCGGTCTGCGGTGCCTTCGGGGGCCGCCCCAGCGCCAGGGTGCCCGGCCGGGATCAGGTCAACCGCGACGCGGCGGGACCGTTGATCTGCGCATGATGAGCGCGGAAATCGCCGTTTTACGCTTCGGTCTGGGCGCCCGCCCCGGCGATCTGTCCAGCGCGGCGCAAGACCCCCGGGGCTGGCTGCGTGCGCAGACGCAGGGCGCCGTCCCACTCACCGGCGCCTCGGACCTGGCGCCCTCCGAGCAGATATTCGCCGACCTCGTGGCCGCCCGGGAGCAACGCCGGGAGATGCGGCTGGCCACGGCGGGCGCCGACGTCAAGCCGGGCAACCCGGTGCGGGAGGCCTACCTGCCGCACTACCGGGCGCAGGTGCTGGCGCGGGCGCAGAGCGCCGCCACGACCACCCGACCCTTCGCCGAGCGGCTGGTGCATTTCTGGTCCAACCATTTTGCGGTGTCGGCCGACAAGGGCGACGTCCTCGGCCTGGCCGGCACGCTGGAGAACGAAGCCATCCGACCGCACGTCAACGGCCGGTTCGTCGATTTGTTGATCGCCGTCGAGCAGCATCCGGCGATGATCGCGTTTCTCGACAATCAAACTTCGGTTGGGACGGATTCCATGGCCGCGCAAGCGGCCGCCCGGCGCGGCGCGGGCGCGGGCGCCGCCTCCCCCCGGCGCCCCTTCGGCATCAACGAGAATCTGGCGCGGGAAATTCTCGAATTGCACACGCTCGGGGTGAACGGCGGCTACACCCAGCGGGACGTCACCACCTTCGCCCGCATCATCACCGGCTGGTCCATCGGGGGCGGCCAAAATCGGCTCGCCGGGGGCCCCACCGGACGGTTTTATTTTCGGGAGAATTTTCACCAGCCCGGCGACGAGGTGTTCCTCGGCAAGCGCTATCCGCAGACGGGGCTCGCCCAGGGCGAGGCGGTGCTCGAGGATCTGGCCAGGCATCCGGCCACCGCGCGCTTCATCGCGACGAAGCTGACGCGCCACTTCGTCGCCGACGATCCGCCGCCCGCGACGGTGGCGCGCGTCGCGCAGGCGTTCCTGAAGTCGGAAGGCGACCTGCCCCGGGTGTACGCGGCGTTGTTGGAATCGCCCGAAGCCTGGAAGGCGACCGCGGCGAAATTCAAGACGCCGGAAGATCTGGTGTTCTCCACCCTGCGCGCGCTCGACACGCCGCCGGACAAACCGGACGAGGTGGTCCGTACGTTCGATTTTCTCGGCCAACGCCAGTACACGCCGGGATCGCCCGCCGGCTGGCCGGACGTTGCAGCCGGCTGGGATGGTTCCGATGCGCTGATGCATCGGATCCTCTGGGCGTCGCGGGTGGCCGAACGCTACGATCAGGGAGCCGATCCGCTCGATGTCGTGAACGCGGCGCTGGGTCGGACGGCCCGCGAAGCCACCCTCGCGGCCGTGCGTCGCGCCGCCTCCGGCGTGCAGGCGCTCACCCTCTTTCTGATGAGCCCGGAATTTCAACGGAGGTAGCATGCACCGCAGTCAGACCTCGATCTCGCGGCGGCGGTTTCTCTGCACCGCCGGCGCGTGGGCGGCCGCGGCAGCGTTGCCGAACGTCTCCTTCGCCAGCACCGGCGGCCCGGCGAGATTGGTGGTCGTGGTGCTGCGTGGGGCGCTGGACGGTCTCGCGGCCGTCCCCGCCCACGGCGATCCGGCGTATGCCGATCTGCGCCGCGAACTGGCCATCGCGCCGCCGGGCCACGACGGCGGGGCGCTGGCGCTCGACGGCACCTTCGGCCTGCATCCCTCGCTGGCCTACCTCCACGAGCGCTACGGCGCCGGCGAGCTGCTGGTATTCCAGGCCGTCGCCTCTCCCTATCGCGACCGGTCGCATTTCGACGGCCAGAACGTGCTCGAAAACGGCCTCACTCACCCCCTCGGCGCGGCGGACGGATGGCTGAATCGCGCGGTGAGATCGTTGCCGGCGCGACGCCCGGCCTCCGCGAAGGAGCATGCCGTCGCGGTGAGCCAGAACGTCCCGCTGATCCTGCGCGGCCCGGCGCCCGTGCTGTCGAAGTCGCCGGCGGAGACGCCCGATCTCGACGAGGATCTGTTTGCCCGGCTGGCCGATCTCTATTCCTCGGACCACTGGTTCTCCGCGCGATTGAGCGAAGTGCTGCAGACCGAAAAGCTGTCCGACGGGCGCGGCGAAACGGCGGCATCGGCCGCCGACCGCGTGGGCCGGGTTGCCCAGATGGCCGCCTCCCTGATGCGCAGCGACGGCGGACCCGAGGTGGCGGTCATCGAGGCCACCGGCTGGGATACCCACGCGAATCAAGGCGCGGCCCAGGGCGTGCTGGCGCAGCGTCTGTCCGGTCTGGACGCCGGCCTGAAGATCCTGGCCGAGGGCCTGGGACCCCTGTGGCCCCAAACCGCGGTGCTGGTGGTCACCGAATTCGGCCGCACCGCCGCCGTCAACGGCACGCGCGGCACCGATCACGGCACGGGCGGCAGCGCCTTTCTCGTCGGTGGTGCCGTTCGCGGCGGTCGCGTCATCGCCGACTGGCCGGGTCTCGCGCCCGACGCACTGCTCGATCGCCGCGACCTGCGGCCCACCATCGATTTGCGCAGCGTCTTCAAAGCCGTACTCCAGGACCACCTGCACATCGATGCGGGCAGTCTGTCCACCCGCGTGTTCCCGGACAGTAACGGCGCGCGCCCTCTCAAAGGGTTGATGCGCGCCTGAGACACCGGGCGGCGGTCAGGGCGTGGAGGTTTCCACGTCGGACGGCGGCGGTTCCGGCATCGGCGCGTGTTCCTCGCTCCGGGGCGGGTCGGTCATCGGCACGGAGGATGCCGGTGCCACACTCTTGGATTTCGGCGGTCTCTTCTTCGCGGCCTTGACCTTGACCGTCGTCTTCCCGACCGCCTTCTTCATCGACTTCTTGGCGGCGGGCGTCTTCTTCGCCTTGGTCTTGGTCTTCGCCTTGGTCTTCGATTTGGCTTTGGTCTTTGCCTTGGTGGACTTGATCGGTCGTCCCTTCTTCTTCGCGGTCTTGGTCTTCACGCTGCGCTTCGTCTTCGCAACGGGACGCTTCTTCGCCTTACTCTTCTTCTTGGCCATGATCTCACTGCTCCTCGCGGTCTGACGGCTATGCACCGAGAGTAGCCCTGAAAAAGTCTGCTGTCATCTGCGCGTGACGCTGGAGTCGGTTGCAGGGATTGCGTACGCTGTTCGCGTGCTACCGACAGAACCCATCCGCCCGCTGCATGACGTCTGGTTGCGACCACGTCGCGTGTTCCGCGAACTGGCGACGCGTCCCGTGGGAACCACCGACTACCTGCTCGGCGCGGCGCAGGGCATCGTCGGCTGGCTCGCGCTGAGCCGCGCGCAGAACGCGGGGGCCGCCAGCACCATCGCAGAGATCTTCGCCAAGGCCGTGGCGATCGGCAGCATCGCCGGGGTCGCCAGCCTTTTTCTCATGGGCGCCATTTATGCACGGCTGGGCGCACGTGCGGGCAAGATTTCCACGCGCAACCAGGTGATCCACGTGCTCGCGTATGGCGGCGTGCCCATGGTGGCCTCGCTCATCGTGTGGGTGTTCACCGCCCTGCTCACCGGCGAAGCGGCGTTCGAGCAGGTGCCCCATGCCGACGTCGAAGGTTTCGTCGCGCTGCTGCTGCAGGCACAGTTCTTCGCGTACGTTTTGCTGATGCTGTGGAGCGTCGTGATCCAGGTCATGGGTCTGAGCGAAATCCAGGGCGTCGCCACCCGCAAAGCTTTCGGACTCTGGGTGCTGGGTCAGGTGATCGCCTTTTTGGCGCTGTTGTTCTTGATGATCGTCGTCGCGACCCTGTTTCCGAACGCCGTGACGGGATAATTTCATTGGAGCCCCCGACCGGGGGCGACCGG
>CAZZWZ010000114.1:0-10084 GCA_964657955.1 uncultured Steroidobacteraceae bacterium
CGACGCCGGCCGCGCCGATGCCGCCGCGCCCGCCGCCAAGAACGAGGCGGGCCGCACCGACGCCGCCCCGCCCGCGCCCAGTGGAACTTAGGTAACGACACATGATGCAGCCGAAGCGGACCAAGTTCCGCAAACAATTCAAGGGCAACATCGCCGGCAGTGCGCAGCGCGGCAACTTCGTCGCGTTCGGCGAATTCGGCCTGAAGGCCACCGACCGCTGCCGCATGACGGCGCGCGAGATCGAGGCCGCCCGCCGGGCGATTTCACGCCACGTGAAGCGCGGCGGCCGGATCTGGATCCGGGTGTTTCCGGACGTGCCCATCACGCAGAAGCCGCTCGAAGTGCGCATGGGCTCGGGCAAAGGCAACGTCGAGTACTGGGTGGCCAAGGTGCTGCCGGGCAAGGTGCTGTTCGAGATCGAGGGCATGAGCGAGCAGATCGCGCGCGAAGCCTTCCGCCTCGCCTCGGCCAAGCTCTCGGTGTCCACGGCATTCGTGAAGCGCCAGGTGCGGACATGAAGGCCAAGGAGCTTCGCGCCAAGGCGCCGGCGGCTCTCGGCGAGGAGCTGCTCAAGCTGCGCCGCGAACAATTCAATCTGCGCATGGCCCGTGCCACCGGTCAGGCTGCGAAGCCGGACCAGTTCGCCAAGGTGCGCAAGAACATTGCACGGGTCAAGACGGTGCTCGCCCAGACCAAGGCGAGCGGAGGTAAGGTTTGATGTCGACTACACCCGAAACGACGGGCCATCCTGAAACGGCTGCCCCGGAAGCCGCGGCAGCGGCCAAGACACCGCCCGAACGCCTGGGGTTCGGCAAGGTCGTGAGCCACAAGATGGACAAGACCATCGCGGTCTCGATCGAGCGGCTGGTCAAGCATCCGACCTACGGCAAGTATGTGCGTCGCACCACGAAAGTGCTGGCCCACGACGAGAACAACGAGGCGAAGGAGGGCGACATGGTCGCCATCAAGCCCTGCCGTCCGATGTCCCGGCGTAAATCGTGGTTGCTGGTGCGTGTGGTCGATCGCGCACGAGCCGAATAAGGGACCGACATGATCCAGGTTAGAACGATGCTGACCGTCGCCGACAACAGCGGCGCCAAGCGGTGCATGTGCATCAAGGTGTTGGGCGGTTCCAAACGCCGCTATGCGGCGGTGGGCGACGTCATCAAGGTGAGCGTCAAGGATGCGATCCCGCGCGGCAAGGTGAAGAAGGGCGAGGTGTACGACGCGGTGGTGGTGCGCACCAAGAGCGGAGTGCGGCGGGCCGACGGCTCGCTGATCCGCTTCGACACCAACGCGGCGGTGCTGCTGACGAACAAGCTCGAGCCGGTTGGCACCCGCATCTTCGGGCCCGTGACCCGCGAGCTGCGCAACGTGCAATTCATGAAGATCATATCGCTCGCACCCGAGGTGCTGTGATGAAGAAAATTCGCAAGGGTGACATGGTGATTTTGATCGCGGGCCGGGACAAGGGTCGCAAGGGCGCCGTGATCGAAGTGCTGGACGACCGGGTGCGCGTCGAGGGACTGAACATGTCCAAGAAGCACCAGCGGCCGAATCCGCAGATGGGCGTGCAGGGCGGCATCATCGAGCGCGAGGCGCCGCTGCACGTCTCGAACGTGCTGCTGCTCAATCCGGCGACGCAGAAGGGCGACCGGGTGGGCTTCAAGACGCTCGGCGACGGGCGCAGGGTGCGTATCTTCAAGTCGAACAAAGAAATGGTCGAGTGACGCCATGGCAGCAAGACTGAAAAAGATTTTCAACGACAAGATCGTGCCCGAGCTCAAGCAGAAGCTCGAGCTGAAGAACACCATGCAGGTGCCGCGGATCCTCAAGATCACCGTCAACATGGGCGTGGGCGAGGCGGTGGCCGACAAGAAGGTCATGGACGCCGCGACCGCCGACATGGCGAAGATCACGGGACAGAAGCCGGCGGTGACCAAGGCCAAGAAGTCGGTCGCGACCTTCAAGGTGCGCGACGGGCAGGCCATCGGCTGCAAGGTCACGCTGCGCGGCGACCGCATGTACGAATTCCTCGACCGGCTGGTGAGCATCGCCATCCCGCGCATCCGGGACTTCCGCGGCATCAGCACCCGGTCGTTCGACGGGCGCGGGAATTACAGCCTCGGGGTCAAGGAGCAGATCATTTTTCCGGAAATCCAGTACGACCAGATCGATCAGATTCGCGGCATGGACATCACCATTTCCACGTCGGCGGTGGACGACCAGCACGGCCGCGCCCTGCTGGAAGCTTTCAATTTTCCGTTCCGTAAGTAGGGTACGCCATTGGCCAAGACGAACATGCTCATGCGCGAGAAGCGCCGCCTGAAGGTAGCGAAGAAATACGCCGGCCGACGGGCCGAGCTCAAGGAGCTGATCCGCGATCCGAAGACGGGAGCGGAGGAGCGCGCCGACGCGCAGGCGGAGCTGCAGCGCCAGCCGCGCGACGCCGCGGCCAGCCGGCAGCGGAATCGCTGCTCCATCACGGGGCGCTCGCGCGGGGTGTACCGCAAGTTCGGCCTGGCGCGGACCAAGCTGCGCGAAGCGGCGAATCGTGGAGAGATACCCGGCCTGTCGAAGGCCAGCTGGTGAGGCGCGCACAATGAGCATGACTGATCCCATCGCCGACCTGTTGACCCGCATCCGCAACGCGCAATCCGCGGGCAAGCCGAGCGTCGGCGTCGGTGCCTCGAAGCTGAAGCTGGCCATCCTGAAGGTGCTGAAGGATGAAGGCTACATCGGGTCGTACAACGTGGACGCCGTCGGCGCGAAGAGCACGTTGTCGATCGAGTTGAAGTATCACGACGGGCGACCGGTGATCGATCGCATCGAGCGCATCAGCCGGCCCGGTCTTCGAATCTACCGCGGCAAGGACGAGTTGCCCAAGGTGCTGAACGGATTGGGTGTGGCGGTGGTCTCGACACCGCAGGGCATCATGTCGGACCGCCAGGCGCGCGCGGCCGGCACCGGCGGCGAAGTGCTGTTCTTCGTTCAGTAACGTTTCGTCGAGCTAACTGTACGGGTTGTATCTATGTCTCGAGTAGCGAAAAAGCCGGTCGATGTTCCCAAGGGCGTCACCGTGACCATCGGCGCCGATGCCGTGACGGTGAAGGGCGCCAAGGGCTCTCTCACCCTGCCGCTCAAGACCGGCATCAAGGTGGTGCAGGAGCAGCAGCAGCTGGCCGTCGAGGCCAGTTCGGGCGGCGAAGGTCTGGACGCCATCGCGGGCTCCACCCGCGCGCACCTCGCCAACATGGTCACCGGCGTGACCACGGGCTACGAGAGGAAGCTCGAACTGGTGGGGGTGGGTTATCGCGCCGCCGTGCAGGCCAAGAGCCTCACGCTGACGCTGGGCTATTCGCACCTCATCAACTACGCGATCCCGGAGGGCATCACCATCGAGACGCCGACGCAGACGGAGATCCTGGTCAAGGGGATCGACCTGCAGCGCATCGGCCAGACGGCCGCGGAGATCCGGCGTTTCCGGCCGCCGGAACCCTACAAGGGCAAGGGCGTGAAGTATTCGGACGAGAAGATTTCGCTGAAAGAGGCGAAGAAGAAGTAGGCACATGAAACTGACCAAGCAAGACACCCGCCTGCGCCGCGCGCGCCGTGGTCGCGAGAAGATCAAGGAGCTGGCCGCGATGCGCCTTTCGGTGCATCGCACGCCGCAGCACATCTATGCACAGATCTTCGCCGCCGAGGGCGACAAGGTGCTGGTGGCCGCGTCGACGCTGCAGAAGGACGTGCGCGGCGAACTGAAGATCACCGGCAACATCGAGGCGGCCAGGGCGGTGGGCCGCGCCATCGCGGAACGCGCCAAAGCCAAGGGCATCGGCAAGGTGGCCTTCGACCGCTCCGGTTTCATGTATCACGGGCGCGTCAAAGCGCTGGCCGAGGCCGCGAGAGAAGCGGGTCTCGAGTTCTAATAGTCAAGAGGCGGCAGTATGGCGAGAATAGAAAAACCACAGTCCGGCGACGACCTGCTCGAGAAGCTGGTCGCGGTGAATCGCGTGGCGAAGGTGGTCAAAGGCGGCAAGCAGTTCGGCTTCACCGCGCTCACCGTGGTGGGGGACGGCGCCGGCCGGGTCGGGTTCGGTTACGGCAAGGCCCGTGAAGTCCCGGTGGCGATCTCCAAGGCCATGATGCAGGCGCGCAAGAGCCTGGTCTCGGTGTCCCTGAAGAACGATACGTTGTTCTACGCGGTGAAGGGCCAGCACGGCACCACCCGGGTGTACATGCAGCCGGCCGCCGACGGTACCGGCGTGATCGCGGGCGGCGGCATGCGTGCGGTGTTCGAGTGCGCCGGCGTGCGCAACGTGCTCGCGAAGAGCTACGGCTCGCGCAACCCGATCAACGTGGTGCGCGCGACCATGGACGCCCTCGGCAAACTTCGGACGCCCGACGACATCGCCGCCAAGCGCGGCAAGACCGTCGAAGAGATCGTGAGCTGACCGCCATGACCGACAAGACCTTCAAAGTGACCCTGATCAAGAGCCTGCACGGTCAGCTGGCCGCCATCCGCAATTCCGCGCGGGGTCTGGGGCTGCGGCGCATCCGGCACAGCGTGATCGTGGCCGATACGCCCGCGAACCGCGGCATGGCCAATGCGGCAAGCCACCTGCTGTCCATCGAGCCCGCGGGGGCACCGCCCGCCCGCCCGGCGAAGAGAGGTTGATATGCGTTTGAACACCATCAAGCCGGGCGCCGGCTCCAAGCGCGCGCATCTGCGCGTGGGTCGCGGAGCCTCGGCCGGCCAGGGCAAGACCTGCGGCCGCGGCGTCAAGGGGCAGCGCGCGCGCAAGGGCGGCTACCACAAGGTGGGCTTCGAAGGCGGCCAGATGCCGCTGCAGCGCCGTCTGCCGAAGATCGGGTTTCGTTCCGCCATCAAGGCGTCGCGGGCCGAGCTCACGCTCACGGATCTGATGCGCGTGACCACGGGCGAGGTCACCCTGGCGGGATTGATCGACGCCAACCTGGTGCCGGCCGCGACCAAGATGGTGAAGATCATCCTGTCGGGAGCGGTGACCAAGCCCTACGCCGTCAAGGACAAGGCCATCACGGCCACCAAGGGCGCGAAGAGCGCCGTCGTGTCCGCCGGCGGCAGTTTCGCGGAATAGGACGGCACCCGTGGCCACGTCCAGCACCAACGCCGCATCGGCATTCGGAGACATGACGCGCTTTGCCGAGATGCGCAAGCGTCTGTGGTTCCTGCTGGGCGCGCTCGTGGTCTACCGGGTGGGCACGTTCATCCCCGTGCCGGGCATCGATGCCGCGCGCTTCGCCGCGTTCTTCTCCACCCAGCAGGGCACCCTGCTCGGCATGTTCAACATGTTCTCCGGGGGTGCGCTGCAGCGGTTCAGCATCTTCGCGCTCAACGTGATGCCCTACATCACGGCGTCCATCATCATCCAGATGGCCTCGATGGTGTACCCGCCCTGGGCGCAGGTCCGCAAGGACGGCGAGTCCGGGCGCCGCAAGCTGATGCAGTACACACGCTACGGCACGGTGTTCCTGGCGGGCTTCCAGGGCTTCGGCGCCGCTCTGGCCATCCAGAATTCGGGCGGCAACCTGGTGCCGAATCCGGGTCCGCAGTTCCTGTTCATCGCCACCGTGTCCATCGTCACCGGCACCATGTTCGTGATGTGGCTGGGCGAGCAGATCACCGAGCGCGGCATCGGCAACGGCATCACCATGATCATCGTCGCGGGCATCGTCGCCGGACTGCCCCGCGCCATCGGCAACACCCTGGAAATGGTGCGTTCGGGCGAGATGAACCCCCTGGTGGTGCTGCTGATCGTGGTGGTGGTGGTGCTGGTCACCCTGTTCTGCGTGTTCGTCGAGCGCGCCCAGCGCAAGATCCAGGTCAACTACGCCAAGCGCCAGGTGGGGCGGCGGATGATGCAGGGCCAGAGCACCCATCTGCCGTTCAAGCTCAACATGGCCGGCGTCATTCCGCCCATCTTCGCCTCCAGTTTGCTGGTGTTCCCGGCGACCATTGCGCAGTTTTTCGGCAACAGCCCGAACCCGAACGCCGTCCAGCGCGGCCTGCAGAAGGTGGCCGCCATCCTCAACTACGGCCAGCCCCTGCACGTGATCCTGTTCGCGGTGCTCATCATCGGTTTCGCCTTCTTCTACGTCGCGCTGGTGTACGACGCCCGGGATACGGCGGAAAATCTCAAGAAGGCCGGGGCGTTCATCCCGGGTATCCGGCCGGGCCAGCAGACCGGCGATTATCTCGACAAGGTGTTGACGCGGCTCACCCTGTGGGGCGGCTTGTACATCATGGCCGTGTGCCTGCTGCCGGAGATCATTCGCATGGTCAACCCGAGCATACCGTTCCAGTTCGGCGGCACGTCGCTGTTGATTATCGTCGTGGGCGTCATGGACTTCGTGGCGCAAGCCTCGTCGCACATGATGTCGCACCAATATGAGGGCCTGATGAAGAAGGCCAGCCTGCGGGGCATCGGGAGCAAGAAATGAAAGTTCGTCCTTCGGTGAAGAAAATCTGCAAGAACTGCAAGGTCGTGCGGCGGCGCGGCATCGTCTACATCATCTGTTCGTCCGACGCGCGGCACAAGCAGCGCCAAGGGTGAGCATGAACCCGCCCGCGTCCGGCAAGGCGGCCCCGCGCGCCGGTGGCACTCCCCGTGGGCCTGCCCGCGGCGCAGCCGGGAACCCGACCGCGCGCTCGACGTGGGGACGTTCGGCATCATTGCTCGATGGTCGTTTTTCTAATATACTAGCGCGCTTTTTCGCGAGCGCTGCGGTGGAGAAGTAGATGGCGCGTATCGCCGGCATCAATATCCCGATGAACAAGCATGTCGTCATCGGCCTGACTCACATTTTCGGCGTCGGCAACAGCCGCGCGGTGCGCATCTGCGACGCCGCCGGGGTGAAGCACAGCGTCAAGGTGAAGGACCTGACCGATGCCGAGGTGGCCTCGCTGCGTTCGCAGGTCGCGAAATTCGCGGTGGAGGGCGACCTGCGCCGCGAGGTGTCCATGAACATCAAGCGTCTGATGGACCTCGGCTGCTACCGCGGCATCCGGCATCGCAAGGGCCTGCCGATGCGGGGTCAGCGCACGCGGACCAACGCCCGCACCCGCAAGGGGCCGCGCAAGCAGGCGGTGAAGATGAACGCGCAGGTGGGCAAGGCCTGAGCGTGTTCCCGGGGTCTCGGCTCCCAGCCCGCGTTGCGGGCGGTCAATCGGAGCCTGCGGCTCCTTCGTATCCGGCGCGCAGCGCCTAACTATTCGGGGTCGCGACCCCGCGGGTGTCAGACAGAATGGCGGATCAGAAAAAGGGCGATCAGGGCGGCGGCGCCAAACCGGCTCGCAAGAAGGTGCGCAAGAACGTGCTGGATGCGATCGCGCACGTCCATGCCTCGTTCAACAACACCATCATCACGATCACGGATCGGCAGGGCAACACGTTGTCCTGGGCGACGTCGGGCGGCTGCGGCTTCCGCGGGTCGCGCAAATCCACACCGTTCGCGGCGCAGGTGGCGGCGGAACGCGCCGGCAATGCGGCGCAGGAACACGGCGTGAAGAACGTCGAAGTCCGGGTGATGGGCCCGGGACCCGGCCGCGAGTCGGCCGTGCGTGCGCTGAACGGTTGCGGGCTGAAGATCACCAACATCGAGGACGTCACCCCCATCCCCCATAACGGATGCCGGCCCCCGAAGAAGCGCCGGGTCTAGGCTCCGCCGGTTTTTCGCGCACCGGGTTGCGCTCGTTTACTGAAAGTTCGCTCAAGGGTTCGTCATGGCAAAGTACACCGGTCCGAAATGCAAATTGTCCCGCCGCGAGGGAACGGACTTGTTCCTGAAGAGCGGTGTGAAGCCCCTCGAATCCAAGTGCAAGCTCGAGGTGCCGCCGGGCGGCGTCAAGAGCGAGCGCAAGCAGCGGCTCTCGGAGTACGGCCTGCAGCTGCGCGAGAAGCAGAAACTGCGCCGCATGTACGGCGTGCTGGAACGGCAGTTCCGCAATTACTACCAGAAGGCCGCGGGCCGTCCGGGCGCCACCGGCGAGACCCTGCTGCAATTTCTGGAATGCCGTCTGGACAACGTGGTCTACCGGATGGGCTTCGCGGCCACCCGGGCCGAGGCGCGGCAGCTCGTGAGCCACAAGGCCATCCTGGTCAACGGCAAGCTGGTGAACATCGCCTCGTACCAGTGCAAGGCGGGCGACGTGGTGTCCTTGCGCGAGAAGGCGCAGAAGCAGACCCGCATCCAGGCCGCCCTGACCATCGCCGGACAGGTCGGTTTTCCGGATTGGGTGGAGGTCGACGACAAGAAGTTCTCGGGCATCCTGAAGTCGGTTCCCGATCGGCAGGAGATCCTGCCGGACATCAACGAGAGCCTGGTGGTCGAGCTGTATTCCAAGTAGGAACTCAGGCGTCGGCGGACGGCGAGGTCCTGGCGAGTTGGCAAGTAACGCATCGCAACCCCGGTTGCTGCGTGTTCGCGGTTAGTTAACGTAGGTGGTATCCATGCAGGGTTCGATCAATGAATTTCTGAAGCCTCGGGTGGTCAAGGTGCAGCCCGTGTCGCCGCGCCATGCGCGCATCGTGATCGAACCGTTCGAACGCGGCTTCGGGCACACGCTGGGCAACGCCCTGCGCCGGGTCTTGCTGTCCTCGCTGCCGGGCGCCGCCATCACGGAGATCGAGATCGAGGGCGTGCTGCACGAGTACACGGCCATCGAGGGCGTGCAGGAAGACGTGGTCGACATCCTGTTGAATCTCAAGGCCGTGGCGATCCGCATGCATACGCGCGACGTCGCCGAGGTTCGATTGCACAAGAAGGGGCCCGGCCCCGTCACAGCCGGCGACATCGCCGGCGATCACGACATCGAGATCCTGAATCCCGACCTGGTGATCGCGAATCTGACCAAGGCCGGCGAGCTGTCCATGTCGCTCAAGGTGGAGCGCGGCCGTGGGTATCGCCCGGCGGCGCAGCGCATGGCCTTCGAGGAGCAGACGCGCGCCATCGGCCGCCTGCAGCTCGATGCCTCGTTCAGCCCCGTGCGCAAGGTGACTTACAACGTGGAGAGCGCGCGCGTCGAGCAGCGTACCGACCTCGACAAGCTGATCCTCGACATCGAGACCAACGGCACCATCGATCCCGAGGAGGCCATCCGCCGGGCCGGCGGCATCCTCAAGGATCAGCTCTCGGTGTTCGTGGACCTGCAGGGCCAGGACGAATCCACGGCGAAGGCGACCGAAACCCAGTTCGATCCGATCCTGCTGCGGCCGGTGGATGAGCTGGAGCTCACGGTTCGCAGCGCCAACTGCCTCAAGGCCGAGAACATTCATTACATCGGCGATCTGGTCCAGCGCACCGAGGTGGAATTGTTGCGCACTCCAAACCTTGGCAAGAAGTCCTTGACCGAGATCAAGGAAGTGCTCGAGAGCCATGGGCTGACCCTCGGCATGCGGATCGACAATTGGCCGCCGCCGGGCTTGAAGCGCGACGACGAGCGCGACGGACTTTAGACGGAAGGTAGACAGGGTTTCGCGCCGCAGGGACGGCCCGCGTGGCGCGGGCGGTTCCGCGAACGGGCGGTCTTCGAGAAGATGAAAGGTTAGAGACATGCGTCATAGAAACATCGGCCGTCAGTTGTCGCGAAACGCCTCGCATCGTCATGCGTTGATGCGGAACATGGCGACCTCGCTGCTGCGTCACGAGACCATCCGGACCACGGTACCCAAGGCCAAGGAGCTGCGCCGGGTGGTGGAGCCGCTGATCACGCTGGCGAAGATCGATTCCCTGGCGAAGCGGCGTCTGGCGTACTCGCGGTTGCGGGACGATGCCGTGGTGGAGAAATTGTTCACCGAGCTGGGCCCGCGCTTCAAGGCGCGCGCCGGCGGCTACACGCGCATTCTCAAGATGGAACCGCGGCCCGGTGATTCGGCCGACATGGCATTGATGCAACTCACCGAACTGGCCGTGGCGGCTGCGAAGGACGGCGAGACGGGCGGCGATGCCAAGGCGGGGACGGCCGCGCCCAAACGCCGCAAGGCGAAGGCCGCCGCGGCCTGACAGGCTGACGGCCGGACGGCCCGAGGGCTGACGACCTGAC
>CAZZWZ010000115.1:0-10068 GCA_964657955.1 uncultured Steroidobacteraceae bacterium
CGCGCCTGCGTCCCAGGCGGCGCACCAGCGCGTCGCTGGCCGCACCCCCGGCCAGGTTCGAGAAGATGGCCACGACGAACGGCAATGCCGACAACAGCAGATTCGACTCGCCGAAGCCGCGCCCCTTGACCAGGAAGGTGTGAAACCAGGTCTGGAAAAAGTTGTAGACGTACACGTAGCAGAACGCCGTGGCCAGCAATGCCAGCGCGGTCCGCGAGCGAAACGCGACCCGCCAGGGAAAGGCGTGGCTCTCGGTGCCGTGCAGTGCGGCCGGGCCGGCCGGTTCCGTCGGCCGCGGCGAATCTTCCGGCCGCGGCGAATCGCGAAACCAGGCATACCAGACCAGTGCCCAACCCACGCCCAGTGCGCCGAAGACGAAGAAGGACGCGCGCCAGCCGTAGCGGCTTTGGATGGGGATCACCAGCAGGGGCGCGGCCGCCCCGCCGATCTGGCTCGCCATCAGCGTCACCCCCGACATGGTCGCGCGGCGCGCCGGCGTGAACCATCGTCCCACCACCACCGACGCGTTCGGAAAGGCACCCGCCTCCCCGGCACCGAACAGGAACCGGATGATGAGCAGAGGCACGTAACCGGTGGTCGCGCCCGTGAGCGCGGTGCAGGCGGACCACCACAGCACGATGCGCGTCAGCACCCGCCGGGGGCCGATGCGGTCGCCCAGAAGGCCGGCCGGGATCTCGAACAGGCAGTACGACATGGTGAACACGCCCGTCACCCAGCCCCATCCCACCGGCCCGATGTGCAGGTCCTCCTGCATGCGCGGACCCGCCACCGAGATGCAGACCCGGTCGAGATAGGTGATGCCGAACAGCAGCACGAGAAGCGCCACCACGCCGTGCCAGCGTTTGAGCACACCATGCCGGTCTTTGAACGCTGGGATCATCGTTCATTCTTGCACGGCGGGGTGCCGCCGATCAGGTAGCATCGCGGTCTTCGCATGAGAGACCGTGCATGAGCAACGAGAAGCCGCTCGATTCAGAGAGTATCGATGCCTACCGACGCGACGGCGCCGTGTTGCTGCGCGGCGTGTTCCGCGACTGGCTCGGGCCCATCGAAAGCGGCATCGAGCACAACGTGCGGGAGCCCAGCGCCACCGTCTGGGAAGGCGTCAAGGCGGGCGCTCCTGGGCGCTTTTTCGACGATTATTGCAACTGGCGGCGCATTCCGGATTTCGAACGCATCGTGCGACGCTCGCCGGCGGCCGAGATCGCGGCGCAGCTCATGGATTCTTCGACGGCCCAGTTTTTCCACGATCACGTGTTGATCAAGGAGCCGGGTACGCAGATGGCCACGCCCTGGCATCACGACATCCCCTACTACGGGATCGACGGCCTGAAGACGGTGAGCTTCTGGATTCCCATCGACCCGGTGCGGGAGGCCACCCTGCGCTTGATTGCGGGCTCGCACCGCTGGGGAAAATGGGTCAAACCCGTGCGCTGGATCGACGACAGCAGTTTTTACGCCGACGGGGACTATCTGCCCGTGCCGGACCCGGACCGCGACGGATTGCCCGTGCTCGAATGGCCCGTCGAGCCCGGCGATGCGGTGGCCTTCGATTTTCGCACGGTGCACGGCGCCCGCGGCAACCTGTCGGCCGGCAGGCGCCGCGTGCTGTCGCTGCGCTGGGTGGGCGACGACGTGCGATTCGGCACGCGCCCCGGCCCCACCTCGCCACCCTTCACCGGTCATGGCATGGCGCCGGGCGACCGGCTGCGCGAGGACTGGTTCCCGACCGTCTGGCCGCCGGCTGCCGCCACACCCCGCTAGCGGGCCTCGCCCGGCAGATCGAACACCAGCACCTCGGCCTGCCGCGCCCCGGACAAGGTCAAGGCCGATCCATCGGTGATGCGCAGCGCATCGCCCGCCCCGAGCTGCGAGCCATTGACGTTCACGCTGCCGCGCGCCACGTGAGCGTACAGACGCCGCCCCGCCGCCACCGCCAAGGTCGCACTCTCCCCGCCGTCGAAGAGGCCCGCGTACACTCGTGCATCCTGGTGAATCAGCAAGGAGCCCGCGGCGCGGTCCGGCGAGGCGATGAGGCGCAGCCGCCCGCGCTTTTCCTCTGGGGCGAAACGTTTCTCTTCGTAGCTCGGCGGGATGTCGAGCACGTTGGGTTGGATCCAGATCTGCAGGAAATGCACGCCTTCGGCGGCGGAGGGATTGAACTCGCTGTGCCGCACCCCGCTGCCCGCGCTCATGCGCTGCACGTCGCCCGGCCGGATGGTCGACCCGTTGCCCAGCGAATCCTTGTGCGCCAGCTCGCCCGACAGCACGTAACTGATGATTTCCATGTCACGGTGTCCGTGCGTGCCGAAACCCGCCCCGGCCTGGACGCGGTCCTCGTTGATCACGCGCAACGGGCCGAATTCGACATGTTCCGGGTCGAAGTAGTCGGCGAAGGAAAACGTGTGAAACGATTTGAGCCAGCCGTGATCCGCGTACCCGCGTTCGCCACTGCGCCTGATGTCATTCATGAAAGCCTCCACTGTCCAGGAGTGCAGCATGCTCTCGATGGCAGCGATAAAAAAGCGCAATATTCAGCGCCAACCCAGCGAATTTTCGAATCCATGCGTATACCCACCACCGCGGCCCGCCACACCATCCACCAGCGTCACCACGGCTGGGACAACGGCCTGGTCCCCGCGCTGCACATCGCACCCGGCGCCGCGCTCGAATTCGACGTGATCGACGCCGCCGGCGGTCAGCTGACGGTCGACTCCACCGTCGAGGACGTGACCGCGATGGACTTCGGGAAGATCAATCCCGTCAACGGCCCCGTCTACATCGACGGAGCCGAGCCCGGCGATGCGCTGAAAGTCACCCTGCTGTCGTTTGCGCCGTCCGGCTGGGGCTGGACCGCGAACATCCCCGGCTTCGGCCTGCTGGCCGACGACTTCAAGGCGGCCGCCCTGCACACGTGGCGGTACGACCCGGACACCCTGACGCCCGCGATGTTCGGTCACCGGGGCAGGGTGCCGCTCAAGCCCTTCACCGGCACCATCGGCGTGGCACCGGCGGCGCCCGGCCTGCACAGCATCGTCCCGCCGCGCCGGGTGGGCGGCAACCTGGACGTGCGCGACCTGTCGGCCGGGACCGAGTTGTACCTGCCCGTCGAGGTCGCGGGTGCGCTGTTCTCCGTGGGAGATACCCATGCGGCGCAGGGCGACGGCGAAGTCTGCGGCACCGCCATCGAAAGTCCGATGCGCGTCGCGCTGCAATTCGAGCTGCTGAAACGAGAGCCGCTCACCTACCCCCGGTTTGTTACGCAGGGCCCCGTGACGCGCCATCTGGATGCCAGGGGCTACGACGTCACCACGGGCATCGGTCCCGACCTGATGGAGGCCGCGCGCGCCGCCGTGCGCTCGATGATCGACCTGTTGACGCGGCGCCACGGCATGCCGGCGGTGGACGCCTACCTGTTGTGCAGCGTCTGCGGCGACCTGCGCATCAGCGAGATCGTCGATCTGCCCCACTGGACGGTGTCGTTCTACTTTCCGCGCCTGGTCTTCGAATGAGCGTCGCGCGCGGCGCTGCGCCGGGAGCCTGATCCCATGTACGTTCCGAAACCCTTCGTCGAAGATCGTCCCGAGGAACTGCACGCCATGATGCGCGCGTGCTCCCTGCCCATCCTGGTGTCGCCGGTGCGCGCCGTCGCGGCCGCCGAGATCGGCGGCGGTGATGCCGAAGCCGTGGGCGGCGGCGATGCCGGGCGGGGCGCGTCGGCGTCTGAGACCACCGGCACGGGCGCGGGCCTTCGCCTGATGGCCACGCACCTGCCCCTGCTGCTCGATGGCGATCGGCTGATCGGTCATCTGGCGCGCGCCAATCCGCAGTGGCGGCGGCTCGACCCGTCCGGCGAGTCGCTGGCCATCTTCAGCGGGGTCGACGGGTATGTCAGCCCATCCCTGTACGCGACCAAGGCGCTCACCGGCCGGGTGGTGCCGACGTGGAATTACGAGGCCGTGCATGCCTACGGCCGGTTGGAGGTCATCGAGGATGCCGCACGGATCCTGGAGGTGGTGAGCAGCCTCACCCACCGCCACGAGCAGGACCGAGCGACGCCCTGGCAGGTCACCGACGCCCCGGCCGACTACGTCGCCGCGCAGTTGCGACAGATCGTCGCCGTGGTCCTGCACGTCACCCGCACGATCGGCGTGCGCAAGCTCAGCCAGAACAAGACGCCGGCGGATCGTGACGGCGTGATCGAGGGCCAGCGCCGCGAGAATCCCGGACTCGCCGAGCGCATGAGCGCCGCGCGTCCGCGCTGAGTGCCGCGCTCGCGCCGTCGCGGTGCGACGCTGCGTCACGCTTGAACCAATCTGGGGCGTGTCGCCGCGCCCGCCGAGGAGTTCCTCGCGGCATTCGCGGTGTCCGCCGCATCGGTGGATGCGAGGCAAGTCGCGCGGCCGCTGGTACACTCCTTGCAGCCTCGGGCTCACAACAAATGGGGATGTGTTCATGCAACGCGACGCGCGGCGATCGTTCGGGTCATTCACTCATGGCGCAATCTTGCTCACGCTGGTGCTTTGCGGCCACCGCGCCGCGGCGTCGGAACCCACCACCGAAGGCCTGGAGGAGATCACGGTCACGGCGGAGAAGGTCAACTCCACCATCCAGAACACGCCCATCAGCATCTCGGCGCTGAGCGGCGATCAGCTGACCGCGGCCGGCCTGAACCGGCTCGAAGACGTCGCGCACGAGGTGCCCGGTCTTTCCATGCGCTCGGCCGGCCCCGGGCTCACCGAATACGAGGCGCGCGGCCTCGCCTCGAACGGCGGCGCGGCCCCCACCGTGGGGTTCTATCTCGACGAGATCCCCCTGTCGCCGCCCGCCCTGTCGCAGTCCGGCAAGGTGGTCATCGATCCGAATCTGTACGACCTGGAACGCGTCGAGGTGCTGCGCGGACCGCAGGGCACGCTGTACGGCTCGGGTTCCATGGGCGGCACCATCAAGATCGTCACCAACCAGCCCAAGCTCGGCAAATTCGAAGGCTCGGTGCAGGGCACCGCGTCGGACACCGACGGCGGCGGCGGCAACTACGGCGGCAACCTCATGCTCAACTTCCCGCTCGGCGAGCAATTCGCCGTGCGCCTGGTCTTGAGCGACCTGTACCGCAGCGGCTGGATCGACAACCGCACGGTCAGCCCATTTCCCCTCGACCTGGCCAGCAAGACCCGCGCGCCGGTCGAGAACATTCCCGCCACCAGCGAGTATCACGATGCCAACGACGAGCGGCTCTCCAGCGGCCGCATCAGCGTGCTCTACAAGCCCGGCGACGATCTGTCGGTGCTGGTCACCGCCATGAAGCAGCGGCTGCATCTGGGAGGTTACGACCTGCTCGATGCGAGCCCGGTGAATCAATTCCCGAGCCGGGTCACCGATGCGCACTACGAGGCCTTCCCGCTGCGCGAGGGGGTGCTGGACGACGTGTCCATCTTCGGCCTCACGGTGAACGCCAACGTGGGCTTCGCCGATCTCACCAGCGCCACGGGCTATTTCGACCGGCTGGGCGTGCAAACCCAGGATGCGTCGGAATCGATCTATTATTCGAATCAAGGCGGCACGCCGTTCGTCCCCGTGCCGTACACCGAGCGCGATCCGGCGCGGCAGTTCAGCGAGGAGATCCGGCTCACCTCGCACGACGTGGGCGGACTGCACTGGGTGGCCGGCGCGTTCTACAGCCGGCTGCACTCGGTGTGGAACGAGATCAGCTACAGCCCGTTGAACGCCACGCCGGCCGTGCCCGACGGCGCGTATTTCATCTCGTACAATCCCTACTACGTGAAACAAACCGCGCTGTTCGCCGACGGTTCGTACAAGTTCACCGACCAGTGGAAGCTCTCCGCCGGGGTTCGCTGGTACACCTACAAGAGCGAACAGGACGAATTTTCCTGGGGCTACGACGGTCCGAACGCCACGCCGCCCGCGGCTCCGCAGATCACCACCGCGTCGAACCGCGGCTTCAACCCCCGGGTGAATCTGTCCTACACGCCCAATGAGGACCTCACGGTGTACGGCACCATCTCGAAGGGGTTCCGGCCGGGCGGCGCCAATCAGATCCTGCCCCCCGAAAACGTGCCGCCGCACTGCACCCCGGGCGCGCTGCAATTCGGGCCGGACGCGGCGCGTAATTACGAGATCGGCGAGAAGGCGAAGCTCTTCGACAACTGGCTGACCATCAACAGCGATTTCTACTACATCAAGTGGACCGGCATCCAGCAGGTGCTCACGCTGCCCTGCGGCTACCAGTACTACAACAACGCGGGCGACGGCCGCTCCTTCGGTCCCGAACTCGAGATCAACGCCAAGCTCGCGGCCGAGTGGACCGCCTCGCTGAGCGGCGCGTGGACGGATGCGAAGATCACGCACCCTAACGCCTCCTACACGGCATTCCTGACCGGCACGGCCTTCGAGCCCGACGGCGTGACCCGGCCGTGTGCCCAGGCAGCCGGCTGCACCGCGCCCATCATGAACGTCACCAAGGACACCGCCAGTCTGTCGCTGACCTACGCCACCACGCTGCTGTCCGATTACGATTTCTCGGCGCGCATCGCCGACGTGTTCGTGGGCTCCTCGTACGACGTGGCCTACTACTATGGCTACAAGCTGCCGTCGTACAATCTCGCGAACGCCCGCGTCACGCTGGGGCACGACGACTGGTCGGCCAATTTATTCGTCGACAACCTCACCAACAAGGTGGCCCTGATGACGGCCAACAACACCAGCTTCCAGTTCAACATTCCGCAGCTGGTGCGTTACTCCACCAACCAGCCGCGCACGGTGGGGGTCCAGGTGAATTATAAATTTTAGGTGCCGGGAGTCACCCGGCGCGGCGCGGGATCACGTCCGCCCGCCCCGGCCGTGCTCGACGCATCAAGCCATCGGCGCCGCCATCGCCCCCAGCGACTCCGGCAGGATCTGCCCGCCGTCGACGATCAAGCTCTGGCCCGTGACGTAGGCCGCCTCGTCGCTCGCGAAGAACAGCGCCGCATTCGCGATGTCCATGACCGTGCCCAGACGCGCGAGGGGGATGGACGCCGTCATCTGCCGGACGTACTCATCTCCCATGCCGGCCAGTCCCTCGGTGGCGATGTTGCCGGGCAACACCGCGTTCACGGTGATGCCGTAGGGGGCGAGTTCGATGGCCGCGGTGCGCATGAATCCCAGCTGCCCCGCCTTGCTCGCGCCGTAATGCGACCAGCCCGCGTAGCCGGTCACCGGGCCGGTGATGGACGAGGTCAAGATGATGCGCCCGCCCCCACGATCCCCGTCGCTCCCGCGACCGCCGCTCCCGGCGCCGCCCCCGCCGCGGCACTCCTTCAGGGCCGGCAGGCACGCCGACACCGCGAGAAAGGTGCCCTTGAGATTGGTGTTCATCACGGTGTCAAAGTCGGTCTCGGTCATGGTGTCCAGCGGACTTGCCGGGAAGATGCCCGCGTTGGCGCAGAGGATGTCGATGCCGCCCCACCGCGCCGCCGCCCGCGCCGCCATGGCCTGCATGTCGGTCGCGCGCGCCACGTCTCCCGCAAACGCCTCGGCATGGCCGCCGGCCGCCACGATCTCCTCGGCCACGCGCTGCGCCTCCGCCGGCTGACGCGCCACCACCAGCACGCGGCAGCCCGCGAGCCCGAAGCGCAGCGCGATGCCGCGCCCGATGCCCCGGCTCGCCCCCGTGACGACGACGCGGCGACCCGCGAGCGATGAAAACATGCGCGACTCTCCTTGCCCGTGTTCGCGAGCGGCCTGACTTCCGCGGCGGGCCTGACCGCCTTACCCGGCTGCCGACGCCAGGAACCGCCCCCGCAGCAGCTCCTCCGCCAGCGCAACCGTGCCGGCCGTGAAGCCCGCCCCCTGCTCCCGCGCGAAGGGAATTTCCGCATGCGAGGCCACCCAGGCCGTCAATAAAATTCGCCGCAGCACGACCAGCGTCGGGATCTCGGCGCGCAGCGCCGTACTCAAGGGGCGCCTCCGCGCATACCCCGTGCACCACGCCCGCAGCAGCTCCGCCACCCCGGCCTCATGCTCGATGAAACTCACCGCCGTGGCAAAATCGTACAGGAACCAGCTGAAGCCGCAATCGTCGAAGTCGATGATGCGCAGATCGCTGCCGTGGGCCAATAAATTCGCGAGCCGCAGATCGGCGTGCACCAGGCCGAACCGGTCCGCGTCCGTGCCGAAGCGTGCGAGGCGCCGCTGGATGAAAGAGACCGCCTCCTCCAATATCGCGGCGCCCGCCGCATCGAGTCCCATGGCCGCACGCCATGGTCCCCAGAGTGCGTGCGCGCCCAGCATCGCCTCGAAGTCCCACCGTTTGCGGCAGAAGTCCCGCGGCGGTTGCCACGATTGCGCATGGTCGTGCAGGCGCGCCGTGAGATCGCCCAGCCGCTCGAACCACCCCGCCGCGTCGCGCGCGTCCGGTGCCGCGCCCGGCAGCCGCTCGAACGCCACGGCGTGGCGCGGCACGCCCGCCGCGGATTCGAGCACCTGCAGCGCCTCGCCGTCGATCCCCGCCAGCGGCTGCGCGGTGCGCATGACGCCGTCCCGGTGCAGCGCCGCCATCCACGCGAGTTCGGAGCGGATCTCAGCGGGCGAGCAATAGCCCACCCGATGCACCCGCAGCACCCATTCCCCGCCGGCCGGTTCCGAGAGGAGGAAGGTGACATTCTCCGACACGTTGAGCAGGCGCAGCGAGGTCGCGCCCGGCAGGTTCCAGCGGTGCAGATGCGCCGTCACCCGCGTGGTCAGTTCCGCCACCACGGCGGGCGTATGCTCGGCGCTCATGGCATCGACAAGGGCGCGCGCGCCAGCGCCGGCCGCAGCTTGAGCACGCCCCACGCAGCCGCCACCCACGCCAGCACCACGTAGGGCCACCAGTCGTTGGGCGATTCCGGCACCGGATACACGCTGCGGCCCAACACCCACAGCAACAACAGCGGTCCCAGCACGCCGACCACGCACCACACCCAGCGTCGCTCGTGCCATGCCTCCACCGATTCCGCCGCGCCCACGCCGATGTACACGCCGATCAAGCCCAGCACGCCGATGGTGGTGGTGTACCCGTAGTAATTGCCGGCGCCGGCGAAGGGCGCCCACAGCAGGAACGGCGCCAGCGCGAAGACGGCCGCCACCGCGATCGCAGCCGCCGGCGTGCCGTGCACCGCGTGCACCGCGGCCAGACGCGGCACGAGCCCGCCGCGCGCCACGGCGAACAGCACCCGGCCCGCCGCCGCCAGCGGCCCGAGCAGACCGGCGAAGCAACTCACCGCCGCCGCCACGTCCAGCGCGGCGGCCAGCCGCGGCGTCGCGTAGCGCACCGCCAGCTCGTCGAGCGGCGCCGCCGATCTGCCCAGCGCGGCGATGCCGTCCGCGCTCGAGGCCGCCGCGCCGACCCCGCCCGCGCCGAAGCCGATCACTTCGCAATACGCCACGAAGGTGAAGAACACGCCCGAGACGATGACCGTGAACAGCAACGCGATGGGAATGTTGCGGCGCGGATCGCGCGTCTCCTCGCCCAGGGTGGCGGCCCCCTCGAAGCCCCCGAACGAGAGCACGCAGAACACCAGCGCCAGCCCGATGCCCGACCACCCACCCGCGCCGCCCGCGCCGCCCACGCCTCCTGCCGGCTGGAAGGTCGCGACGCTCGCCGCCAGGCCCGGCCGCACCTGCGCGAGGATGCCCACGCACAGGGCCAGGATGCCCAGCATCGACACCGCTTCCAGGGCCAGCATCAATCGCCCCGCGAAGCGCATGTCGCGAAATCCGAACCACCAGGCCGCCAGCAGGGCACCCACGCCCACCGCGATCCACCATCCGCCGAGGTCGATCCCGAACCATTTGAGCGCCGCGGCCGTGAAGCTCCCCACCAGCGCCGCCTGTCCGGTGGCGAACCCCACGTAGGTCAACAACAAACTCCAGCCTGCGACGAACCCCCAGCGGCGGCCGAAGGTGTGCGAGATGTAGGCATACGCCGAGCCCGCATGCGCCACCCGGTGCGTGAAGCCGATGAAGGCCAGCGCCACCAGCACCATGGCCACCGTGCCGATGGCGAAG
>CAZZWZ010000116.1:0-10057 GCA_964657955.1 uncultured Steroidobacteraceae bacterium
ATATCGAGACCACGCGCGCGGCCGTGGACATGAAGGTGCTGATCGAACAGATGCGCGAACAGGTGCAGAACGTCGAGTGAGTTTTGGGTCGGGCGCCGCGAGCCGATCCTGCCCGGTCACGGAGACTCCATCTCCGCCGCGAGTTCTTGCACGTACTTGCCGTAGCATGCGGGATCGCTGCGCCTGAAAGAACTTTCCTTCTTACCTTAGGTTGGAGACATATCCTAAATCAACGACGTCTTGCCGGGCGATCTGCCAAAATGGCGTGCAAGCGCTTTCACATATGTGCCATGGCCGAACACCCGGCCACGGAGACGCGCGAGCGCCTGCCGTGCTGATCTTTCGGGCCCTGGTGGCGCAGTTCCCGCGGAGGCCGGTCTCCCGATACGACCGACGAGATTTGAATTGAGAAAACTGTTGTGAATCAAAGTGTTATTCCCGTTCCGCGCGGGCGTGTACCGGCCGGCGGGTAGCGGCGCATGAACTCATCCGACACTTCGACCGCGCAGGCGCCGTCCCCGGAGGCGGGACTGTTGTTCGTCATCGCCGCGCCGTCGGGTGCCGGCAAGACCAGCCTGGTCAAGGCGCTCATGGCGCGCGAGCCGCGGCTGCGTTTCTCGGTGTCCTACACCACGCGGCCGCCGCGGGCGAATGAAATCGACGGGCGTGATTACCACTTCGTCACGCCGTCGCGCTTCGAGCACATGATCGCCCGTGGGGAATTCCTGGAGCACGCCCGCGTCTTCGACAACCACTACGGAACCGGCCTGGATGCGGTGAAGACCGCCCTGACGCAGGGGCAGGATCTGCTGCTGGAAATCGACTGGCAGGGTGCGCGGCAGGTTCGCGCCCGCCTGCCCGCGGCGCGGAGCATCTTCATCCTGCCGCCGACCCGGCGTGCGCTCGAAGAGCGCCTGAAGGCCCGCAGCACCGACGCGGCGGAGGTCATCGCCCGGCGTTTGCTGGATGCGTCGCACGACCTGACCCATTGGAACGAGTTCGACTACGTGGTGATCAACGACCGCTTCGAGCAGGCACTCGGCGAATTGCTGCAAATCGTGCAGGGACGCGGTGCCGAACTGGCCGCGGACCGGCCCGAGGTGGCGCGCTTCGCCGCGGAATTGCTGCGGACCTGAGCCGCCGCCCGGTATACGATCGCAGCGCTTCATCGGCCCGCGCCCGCGGGCCCCCGACCAACGGGCGCGTCGCGCCGCCGCATGGGTGGCCGTGGCCCGGCACGGTCTGCTATCATCGGGATCTCCCTTTTCCTGGAAAAACAGCCATGGCGCGCATCACGGTCGAAGACTGCCTGCAGAACGAACCCAACCTTTTCAACCTGGTGCTGCTCGCGGCCAAGCGCGCTCGCCGCCTGGCCAACGGGGCGGAGGCTACCGTCGAGTGGGAACATGACAAGCCGACGGTGGTGGCGCTGCGGGAAATTGCCGCCGGCAACATCACGCTCGAAATGCTCGAGGAGCCCGAGGAGCCCGTTCAGGCCCCGGTGGCTGAAATGGAGATTCCCGCGGACTTCCGCGCACCACAACTCGGGCTAGGGGATTAAACCCAAGCCTCTTCCAGGGCAACGATGGACTATGCGTCGTCCATACTCGGTTTCCTGCCCGGTGGGAGACGCTCCACCGGGATCAGCCAGCTTCTAGACAAGCTCGAAGCGTACCTGTCTCCCGCCCAGGTCGAGCGCGTCCGCGAAGCCTATGAATTCGGTGCGGAAAAGCACCAGGGCCAGAAGCGGGTCTCCGGCGAACCCTACATCACGCATCCCGTCGCCGTCGCGGACATTCTCGCCGACCTGCGCTTGGATGCGGACACGCTGGTGGCGGCCATCCTGCACGACGTGATCGAGGATACGCCCACCGCCAAGGCGGAGATCGCCTCGTTGTTCGGCCAGGTGGTGGCCGAACTCGTCGACGGCGTCAGCAAACTGGATCAGATCCAGTTCAAGAACCGTCAGGAAGCGCAGGCCGAAAGTTTTCGCAAGATGCTGCTGGCCATGGTGCGGGACATCCGCGTGATCATGGTCAAGCTCGCCGATCGCATGCACAACATGCGCACCCTGGGGGCCATGCCGCCGCTCAAACGCCGGCGCACCGCCCGCGAAACGCTGGAGATCTACGCCCCCATCGCCGAACGGCTCGGCCTGTACGCGGTCAAGCTGGAGCTGGAAGACCTGGGTTTCCGCGCCCTGTATCCGTACCGTTACAAGGTGCTGGAACGCGAACTGAAGCGTGCGCGCGGCAATCAGAAGGAGTTTCTCGGCAAGATCGCCGAAACGTTCCGCGGCGCCCTGAAGAAAGCGGCGATCGCGGCGGACGTGGGCGGGCGCGAGAAGCATCTGTACAGCATCTACAAGAAGATGCAGACCAAGCACATCTCGCTCAATGAAATGGTGGATGTGTACGGGTTTCGCATCGTCGTCGACAGCGCCGACACCTGCTACCGCGCGTTGGGGCTGGTGCACAGCGTGTACAAGCCCATGCCGGGACGCTTCAAGGACTACATCGCCATCCCGCGGGTCAACGGCTACCAGTCGTTGCACACGACGTTGTTCGGCCCCAACGGCGTTCCCATCGAAGCGCAGATAAGGTCCGAGCAGATGCACCGGGTGGCCGAATCCGGCATCGCCGCGCACTGGAAGTACAAATCGGGCGGCGATTCGTTCGGCGGCGTCGAACACGACCGCGCGCGCGAATGGCTGGCGGGACTGGTGCAGATTCAAGAGGGAGGCAGTTCGGAAGAATTCCTGGAGAGCGTCAAGGTCGATCTCTTTCCCGACAAGGTCTACGTGTTCACCCCCAAGGGCAAGATTCTGCGCCTGCCCACCGGGGCGACCCCGGTGGATTTCGCGTACGCCATCCACACCGACATCGGCAATCGCTGCGTCGCCGCCAAGGTGGACCGGCGGCTGGTCCCGCTGCGCACGGTGCTGCGCAACGGCCAGACCGTGGAGATCATCACGGCCAAGGGCGCCACCCCCAATCCGTCCTGGTCGGGATTCCTGGTCACGGCCAAGGCCCGCGCCGCCATCCGTCAGTACCTGAAGAACATGAAACGTGGCGAAGCTCTGGAGCTCGGACGGCGCCTGCTCGGCTCCGCACTCGAAGAATTTTCATTGAGCCTCAAGAAGATCGCACCGGCCGACCTCGATGCGGTGGTCAGGGAATTGAACCTGCGGGACGCCGACGAACTGTTCGAGAAGATCGGTCTCGGCGAACGCCTCGCGCCGCTGGTGGCCCGCCGCCTGCAGCCCGCCAAGGATGACGCGGAGCACAGCCACGCCACCGGTCCTCTGATGATCGCGGGGACCGAAGGGTTGCTCGTGACCTATGCGCACTGCTGTTTTCCCATCCCGGACGATCCCATCATGGCCTACCTGAGCGCGGGTCGCGGCGTGATGATCCACCGGCAAAATTGCGGTAATCTCGCCGAGTACCGCAAGCAGCCCGAGAAATGGCTCTCGGTGGCCTGGGAGCAGACCCGGGACCGGTTGTTCCTCTCCGAAATTCAACTGGAAATCAACAACCGCGTGGGCGTGCTGGCGGCGGTGGCATCGAGCATTGCCGAGACCGAGACGAACATCGACCAGGTACAACTGGAGGAGCGGGACGTGACCAATTCATGGCTGCGCATCCAGCTGCAGATTCGCGACCGCAAGCATCTGGCGCGGGTCATCAGAACCATCCGCGCGATGCCCGACGTGCAGCGCGTGTTCCGCACCCTGGCCTGATCCCGGGCTGTCCATGAGCAAAGACACATGACGAAAAAAATCATCTCCACGGGCGACGCCCCCGCCGCCATCGGTACGTATTCGCAGGCGGTCCGCGTGGGAAACACCATCTGGGTTTCCGGACAGATCCCCCTCGATCCGAAGACGAAGGAACTGGTCGAGGGCGGCATCGAACCGCAGACCCGGCAGGTGTTCGAGAATCTGCGGGCCATCGTCCTGGCCGCCGGCGCGTCCCTCGACGATGTGGTCAAGGCGAACGTGTATCTGCTCGACCTCGCGCACTTCGCGCTGGTCAACAAGATCATGGCCGAGTATTTCAAGGAGCCCTACCCGGCGCGGGCCGCCGTCGCAGTGTCCGCGCTGCCGCGCGGGGCGCAGGTCGAAGTGGAGTGCATCGTCGCCTTGTGACCCAGCCGAGCCCGGTCACGGCACTGCGGGGCGTCGGCGAGGCCTTCGCCCATCGTCTGCGCGCCCTGGGCGTGCTGACCATCCAGGATCTGCTCTTTCTGCTGCCCTTGCGTTACGAGGACCGCACCCGGGTGGTGCCGTTGGGCGAATTGTTGCCGGGACAGCGGGCGGCGGTGGAAGGCGAGGTGATGCTCACCGAGGTGGTGCTGCGCGGGCGGCGACAGCTGCTGTGCCGCATCGCCGACGGCTCCGGTTTTCTTACGTTGCGGTTCTTCTATTTCACCGCGCAACAACAGAACGGACTGGCGCGGGGCGTGCGGATCCGCTGCTTCGGCGAGGCGCGGCGCGGTCCGGCCGGGATGGAGATCGTGCACCCGGAATATCGCCGCGCCGATGCCGAGGCCGCCAAGGCGGCCGAGGACCGGCTCACGCCGATCTATCCTGCCACCGAAGGCGTGACCCAGGGTCGGCTGCGCATGCTGGTGGGCCTGGCGCTGGAGCAGATCTCGGCACGCGATCTGGAGGATTGGCTGCCGGGCACCGTGCTCGACGCGCGGATGCCGGCGCTGCACGACGCGCTGCAGTACGTCCACCGACCGCCGGCGGATGCGCCGGTGGAGCAGCTTCAGGAACGTCGCCACCCGGCGCAGCGCCGGCTGGCCTTCGAGGAGTTGCTCGCCCATCAACTGTCGCTCAAGCTGCTGCGGCAGCGCATTCAAAGCGACCCCGGCTGGCCGCTGACCTCGGACGGATCGCTCAAATCGCGGCTGCTCGCCGCGCTGCCGTTTCGTCTCACCGATGCGCAGGCGCGCGTGCTGGGCGAGATCGAGCGGGACCTCGCCGTCCCCAAACCCATGCTGCGGTTGGTGCAGGGCGACGTGGGCTGCGGCAAGACCCTGGTGGCGGCGCTCGCCGCGACGCAGGCGGTGCAGACGAACCGTCAAGTGGTTCTGATGGCGCCCACCGAGTTGCTCGCGGACCAGCACGCGCAGAACTTCAGACGCTGGTTCGAACCGTTGGGACATCCCGTCGCCCTGCTGACCGGTCGTCTGACCGGCAGGGCACGGGCCGGCGTCCTCGCCGGCATCCGCGAGGGGCACGCGCCGGTGGTCGTCGGGACCCACGCCTTGTTCCAGGAAGGCGTGCAATTTCATTCGCTCGCACTCGTCATCGTCGACGAACAACACCGCTTCGGCGTTCATCAACGCCTGAGCCTGCGGGAGAAGGGAAGCCGCGAGGGTCGTCAGCCGCATCAGCTCATCATGACCGCCACGCCGATCCCGCGGACGCTGGCGATGACGGCCTACGCGGACCTCGACGTGTCCGTCATCGACGAGCTGCCGCCGGGACGCACGCCGGTCAAGACGGTGGTGCTGGCGGAGGCGCGGCGCAATGAAGTGGTCATGCGGATCCGCACCGCATGCCTGGAGGGCCGGCAGGCCTACTGGGTGTGCCCGCTGATCGACGAGTCGGCGGAGATGCCGTTCCAGGCGGCGGAGGAAACCGCACGCACCCTCGCCACCGCGCTGCCCGAACTCAAGGTCGATCTCGTGCACGGCCGCATGACGTCCACGGCCAAGGAGCTGGTCATGCGCCGCTTCAAGGACGGCGAGGTCCAGCTGCTGGTGGCCACCACCGTCATCGAGGTGGGCGTCGACGTGCCCAACGCCACGCTCATGGTCATCGAAAATGCGGAACGCATGGGACTCGCGCAGTTGCATCAGCTGCGCGGCCGCGTCGGACGCGGCCGCTTCGCGAGTTCCTGCCTGCTCATGTACCGGTCGCCGTTGTCGCTGCCGGCCCGCGAGCGGCTGGCCGTGATGCGGGAGACCAACGATGGTTTCGTCGTCGCGCGGCGCGACCTGGAGCTGCGTGGACCGGGCGAATTGCTGGGAACACGGCAGACCGGCCTCGCCCAGTTGCGCGTCGCCGATCTGCAGCGCGACGCCGATCTTCTGCCCGGGGTGCAGGCCGCGGCCGACGAAGTGCTGCGCGACTGGCCGTCGAACGTCGTTCCGCTCATCCGCCGCTGGGTGGGACATGCGGAGCAATACGGGCGCGTCGGGTAGACTTGCCGCCCATGAGACCGCTACCGCGCTCCGGCGTCGAATTGGGCGAGCGCATGGCCGCACGCTGGCGTTGGTTCGCCTATCGCGTTCGTTTTCACCCTTGGACCACGAACGAACTTCCTCGGCTGCTGGGCACGCTCGACGATTACGCGCAGCTGCTGCGGCTGGACCGCCCCATCGGCATCTGGCTGCTGCTCTGGCCCACGCTCTGGGCCCTGTGGATCGCGAGCCACGGCCGGCCCGATCCGCATCTGTTCCTGATCTTCGTGGCCGGGACGGTGCTCATGCGTTCCGCGGGATGCGCCGTGAACGATTACGCCGACCGCAGTTTCGATCCTCACGTGGACCGCACCAAGAACCGGCCGCTGGCCGCCGGCCGCATCAGGCCGGTGGAGGCGCTGTTGCTGTTCGCGGCGCTGTCGCTCACCGCCCTGGCGCTGATCCTCCAATTGAACAAGATCACGTTGCTGCTCGCCGTCGTGGGCGCGGCCCTCGCCGTCACGTATCCGTTCATCAAAAGATTCCTGTCCGTGCCCCAGCTCTATCTCGGCATTTCGTTCGGATGGGGCATCCCCATGGCCTTCGCGGCGCAGCTCGAACGGGTGCCGCGGGTGGGATGGCTGCTGCTGCTGGCCAACATGCTGTGGGTCACCGTCTACGACACCCTCTACGCGATGGTGGATCGCGACGATGACCTGAAGATCGGCGTCCGGTCCACCGCCATCCTGTTCGGCGATTCGGACCGTCACATCATCGCGGTGCTCCAAGCCCTGACCTTGCTGGCGTTGTACCTGGTCGGCGGCATGATGCGCATGAGCGACTGGTACTACGCGGGCCTGGCGGCGGGCGCGCTGTTCTTCGTGCGCCAGCTGTGGCTGATCCGCGCGCGCGCGCGCGAGGCCTGCATGCGGGCGTTCCTCAACAACAATTACTTCGGCATGTCCGTGTTCGTGGGCATCGCGCTCAACTACCAGTTCGGGTGACCCGCGCGATTCGCGCGCCCGTCGGGCGACACGCGCCGTCACGGCGGTTCCGGCGCATCATTTCTTCAGGTATTGGTGGACGATGTCGATCAGGTCCTCGGCCGCGATCGACTGCGGGGAATCTCGCGCGGCGCGCTGGTCGACGAGGTGTTCGCGAATGTGGTCCTCGATCACCTCGGCGATGAACCCGTCCAGCGCTCCGCGACACGCGGTGGCCTGCTGCAGCACCCCCACGCATTCGCCGCCGGACTCCACCGCGCGTTCGATCGCCTCGAGCTGGCCGCGCAGCCGCTTGAGCCGGTTGAGCAGCTTGATCTTCTCTCTCTCGACGTGACCCATGACTCAGGTGTTCCTGTTGATTTGCTATACGGGGGTAGGGTATATTTCCGGCGCCCGGCAACCCGGCAACCGCACCGTTCCCGGTCGTGTAACCTGTTGTTAAGGATGATCTGCTGAAATCCGGCCGGCGATTTTACACGCCCCGGCGACCCCCGACCTAGGGCGACGACCGGGGCGCCGATCCGCAGCCACTCTCGCTGCGGGCCTGGGTTCACGCGTTCGAGGAGATTTCGATGGCGTTCTTTTCTGCCGGGCGAGCGGGCCCGCACGCGGCGGGCCGGGCGGCGCGGTGGCAACTCATCCTCTGCTTTTTGTCCTTGTCGCCGGCCGCGATGGCCGTGGTCGCGGGCGATGCCGTCGACGCCGATCCCAGCAAGCCGGCCGCGGCCGCACCGGCGAGTTCGAGCGAAGCCTTCGCGGTTCACGGACAGTTCACGTACGTGGAGCAGGACACGTCGGGTTTCAGGGCGCCCTATCGGGGTCCCAACAGCCTCTCGCCGAGCAGCGGCAAGGAGACCACCGATCTGACCCTGTATCTCGGCGCGCGCCTGTGGCGGGGGGCGGAGCTCTGGATCAACCCCGAGGTCGATCAGGGCTTCGGGCTCGACGATACGCTGGGCGCCGCGGGATTTCCGAGTGCCGAGGCGTACAAGGTGGGAAAGAATCAGCCGTATCTGCGGCTGCCGCGCTTGTTCGTACGCGACACGCTCGATCTTGCCGGCGAGCGTGAAACCGTCGAAGCGGAGGCGAATCAGCTGGGCGGTGATCGGAGCGTCGACCGTTGGGTGTTCACGGTGGGCAAGTTCGGGGTGGGCGACATCTTCGACGTGAACCAGTACGCGCACGATCCACGCGGGGATTTCTTGAATTGGGCGGCCGTGGATGCGGGCACGTTCGACTATGCGGCGGACGCCTGGGGTTACACGGCGGGCGCGGCCGCCGAGTGGTATCAGGGCGCGTGGACCACGCGGCTCGGCGTGTTCGACCTGTCGAACGTGCCCAACAGCGCGCACCTCGAGCCGGGATTCCACGAATTTCAAATCGTGATGGAAGTCGAGCGGCGCTACTTGGTGGGTGGACGGCCCGGAAAACTGATGGTGACGGGATTCGATTCCCGCGGTCGGATGGGCTTGCTGGATTCGGCGGTGCAATTCGCCGAACGCAACGGCACGCCGGTGGATGTCGCGCCGGTGCGGCAGTATCGCAGCCGCCTCGGCGTGAACCTCGGCCTGGAACAGCAGATCGTCGATGACCTGGGATTCTTCGCGCGCTGGGGCAAGGATGCCGGCAACGTGGAAGCCTACGAATTCACGGATATCGACCGCACGCTCGAGGCGGGATTGTCGCTCAAGGGCGGCTCTTGGCGCCGTCCCCACGACACGGTGGGGCTCGCCGGCATGGTCAACGGCATATCGGCGGAACGGCAGCGCTACTTGAACGCAGGCGGGCTCGGCATCCTCGTGGGCGACGGCCGCCTGCCGCATCCGGGATCGGAAAAGATCCTCGAGACCTATTACGACCTCGCGGTCTTCGCGCACGCGCAACTGACGCTGGACTATCAGCATCTCGCGAATCCGGCCTACAACCGTGATCGGGGCCCGGTGTCCGTGTACGCGGTACGCTTCCATGCGCAATTTTGACCCGCGCGCGCAAGGCGTCCGCCGCGCGCGCGGCATCGTGCGAAGAGCGGTGAACGCATCGCGCATCGGCTGGGCGGCCCGGCTGGGCCACGTCGTCTGCGTCGGTCTGGTTCTTTGCCTGGGCGTGGGGCTGGGCGTGAGCCGGGCCGCATCGCCCGACCGCGTGCCGTCCGCGGGCTGCGGACGCTGGGCGGCGCCGCTGCAGGGCGCGACGGTCAGAACCACCATCGCGGGCCTCCGGCCACGCACCTATCTCATCCAGGTGCCGGCCGACTACGATTCCTCGCGGCCGTACCCCCTGGTGTTCGTGTTCCATGGCGCGGGTGGCAGTGCGCGCGACAGTCAGGCCTGGGGACTACAGAACGCGCCGGGGGCCGGGTCGAACGGAATATTTATTTTTCCCAATGCCATCCATTTCCAGGATCAAGGCGTGGGATGGGACGACACGGAGGGCGGTCACGATCTGCCGTTCTTCGACAACCTGGTGCGCGACGTCGGCGCTGCCTTCTGCGTGGACGAGTCGCGCATCTTCGTCGCGGGCTTTTCGTGGGGCGGCGATTTCGCGGTGGCCCTGGCCTGCCATCGGGGGGACGTGGTTCGTGCCGTGGCGGCGAACTCCACCGACGATGAGTTCAAGGATACGGCGAATTACCTGACCTACGAGGGGCTGCCCTGCCCGTCGCACAAGCGGCCCGCGGTGCGCTTCGCTCACGCCGTCGGGGGGGACGCGCAGTATCCGGCGCCGGATTTCGCCACGACGTCGCGGCTGTTCCGATACCTCAACGCATGTGCCGCCGACTCGACGCCGGTGGCATCGAGCACTCCGCGCATGACGTGCGCCGCGTTCAACGCCTGCGCCAGCGACTACACCGAGTG
>CAZZWZ010000117.1:0-8295 GCA_964657955.1 uncultured Steroidobacteraceae bacterium
TGACCGCATGGCGCCGATGTTGCGGTTCTTCCGCCATGGTGACGGCGCGCTGGCCCTGTTCAATGGCGGCGGCGAGGGCGATGCGCGCATGATCGCGGGCCTGTTGGCGCGGGACGAAATTCGCGGCCAGCCTTTCCATCATGCCCGCTACTGCGCCTACCAGCGGCTGACGGCGGGGCGCACCTTGCTGCTGCTGGATTGCGGGCAGACGCCGCAAGGCGTCTTTTCGCTGGAGGCCCATGCCGGGGCCGGCGCTTTCGAACTGTCGTCGGGCGCGGACCGCATCGTCGTCGACCGCATCGAGATCCGCATCGGCGACAACGGCATCGGCATCTCGCCGGATTCGCTGGGCGCGATCTTCGAGATGTTCACGCAGGTGGGGCGTGACGTGAATTCGGTTCGCGGCGGGCTCGGCATCGGCTTGAATCTGGTGCGCCGTCTGGTCGAATTGCACGGCGGCACGGTCGGTGTGCAGAGTGCGGGAATCGGACACGGCAGCACGTTCACGGTGTCGTTGCCGCTGGCACGGGAGCGCGCTGCGGCCGCGGCGGAGACGGAGGAGCCGGACGCCCCGGCGGCGCTGCGGATTCTGATCGTCGACGACAACGCGGACGCGGCCGACACCCTCGGCATGTTGCTGAGCATGAGCAACCACGAAACCCGGGTGGCGCATTCCGGAGCCGAGGCGCTGAAGATCGCCGCGGAGTTCCTCCCCGACATCGCCTTCCTCGACATCGGCATGCCCGTCATGAACGGCTATGAACTGGCGCGCTGCTTGCGCAGCCAGCCCGGCATGGAGCGCGTGACGCTGGTCGCGCTGACCGGCTGGGGCGGCGACGAGGACCGCCGGCGGACCGCGGAAGCGGGCTTCGACGAACATTTCACCAAGCCCGCGGATCTCGTGGCGGTGGAGCGGCTGCTGCGGCTCCAGCAAAAGTCCAGGAGTTAGCAGGCGCTTCCGCCGCGGCATCGATCCGCGTTAGGCTGCCGACTTTCATCCCTCGGTGAGAGTTGCAAGATGCAGTCGATTCGAATCGGTTCAGGCCCTTTTCCGGCTCGGCGCACCGTGTGTGCCGCCGTCCTCGCGGCCCTCGTGTGGCATTCGGCCCGGGCACAAGCGTCCTTCGCAGAGGAGAGCATCGTATTCTTCGATGCCCACGTGTTCACGGCCGAACCGGCGGCACCCTTCGCCGAGGCGGTGGCGATTCGTGGCGGGAAGATCGTCGCGGTGGGAGAACGCTCGGCAGTCATGGCAGCAGCCGGACCGACGGCCCGGCAGATCGATCTGAAGGGCAAATTCCTGATGCCCGGCATGGTCGATGCGCATGCGCATCCCATCGACGGCGGGCTCACCCTGATTCAGGCGCACTACCCCGATCCGCGCGATTCCATCCCGGATCTGGCGCAATTCGTCGCGGGGCAGCTGCGCGCTAAATCCAGCCGGGTTGGCGACGTGCTGGTGGTCTACGACCTGGACCTTGGCTTCTGGCCGCATGCGGCCGAGATGGACGCCGTGCTGAGCGCCGGGGAATTCGCGCACGCGCCCGTGGTCCTGTACGGCTCCGACGGGCATACGGCCTGGGCCAATCGGCCGGCGCGGCGTCGTGCCGGCATCACTGCCAAGTACCTGCGGAGCCTGCCGCCGGAGGAGCGGCATTATTACGGGTTCGAGAACGGTTTCGAGCCCACGGGGTTTGTGGTCGACGCCGGCAAGAGCAAGCTCAACCTCGCCCTGCCGCCCCTGTCGTCGCAGACCATGCTGACGGCCGGCCGCGCGGCGGTGAAGTACATGAATGCCCTGGGCATCACGGGCTGGCTCGATGCCGCGGCCGCCGGCGTGGTGGGCGGGTCGATCCCGGCCAGCGCCCGGAGCCCCGGCGTTCTGCCCGTCTATGGGGAGCTGGGCCGGCGCGGTGAGCTGACCGCGCACGTCGCGGCCTATCCGGTCATCAAACCGTCACTCGGCTCGCCGCAGATCGACGTGGTCCAGGCCCTGCAGGCACAGTTCAAGGACATCCCCAATCTGCGCATGCCGGGGCTCAAGATCTTCGCCGACGGCGTCGTCGAAATCCCCTCGCAAACCGCCGCGCTGACCAAGCCCTACGTCAACAGCGGGAAATCCACCCCGCCGCTGTTCACGCCCGAGGGGCTGAACGCGCTGGTCACGGAAGCCGACCGACGCGGCCTGATGGTGCACGTGCACGCCATCGGCGATCTCGCGGTCAAGCAGAGCCTCGATGCGTTCGCCGCGGCACGCCGGGCGAACCCGGCGGCCGAGCGTCCCTTCACCCTGACGCATGCGCAGTTCGTCGATCCGGAGGACGTCCCCCGCTTCGCGCAGCTGCGCGTCATCGCGGCGTTGCAGCTCTTGTGGGCCGTCGCCGACCCCAGCACCAACGAGCAGGTGAAGCCGTACATCGATCCGCAGATCTACGCCACCATGTATCCGGCGCGCTCCTTGCTGGACGCCGGCGCCGTCATCGCCGGCGCCAGCGACTGGCCGGTGAGCACGGCCAATCCTTTCGACGCCCTGTACCAGGCGGAAACGCGCAGCGGCCCGCAGGGCGTGTTGAACGCCGCGCAACGCATGCCGCGCGAGGCCATGCTGTTCGCCTACACGCGCAACGCCGCGCAGGTCCTGGATCAGCTCGACCAGATCGGCACCCTGGCCCCCGGCAAATTGGCCGACCTCGTGCTCGTCGACCGCGACGTGCTCACCGTCCCGGCGGAGGAGTTGAAGAGCGCCGCTGTGCTCTGGACCATGTTCGGCGGGAAAATCGTCTTCGGGACGCCGCCGTGATCCCGTCGACTTGAACGACTGCTCGAAGGTGTAATAAGCTCCGGGCACGATAAAAATATCAGGCGAATCAGGGCGCATCGAGCCCGGGCCGTACAGACGCGAGGTGGGGGAAACGGCGGCTCGATGGGGAGAAACCGGGATGCCTGGGTGTGGAGCGACGTTTCGAAACTGCGTGACTTTGTCGGCGCTCGTGTTGCTGTCGGCGCTCGCCGGCCAACCGGTCCGGGCCGCGGCGGACGGCGCGGCCGACGGGGCCGCGGGCGAACGCACCGCGGGCGAGCCTGCCGCGAGCGGCATCCAGGAGATCGTGGTGACCGCCACGCGCCGGCAGGAGCGGCTCGAGGACGTGCCCATCAGCGTCACCGCCTTGAGCCAGGAAACCATGGATCAACAGGGCCTGCGCAGCATCGACGACGTGACGCGCCTGACGCCGGGCATCACGTTTCAACGCAACGGCACCTCCAACAACTACAACGACGAAGGGTCGGACATCAACATCCGCGGCATCGATTCGAGCGCCGGCGCGTCGACCACCGGGATCTACATCAACGACACGCCGATTCAAAGCCGGCACATCGGCTTCGGCTCGGTCAATGCCTTTCCGCAGTTGTTCGACCTCGATCGGGTCGAAGTCCTGCGCGGACCCCAGGGCACGCTGTTCGGCGCGGGCGCCGAGGGCGGCGTGGTCCGCTTCATCACCCCGTCGCCGAGTCTCACCAAGGATTCCGGCAACGTTCGATCCGAGGTGGGCTTCACGCGCAAGGGGGCGCCGAGCTACGAGGAAAGCGTGGCCGCGGGCGGTCCCTTGGTCGACGAGGTGCTCGGATTTCGCGTCAGCGTCTCCTACCGCCGGGACGGCGGCTACGTCGATCGTGTGGCCTACGACGCGCCGGTGCAGAACGCCGACGGCAGCTTCTCCGCGGCGCCGGCCTATACCCGCACCGTGCGGACGAATTCCAACTGGCAGGAGACGCGGTCGGTGCGGGGCGAGCTCAAGTGGGCGGTGAACGATCGCCTGTCCATCAGCCCCTCGCTGTACTATCAAAAGCTGCAGGTCAACGACACCGGCGTTTATTGGCCCAATCTCTCGGACCCGAAGTCGGACGTCTATCGCAACGGCAACCGGCTGGCGAATCCGAGCACCGATCCGTTCTGGCTGGCCGCCGTCAAGGTGGACTGGGACCTGGGGTTCGGACAGCTGACGTCGAACACCTCGTTCTACCACCGCGACCAGCACTCGGTGTCGGATTACACCCAGTATCTGCGCATCTCGTTCCTGAACGACACCTATCCCTCGTCGCCGGCCGACGCCGGCACCGCGCCCTTCGAAGACAAGCAGAACAACATCTACCAGGAGTTTCGCATCGCCTCGAAGGACGAGAGCGCGCGCATCACCTGGAACGGCGGGGTGTTCTATTCGCACCTGAACGAGAACGTGGGCGAGACCATCTCCGACCCCACCATCGACGGGGAATTCGCGGCGCAGAACGGTGGCTTGCCGCTGTGTACCGGCTACCTCGGTTACCCGTGCCCCAACGGGCTGTTGTACCAGGGAAGCACCGACCGCGTGGTCGACAAGCAGGTGGCGTTGTTCGGCGAGGCCGCCGTCACGATCGTGGACACGTTGAAGGTCACGCTGGGCGCCCGCGTGGCGCGCGTGGATTTCGCGGGCGTGACGACCAACGGCGGCGCGTTCACCGGCGGGCCTCCGCAGACATTCTCCGGATCGGGGTCGGAAAAGCCCGTGACCCCCAAGGGGGTCGTCACCTGGCAGCCCGATCGCGACGATCTCTACTATGTGAGCGCAGCCAAGGGGTACCGCGTGGGCGGCATCAACGTGGGAACGGGCACCATCTGCGGCAACGATCTGGCGAGCATCGGCATTCCGGCGGGCGCCGACGGCCTGCACCACGTCCCGGGGCAGTACTCCTCGGACAGTCTGTGGAGCTACGAACTGGGCGCGAAGAACACGTTGCTGGAGCGGCGGCTGCAGATCAATTCCAGCCTGTTCTGGATCGATTGGAAGAACATTCAGCAGAACGTGTACCTGCCCACCTGCGGCGAACAGTTCGTCGCCAATCTCGGCCATGTGGTCAGCCGCGGCGGGGACATCGACGCGCAATTCCGGCCCCTGGACGCACTCACCCTGAGCTTCACCGCCGCCTACACGGATGCCAAGTATTCCAAGGCCTCCTGTGCGGGCACGTTGAAGTTCAACGGCACGAACTGCGGTGCCGATCCCGCCACCGGGTTTGCCACCATCGTGCGCGAAGGCGACCGGCTGCCCGGCGCGCCGTGGACGTTCCTCACGTCCGCGGAATACGTCATGCCGTTCTGGAAGGACCGGTCCCCGTATGTACGCGCCGACTTCCAGTACCTGAAGGCGCAGACCGCGTTGCTGCCGACTCAGGATCCGAACAACGGGCTGAACGACGTGACCATCCCGGGACTGCCCGTCAACAAGAACTTGAACGTGCGTGCCGGGTTCCGGTGGAGCGGCCTGGACCTGTCCGTGTTCGCGAACAACGTCACCGATACCCACACACAGAATTATTTGTCGCGAGACATCGCCGAGCCGTCAGACCCGCAGTACTTCGCGCGCGGCGTGCGGCCGCGGACGCTGGGCATCACCGGCACCTATCATTGGTGAAGGCCATGCCGGCGGGCCGGTTGCGTGCCGCGCGTGCATCGAAGCGGTGACCGAGCGCCGTGGCGACGCCGCTCCACGCCAGCGATGCGGCGACGCCGAGCGCGATGGTGGCGTCGAACCCGAAGCCCGAGGAGCGCAGTCCCGTTTGCAGCCACGCCGAGGTCAGGTCGCCGAAGCGGTACACGACGGTGTCGATCACGTTCTTGGATTGGTAGCGATCGGCCTGGTTCACGACGGTGAAACAAATCTCCCGGCAGGGACGGGCGACGGCGTACTGTCCGATGCGCCTGATCACCTGTAGTCCCTGGATCATCGCCAGCGAGGGTGACAGTGCCGTGGCCAGGAACGCGGCCGCCACCACCAGCGGATTGAGCACCAGCGCAGCGGTCACACCGAACCGCCTGACGAAGCGTCCGACGCCGAACAGCAGCAACGCGGCACTGCCGACGTTGACGGCCAGGTCGATGTCGGCGATGGCCTGCACCCGGCTCGCGAAGTCCGCGTACGTGCGGGCCACCGCGTCGGTTTGCAGGAAATATGCGATGGTGTTGACCCAGGTCATCAACAACATGAATGCCGCCTGACTGAACGAATACCCCGAACGCAGCAGGCGGCCGAAGCCGCTGAACGCGCTGCCGCGCAGGGGACGGTCGAGCGTGGACGGCTGCACGGCGTCGCCTTGCTCGAGCAGCCGGGATTTTTCGCGCATCAGCGCATGCAGCAGCCCGATCACCGCGGCGAAGCCGGCCGCCGCCAGAAGCAACAGCCCGGCGGGTCCCAGTCTTCCCGCCAGGAGCCGGGTGAGCAGGGGTCCTACGATGGCGCCCAGCGCTCCGCCGGCGGCGATGAAAGCAAACACGCGGGTCGCCTGCACGGCCGAGAAAATGTCCACCATCAAGCTCCAGAAGACCGAGATCATGAACAGATTGACGACGCTGAACCACACGTAGTACGCGGCGCCCAACCAGGCACCCTGCGGTGCCAGGCGAAACAGCACGGCGAACAGCACGACCGTGCCCGTCCAACTCCAGAACACGCCGGGAATCAGCTGCTTCAACGGAACGCGGGACGCAAGGACTCCGTACAGGGCGGAGGCCGCGAGGGTGCCGAAGAACGTGGCGGCAAATAAATTCTGCAGTTGCCCGACGCCGACGATGGTTGCCACCGTATCGCGCACGGGACGCAGGATGTAGTAGCTTGCGAGCAGCATGAAATTGCAGGCGAACGCCAGTCGCGTGGCCTTCCGTCGGTGCGGCGCAATCATGAGCGATGGAATCGTGGTCGGTGCCATCATGCGCATCGCGGAATCATGTGCATCACTCGATCCCGATGACGACTTTGCCGCGGGCATGCCCTTGCTCCACGTAGCGCAAGGCGGCCGGGACCTCCTTGAGGGCATAGGCACGATCGATGACGGAGGTGATCTTTCCAGCCTGCATCAAGCCGCCGAGGTAGGTCAGATCGGCCTGATTCAGATCGGCGAGCAGGAACAGAAAGCGTTGATCGATGAAGGGCGACATCACCAGCGCCTGCGCGGAGCGCAGCAGGGTGTCCATCATCCAGGGCCCGTTGTCCTGGCCGCCGACCATGACCAGTGCGCCGTGCGGTGTGAGCACGCGCCGATAGTCTCCCAGCGAATGCGTGGCCACGGTGTCGATGATCAGGTCATAGCGCGCCGCGCCGCGGGTGAAGTCCTCGCGGGTGTAATCGATCACGTGATTCGCGCCGATGGAACGGACCAGAGGCAGATTTCTGGTGCTGCAGACCGCGGTCACCTCGCCGCCCATCGCCCTGGCGATTTGCACGGCGAACGTTCCTACGCCGCCCGACGCACCGTTGATGAGCACCTGCTGTCCGGGCTGGAGATTGCCCTTGTCGCGCAGCGCCTGCAATGCGGTGACGGCAGCGATGGGCACGGCCGCCGCCTGGGTGTAGCTCACGGCGTCCGGCTTCATCGTCAGCGAACCGCCCTCGCGCGCCGTGACGTATTCCGCGAAGGCCCCGTCGGCGCCGCCGAAAACGGCATCGCCGGGCTTGAAGCGCGTGACGCGTGAGCCCACGGCTTCGACCTGGCCCGCAAAATCGACGCCCAGTCGAATGTCCTCGGGCGCCCACCAGCCCACGCCCAGCGCGCGCATCCAGTACGGCTTGCCGCGAAGATAATGCCAGTCCAGGGGATTGACCGAGGCGGCATGCACCTTGATCACCAGCCTGTCGGGCGCCGCGGTGGGCTTGGGGACGGCCTCAAGCTTCACGACCTCGGGCGGCCCGTAGCAGCGGTAAACCATGGCCTGCATCGTCGTGCCGGCCGCCAGCGCGGGACCGGGCTGGCAGGGCGCATCGTGGCTCAACGTCAGAAACACCGATCCCAGCACGAGCAGCGTCGCGCCGAGGGACAGGCTCAATATCTTGTGACGTCGTTTCACGGTGCCCTCGCTGCGTACGGGTTGTCATGCGCCGGGCCAGACTATTGCGCTCGTTGCGGCGGCTTCGCCAGCACCATGCGACGGGCCACGCTCCGGCGGGCATGAGTGACGCGGGACGAGGATGAGCCGCGGGGAGACGTGCGTTGCGCCACGCTTTTGCCGCCCGCACGGTGATCGGCGCGGCAGAGGTTGATCTATAGTGCGCGCATGCCGCCCGTCGCTGCGCCAACCACCCGCGAAACAGCTCCCCTGCTCGGTTGGCCCCGCGTGCGCGTGACCCTGATCGCCGCCACCGTCGTCGGGCTGTTGAACAGCATCGCATCGTTGACGCCCACGGTGGTCGTGGTCGGGCGGACCGTGGTGGTGGGCCTCGCGGTACTGCTGGCCTTCGGCTGGGCCGAGCGGCGCCCGGCGCGATT
>CAZZWZ010000117.1:8305-10054 GCA_964657955.1 uncultured Steroidobacteraceae bacterium
CGTCCGCCGGTCCCGCACATGTCTGGATCGTGCGCCCGGCGCGATTGCCGCGCTGGCTGGCACGCTGGGTGCTGCAATTGATCGCCATCGTCGTCGTCGCGCCGCCCGCCGCATTCCTGGCCTACTGGCTCACGACGGACGGACATCCGAACCTCGACAATGACAAAATGCGGCTCGCCGGTTACGTCACGCTGGTCTTCACGACGATTTTATTTGCGCCCTGGATTGCGGTGGGCGCGCTGGTGAGGCAGCGCGACGACTTCGCGCTGCGTCAGGCGAGCACGTTCGCGCTCGAACGCAGCGCGCTGGAACGGCAGGCTCGGGATGCAAGGTTCCGCCTGCTGCAGGCGCAAGTGGAGCCGCATTTCCTGTTCAACACCCTGGCCAATGTGCAGGCGCTGGTGGAGGCGGGCGCGCCGCAGGCCGCCGCGGTGCTGAAAAGCTTGATCGACTACCTGCGCGCGGCGGTGCCACGCCTGCGCGAATCGTCCACCACCCTGGGCCAGGAGGTGGATCTGGTCAAGGCGTACCTCGAGGTGATGCACATGCGCATGCCCGACCGGTTGCGCTACGAATTCCGGGTGGACGAAGCCGCCGTCCCGTTGCAGTGTCCTCCGTTGACCATCTTGACGCTGGTGGAGAACGCCGTGCGCCACGGCGTCGATCCCAGCGAAACGGGCGGCGAGATCGGAATCGAAGTGTGGTTGCAAGCGAACCGATGCAACGTGCGGGTGGATGACACGGGGGTGGGACTGCGCGCACAGCGGCAAGATTTCGGCACCGGCACGCGTTCCGGCAGCGGCACGGGCACCGGCATCGCGGCGCTGCGCGAGCGGTTGCGCTTGGCGTTCGGCGACGACACGGACCTTCGGTTGAGCGACATCATGCCGCACGGAGTTCGTGCGGAGCTGTCGTTTCCCGCAAGCCGTGCCGCAGCATGACGCGCGCCTCGCCGACGGCGTTGATCGCAGAAGATGAACCGCTGCTGCGGGATGCATTGGAGCGGCTGCTCGCGCAGGTATGGCCGGAGCTTGCAGTGATCGCCCGCGCGCGCAATGGCCGCGAGGCGGTGGAGCGCTTCGAAGTGCAGAGACCCGACGTGTGCTTTCTCGACATTCACATGCCGGGCATGAGCGGTATCGAGGCGGCCCGCCACATCGGCCGCCGCGCGCACCTGGTGCTGGTCACCGCCTACGAACAATATGCCGTCCAGGCCTTCGCCCACGGCGTCCTCGACTATCTGGTCAAGCCGGTGGACGCGGAGCGCCTCGCCGACACGGTGTCGCGGTTGCGCGACCGGATCGCGCACGCACGGCCCGCGCTCGACACCGACGCGCTGCTGCAACAACTTGCCGCCAAACTCGAAGGTCGGTCGGCCGCCGTGCCGTTACGATGGATTCGCGCCTCGGTGGGTCAAAGCGTGAGCCTGATTCCCGTATCGCACATCGACTTCCTTCGTGCCGAAGAAAAGTACACCTCGGTGGCATGGCGCGACGAGGCGCAGCAGCCGCGTGAGGCCGTCATCCGCACGCCGCTCAAGGATTTGTTGCCGCAGCTCGATCCCGCACAGTTCGTCAAGGTGCATCGTTCCGTCGTCGTGAACATGAATTCCATCGCCCGGATCGTGCGCGGTCCGAATGAAACGGCCGACATTCATTTGAAGGCCCGCGACGCCGTCCTGCCCGTGAGCCGCAGCTACCTGCATCTGTTCCGTCAGATGTGATCCGGGGCCGCGCCCGAAGCCGCGCC
>CAZZWZ010000118.1:0-10036 GCA_964657955.1 uncultured Steroidobacteraceae bacterium
GCCTCCGCAACCGCGGGTGCGGCGCTCGCCGCCGCCCGCGGGGACAGTTACGTGAGCTACAGCGGCACCGCCCTGGCGCAGCGCTCGGGCCAGTTCCTCTACAGCGAGCGCCACGTGCTGCAGTACCGCGACGGAAGAATGGCCGGCCGCGTGGTGCTCTACACCTGTCGCGACGGCTCCGCCTTCGCCCGTAAAACAGTCTCGTACGGCGATTTATTGTCGCCCGATTTCGTGCTCGAGGATGCCTCGAACGGCATGCGGGAAGGGGTGCGCACCGGGGGCGGTGGCCGGGAAGTGTTCTTCCGGGACGGTGCCGCCGCCGAGAAGCGAAGGCCGATCCCGCAGTCGCCGGGGCTGGTGGCGGACTCCGGCTTCGATGCATTCGTGCGCGCGAACTGGCAGCCGTTGATGGACGGGCGGACGCTGGGCATGAGGTTCCTCGTCCCGAGCCGGCTGGATGACATGGGCTTCAACGTGCAGCACGTGGGCAGCGGTTCGGCCGACGGCGTGCCGGTGGAGATCTTTCGATTGAAGCTGTCCGGGGTGGTGGGCTGGGTGGCGCCGAGCATCGACGTGTACTACGGCGCGGCGGACCGCACCTTGGTGCGCTACGTGGGGTTGTCGGACCTGCGCGACGGGTCGCATGCCAACTTCCATGCCGAGATCGAATTTCGTCCGGGCGATCGCCGGCCGGATGATGCAGAAACCATGATCAGTGCGCGCACCGCGCGGCTGGCGCCCTGCCGGTAGCGGCCGCCGTCCCGAGTGCGGTGGGCGAGGATCTTTGGCGCGTGCTAGATTCGTGCATGCGCAATCCAATCCGTTCATCGACAACCCGTTCATCGAAGCTGATCCTGCTCGCCACGGTGGCCGGAGCACCAGTGTTGGCGGCGCCCTTCTCGGTGCAGGACGCGCCGGGCCGCCTGCCCAAGAACGTGGTTCCCACGAGCTACACCATCGCGATCGTGCCGGACGTCAAGGCCATGACCTTGACGGGGCACGAAAGCATCGCGCTGCAGATGCTTTCCGCCACCGCCACCATCGAATTCAATTCGCTGAACGAGAAATTGCGCAACGTACGGTTGGACGGCAAGCCCGTCGAGCGCGTGGCGTCGGACGATCAGGCGCAGCTGACACGGGTGAGTCTGGCGGCGCCCGCCGGCGTGGGGGCCCATACGCTGAGCTTCGATTACACGGGCAAGCTCGAGAGCAAGCCGGTGGGTCTGTTCGTGCAGCCGTACGCCGGGCCGTCCGGGAAAACCGACGTCCTCCTGACCACGCAGATGGAATCGACCGATGCGCGGCGCATGTTTCCCTGCTGGGACGAACCGGCATTTCGCGCGACGTTCCGGCTCACGGCGACGGTGCCGGCCGGGTGGGCGACCGTGGCCAACATGCCCCAGGCGAAACGCGTGGTCCACGGCCGCTCGGCCACGGTGACATTCGACGAATCGCCCAAAATGCCCTCGTACCTGATCGAATTCACGGCCGGCCACCTGGCCGCGATCTCATCGAGCGACGGCGGTACGAAGCTCGGCGTCTGGGCGGTGAGCGGGTTGCAGGCCAACGGTGGTGCTGCACTCGCCAACACGCGGCAGATCCTGTCGGACTACAATGAATATTTCGGCCATCCTTACCCGCTGCCCAAGCTCGATTCGATCGCCGTGCCCGGCGGTTTCCAGGGCGCCATGGAGAACTGGGGCGCGATCACGTACAACGATCAGCTGCTGTTGCTCACCGCCTCCAGCAGCACCAAGAACCGGCAGGACGCCTTCAGCACGCAGGCGCACGAGATCGCGCACCAATGGAACGGCGACCTGGTGACCATGGCCTGGTGGGACGACATCTGGCTGAACGAAAGCTTCGCTTCGTGGATGGCTGCGAAGGAGACCGCGTTGCGCAATCCCGACTGGAAATGGTGGGAGGGCGAGGACGCGGCGAAGGAATCGGCCATGAGCGCGGACGCGCGCGCCACGTCGCACGCCATCCAGCAGCACGTCACCGACGAGCTCGAGGCCATGACGGCCTTCGACTCGCAGATCACCTACGACAAGGGTGAGGCCATCCTGCGCATGTTCGAGGCCTACCTCGGCCCCGAGGTCTTTCGCGCCGGCATCCGCCGTTACATGGACACCTTCGCTTTTTCGAATGCCACCACCGTCGATTTGTGGAACGCTCTCGGCGCCGCGAGCGGCACCGACGTGGGCGGGATCGCAGCGGGATGGACGGAAAAGGCAGGCTTTCCGGTGGTCGACGTCGCGGCGACGTGCGACGCGGCGGGGCGCCGGACGCTGCGTTTCGCACAGCACCGGTTCCTGCTGGCGGGCGCCCAAGCACAGCCTTCCGATTGGAACATTCCTTTGCAGATACGCGGGGCCGACGGCGAGATGCCGAAGTCCCTGCTGTTGACCAAGGAGGGGCAGGCGGCGGCCGCCGGCGGTTGCGCCGATCCGCTCACCGTCAATGCCGGGGCGCTCGGATTCTTCCGGACCCATTACGATGCGGCGACGTTGACCGGCAACACCAAACATTTCCACACGCTGCCGGATGCGGATCGGATCGTGCTGCTGGACGACCAGTGGGCCCTGGTCGAGGCGGGCATCGACCCGCTGCCGACCTACCTGGCGCTCGCGGCCGCCATGGCGCCCGATCTCGACACGCGGGCCTGGACGCAGATTGCGGGCGCGGTGGGCATGATCGAGTTCGACGAGCGCGGCGGCGACGGGCACGAGGCGTTTGCCGCCTTCGGCCGATCTTTGATGAATCCGGCGTTTTCCCAGCTGGGATGGTCGGCGCGGACCGGCGAGACCCCCGACGTCAACATTCTGCGGCAGACGTTGATCCGTTCATTGGGCCGCCTGGACGATGCCGACGTGCTGGCCGAGGCGCGCAGACGGTATGCGGCCTTTGTCCAGGATCGCACCGCCATCCGGGCCGACGATCAGGACGCGATCCTGTCCGTCGTCGCACAGCACGCGGACGCCGCCGCCTTCGACAGCTTGCACGCCCTCGCACGGACGGCGAAGGACGAGACCGAATTACGCCGTTATTACCTGGCTCTCATGGCCGTGCGCGATCCCGCGCTCGCGCGACAGGCGGCCGACATCGCCCTGTCGGGCGAAATCCCCGCGCAGGCCGATGCGCTGCGGTTGCGCCTCATCCTGCGCCTGGCCGGAGAACACCAGCAATTGTCGTGGCGGGTCTTCCAGGAGCACAGCGAGCAGCTGCTCAAACCCTTCGCCTTCGAAGGACCGCTCCTGCTCGCCCAGAACATTCCTGAGACGTATTGGAGCGGCATTCCCACCGCGGAGCTCGAGAGCTGGGTGCGCGCGCACGTTCCCGCGGAGATGGGTTCGAGCGTCGACCGGGGCATGGAGACGGTGCGGTTCCGGGTGGGCGAGAAGTCGGCGATGGTCCGGGCCGCCGACGCGTACTTACGCCGGTGAGCAGATCGCGGGCGGCTCGCAGGCTCAAGCGGGATAACGTGCGACCAGGTCGCCGAGCACTGTCGTCAGCGGCTGCAACCCTTCGCGGAAATGGCTCCATTGCTCCACGCTGTCCGAGTAGATGGGTTTGCGGACCTGTTCGGAGCTGATGGTCTGCACCACGCGGGCATTCTCGTAATACTTCAGGCAGCGCTCTTCGAACGGCAATCCGCAATGATCCAGCAGCCTGCGGACCTCACCTTCGGGATCGGCGACGAGATGTTCGTAGTGGACGCGGTATACGCGCCCCGGCAGCACGCCATCCATGTGATCCATCAAGGCGGCGTAATCGCGATAGTAGCGCCCGAGTTCGGTCAGATCATAGGCGTATTTCATGCCTTGCGCGAAGTACTGTTTGTAGCAGGAGAAGCCGTTGGCGAGCGGATGCCGGCGAATGTCGATGATGGCGGCATTCGGAAACAAGAGATGGATGAGCCCCACGTGGGCGAAGTTGGCGAGCATCTTGTCGGTGAAGCGGCTCTTGCCGCCGACCCGGTGGCTCTGCGTCCGCGACAGATATCTTGCGGCCAGATCGTCGAAGGCCTGCCTCGAGAGGGTTGCCACGGGCTCGGGATACGTCCTGCGCCTCGCGACATCCACGGTCGACATGATGTCGAGCGTGATCGCGGGAAGATCGAGCAGTTCGCGGGTGATTTCCACCTGTGAATGACTGCCCATGATTTGCTCGAGCAGGGTCGAGCCGGAGCGCGGCAGGCCGACGATGAATATCGGGTCTTGCCGGACGCTGCCCGAGCCGGCGCGCGCGCCGAAGAATTCGGCCGAGTACATGCGCATGGAGCGTTCGACGTCGGCGGTCACCGCGTCCGCATCGTAATCGAAGGTCCTGCGATGCAGCGCATTCCCCTCGGAATAATGCGCGAACGCTTCGGCGAACCGCCCTTCGTCTTCCAGGGCTTTGCCGAGGGCGAATTCCAGCTGCACGCGATCGCTGGCGGACGCTACCCTGCGATGCGCGTGCTCCTGCATGGCTGTCAGGTCCTCGGGCGTGAGGCGCACGGTCTTGAGATTGGCGAGGTTCCAGTACGCAGCACCCGAGGTCGGCCGCACTGCCAGCGCGCGCCGGTACATGGCGACGGCCTCGCTCTGCCGCCCGATTTCGCGGAGCAGGTGCCCGCGCAGTATCCAGTGTTGCTCGTTGAGCGGATCGGCGCTACAGAGTTGCTCCGTCAGGGCGATTGCCTCCTCGCTGCGGCCGATCAACCGCAGCGCTTGAGCTTTCAAGCTGAGATATGCGGCGTCCCGAGGATGAAGGGCCAGCAGCCGTTCCAGATGGGACAGTGCGTCCGTACCCTGTTGCTGCAAATGGTAGACGCGCGCCAGGTCGAAGCGGGCGGCGGCGTAGCCGGGCGCGAGCCGAAGGCAGCGGAGCAACAAACGTTCCGCCTCGCGGAAGTCGTCCTGCCGGGCGGCTATTTCAGCGCACAGGCGTAGGGCGTCGACGTCGTTTGGATTCGCGTTCAGTCTACGCTGCAACAGCTGCTCGGCGGTGCGCAGCCGGTCGTCGGCCAGTGCAGCGGCGATCTCGGCATGATCGGCTGCATCGGGGGTCAGGGCCGTGTAGCGGGCATATGCGCTGTCGCCCGCCTCGTCGTTTCCGCCGTCGAAACATTGGGCGGCGAGCTCGCGCCACGCCACCGCCATCGCCGGATCGAGTTCCACTGCACGGCGCAACGCCCGCTGCGCATCGGCGGTCCGGCCGCCGCCGGCGTACGCCCTGCCCAGTTCCAGGTGCATGAGGCCCGAAGCGGTCGTTGCCTGGGTCAGTTCTTCCAGCACCGCAATGGCTCGGGCATGGTCGCCAAGCTTGCGGCACGCAGCCGCCATCAGGAGCTGGGCGTCGGCGTGGTCGGGTGAACGCTGCAGCACCGCGGCGGCGGCGCGGGCGGCGGCGGCGGGATCGGAAGCGAGCAGCAGCGATGCGCGAAACAACGCTGCGTCGGGGGCTCCTGCCGTCATGAAAGCTCCGCGGTGGCCGTGGGAGCCGTCATCTAAGGCGCGTTGGCTGTGGGTGTCAACGGGGTATAATCCGCAGGCCTCACCGCCCCGGAAACCTCGATATGAACACCGCAGCCACCGCGCCGCTGGATGAATCCGCGATCCTCCGTGTGTTGCAGGCCTCCAAGGCCGAGGCGGCGGCGGGTCGGATGGTGCAATCCGATCAACTGCTGGCGCAAATCGCCCGGCAGGTCCCTCATCATCCGGCCATTTTGAACGAACTCGGCGTGCGCATGATGACCCGCGGTGCCGCCGATCAAGCGCACGCGTTGTTCTCGCGCGCAACCGCGGCGGATCCCACGCATCCGTCACTTTGGGCGAATCTGGCAAGCAGTCTGAAAGCGCTCGGCCGGCGCGCCGAAGAGATGGATGCCATCGAAAAGGCGTTGGAGCTCGAGCCGCGGCATTTGTCCGCGCTGCTGCAGAAGGGTGCTTATCTGGAGCAGACGGGCGACACGCGCAATGCGGCCCGGGTCTACGCGAACGCGCTCGCCTGCATCCCGCCGGGGGCGGAGGCGCCGGACTCGGTGCGTGATGCGCTGGAGCATGCGAAGTCGCTGGTGAAGTCGGATCAGGCGGGATTGAGTGCCGCATTGGAGCAGCCGCTTCACGAGCTGCGCGACCGGTACGGCGGGCAAAGCCAGCGTCGCGTGGATCGGTGCATCGAGACTCTGCTGGGTCAACGGCCCGTGTTTCATTCGCAGCCCACGTGGATGTATTTTCCCGAACTGCCGGCCATCGAGTTCTTCGAGCGCGCAGACTTCCCCTGGCTCGATTCCATCGAGGCCGCGACCGGCGAGATCCGTAGCGAGTTTCTACGGGTGATGGTGGCCGATCAAGAGGGCCTGCAGCCTTACATCGACTTTCCCTTGAGCATGCCGTTGGATCAGTGGAAGGCACTCAACCGGTCGCGCAGTTGGAGCGCTTACTTCCTGTGGAATCAGGGCATGCCAAATGCCGGCCACCTTGCGCACTGTCCGGCGACGGCGCGGGCGCTGGAGGTGGCACCGCGGCCCGGCATCGCGAACCGCGCGCCCACCGCATTTTTCTCCATCCTGGAACCGAAGACCCGGATTCCGGCGCATACCGGCGTCACCAACACCCGGCTGACCGTTCACCTACCGCTCATCGTGCCCGATTCCTGTGGATTTCGGGTGGGCGCCACCTCGCGCCCGTGGGTGCCGGGTGAGGCCTGGGTATTCGACGATACCATCGAGCATGAAGCTTGGAACGATTCGGACGAGCCCCGGGCAATCCTTATTTTCGACATCTGGAACCCGCTGTTGACCGCGGCCGAGCGCGACATGATTCAGACCGCGACCGAAGTGTATGGCCGCTACTACGCGGCGTCCGATTCGCCCGTATGAAGCGGCTCCTTCGCACCCCTGCCGCGGCCCCCGCCGCACTGGTTGCCGGTCTGGCCTGGTGTCTTCAGGCCTCCGTTGCCGGCGCGGTGACCTACGATGATCTGGCGGTTTGCGCGGGCATCCACGCGAAGTCGGAGCGGCTCGCGTGTTACGACAAGCTGGCGGCGGATGCTCGACAGTCGCCTCCGGCCGGTCCGTCCGCCGGCGCTGCGCCCGCGCCTCCGGCCACCGCGGTCGCGCCCGTGTATGACGAGAAAACCTTCGGGCTGACGAAGCAGCAACAACACCTGCCGGCGGAGAGCCGCGGGCCGGATTCGTTGCAAGCCGGCGTGTCGCGCATCACGACGGACACGACGGGCAAGGCGGTTATGACGCTGGACAACGGCCAGACTTGGACGTTCAGCGGCGCCGAGTCGCTGCTGCGACCGGGCGACATGGTCACGATCAAACAGGCGTCGCTCGGTGCGTACGTGATGACCACGCCCACCCGGCGCAGTTATCACGTGCGCCGGATTCAGTAGCCGCCCCTGCGGCACGCTTCCCAAACCGATAGGCCGACCCCGGCGAAGACACGTCGCTGCGCGGGTACGGCTCACGAGCGGGTCATTCCGACAAAATCCGGCGCGAAAAAAAAGGCGGGCCGAAGCCCGCCTTTCGAGTTGGTCGATGTCGACCGTTCCGACTTAGAACTTCACCGTCACGTGGGCGTACAGGTAGCGTCCCAACGCATCGTAGGTGCCCGCCCAGGTGTTGTCGTTGCAGTTGTTGCTGACGCAACCCAACGCACCGCCCAGAACCAGCGGCGGATTCTTGTCGGCGACGTTGTTCACACCCAACCGTACGTTGACGTACTGGTTGACCTGCGACGAGGCCGAGAGATCGATGTAGTTGTAGCCGGGGATGTGCTCCTGGTTCGTGTAATAGGAACTCGACAGATACGTGCTCTGATTCTCGAACTCGGTCTTGGTCGAACCGATGAACCGCCAACGGGCCGTGAAGTCCAACCCGTACCAGGGCGTGAGCCAGGTGCTGGTCAGGACCGAACGGGTGTGCGGCAGCGGGGGTCCGCAGGTATTTCCCGCATAACCGGCGCAGTCGTATTGCCCCGCGTGCTTCAACGGTTCCGTCTCGAAGTCCTTGGTGTAGGTGGCCATCAGATTCGTCGACAATTTGCCCAGGCTGTTCATGTCGAGCAGGTAGTTGACCGACAAGTCGGCGCCGCGGGTGAGTTCGCTGCCGAGATTCTGCTGCGTGGCAACCACGTAGTTGTTGGTGCTGAACCAGAGCGAGCCCGTGGGACCCCGGTGAATGAGATCGCAACCTGCCCCGGTCAAGGCGCAGGTGTTGATGATGGTCGCCGTGGACAATTCGGCAATCACGTTGCGAATCTTGATGTTGTACGCATCGAGAGACATGGTGAGTCCGGAGACGAACTCGGGCTTGAACACGATGCCGAAGGTATACGTGTCGGCGATTTCCGGGGTGAGGCCGGTGTTGCCGCCTTGGATGGAATTCGTCTGGGCCGCCGGATTGACGGTGATGTGGCCATACTCCGCCGCCGTGACGCCCGTGTTGGCGCACTGTGCCTGCGTGAGCGTGGGCGCGGTGCCCCAGCAAGGATCGGGGGATCCGCCCGAACCCACCGCGGCGGGCTGGAACAGTTCACCCAGGTTCGGCGCCCGCACCGCGCGGTTGTAACCACCGCGGAAGCGCAGGGACTCGATGGGCGCGTATTCCACCTGGAATTTGTAAGTGTTGGTGTTGCCGCCGAGCGTGTAGCTGGAGAAGCGGTAACCGGCGTCGAGCGACAGGTTGTAGATGCCCGGCAACTTGTCGATCAGCGGCAATTTGAATTCGGTGAAGCCTTCCCACACGTGCAGGCCGCCGTCCACCGCCTTCGAAGGGGCGCCGCCGGCCTGGTAGCCGTTCAGGAACACGTAGTCGGGCTGGAACACAAACTTCTCTTCGCGGTATTCGCTGCCCAGGTTGACCTGCAACCCTTTCTCCGCCGTGGGAACCTTCATGCCGTATTTGCCGAGATCGCCGGTGACTGAGCCCGTCACCACGTATTCGGTGGACGTGGAGGAGTAGGTCGCGGGTGTCGTCAGGTAGGCGAGAGCCGCCGACGTCACACCGCCTTTCTGGAAGATGTTCCAGGGCACGCAGGTCGGATTCACGCCGGTGAGCGCGGAGGCGCAGGCCGGCTGGCCCGTTGCCGGATCGGTGACCACGTCCAGCGCGGCGGCGATCTGCGGGGTGCCGAGGAAATTGGCCTCGATATCCTGCAACTGGCTGATACCCACCTGTGCCGATACGTCGTAGCTCCAGGCATCCATGAACGCGCCGCGGGCACCGATCACCTGGCGGAACGAGTCCGAGGTGTAGTTGTCCTGGCGCCCGCCGCCTTCCACGTTGCGCCGGCCGATGTACACGGTGGCCGCGTTGCTGCCGACGGTGCCATACAGCTTCTGATTCGCCGCAAGGTTGGCGGGCGAGCAGATGACGGCCAGCTCGGAAGGGGTCAGCAGGGGATTGGCGCAACTGATCACCGAGGGGGTGGTGAAGTCGCCGCTCGGACCGTACTGCGCCTGCGTCTTGTTACGGGCGAACATGGACTCCGTGTACACGGTGACGTTGTCGTTGATGTCGTAGTGCAGGAAGGCACCGGTGGTGTACCGCTCGGAAGAACGCTGGAAGTAGCTGAGAGCTCCGTAGTTGTACAGATCGGCACCCGTCAGGGGACGGAACACGCCGGTCTTCGAATCCACGGTGTTCTGGAACAGCGTGGTGGTGTTTGCACCCACCGTTCCGAGCGCGAAGAAGTTGCCCGTGGCATTCGTGCCCGAGCCGCCGCAGCGTGGCTTGCTGTCGGCAGCCGAGTTGCTGGAGCCGCCGATCAGGGTACAGCCCGAGTGGTCGAGCTGGTATCCCGCGACCGGGTTGGTCTTGGTGTAGGTGAAATACGTGGTGGCGTTGCCCTTGCCGTCGGCGAAGTTCGAACCCGCCACGATGGAGAAGTCCTTGCTCTGGCCGGTATGCGCGGTGGACTCGGGCTTCGTGGCACCGAAGTCGTTCAGGTACCCCAGGTACTGGGCGCTGTCGTTGCTGTGATCGTAAAAGCTGTAATCGCTGTCGATCTTCACGCCTTCAAAATGCGTGTTCATGATG
>CAZZWZ010000119.1:0-9875 GCA_964657955.1 uncultured Steroidobacteraceae bacterium
GGCAGATCCGGGCGGCGGACCTGGACATGGGCGTGGCACCCGGCGTGGCGACGCCCGCTCACGCGATGCTGGATCACGCGGCGCTCGGTCACGCAGCAACGCCCGCGCCCGCGCCGGCCGATGCCGGTCTGGGTCGCGATCTGAAGGAACGGGAGCGCGAATTGATCCTGTCCACCCTGGCGTCGACGGCCGGCAGCCGCAAATTGGCGGCCGAGCGGTTGGGCATCAGTCCGCGCACGCTGCGCCACAAGCTGCAGCAACTCAAGGCCGCGGGGGTCGACGTGCCCTGCCTGACCGACGCGTCCTACCTGACGGTGTCCTCATGAGCAGTCTGCAGATCCAGCAGGTGCTGTCCGAGATGCGCGCGTTGCAGGCGCGTGCATCGGGCGCGACCAGCGAGACCCCGGCGGCGACGCAGGTGGACTTCGCGAGCCTCATGAAGAATTCGGTGGACCGCATCTCCACCATGCAGAACGAAGCGGCGGCCCTGTCGCAGTCCTACGAGGCGGGCGACAAGAGCGTGGACCTGACCAAGGTGATGCTGGAGGTGCAGAAGGCCGGCCTGGCGTTTCGTGCCATGACCGAGGTGCGCAACAAGCTGCTCGACGCGTACAGCCAGGTCATGAACATGTCGGTTTGAGGCGGGCGGGCGCCCTTCGGACGCCGGCGTCCCACGTCGCGCGGGGCGTCCGTCCGATTTCGTCCGACGCGGAGTTGATCCAATGAATTTGCAGTCGACTGTAGAGGTTTCGATCCATGGCTGAAATCGTTCCCGTCCCGCCGCGCGGCCTGCTCGAAGCGATTCCCGGGCTCAAGCAGGTGGGCCTGCTGGCCGGCGTCGCCGCCGCGGTGGCGGCCGCCATCTGGCTGGTGCTCTGGTCGCAGGGCCAGAATTACTCCGTGCTCTACGGCCAGCTGTCCGAACGTGAGAGCGGCCAGGTCATGGACGCGCTCACCGCGGCCGGCATCGATTACAAGCTCAGCCCGTCGGGCGCCGTCTCGGTGCCGGAGACCAAGGTGCAGGAGGCGCGCATCCGTCTGGCGAGCCAGGGCCTGCCGCAGAGCGATTCGATGGGCATCGAGATGATCCAGAAGGAGTCGGCGCTCGGCACCAGCTCCCTGATGGAGACGGCCCGTTACCAATCCGTGCTCGAGACCGAACTGGCGCGCACCATCATCAAGGTGCAGGGCGTGCAGAGCGCGCGCGTGCATCTGGCGCTGCCCAAGCCCTCGGTGTTCCTGCGTGATGCGCGCAAACCCACCGCCTCGGTGATGTTGCAGCTGTACCCGGGCCGGCGGCTGGAGCCCGGGCAGGTGGCGGCCATCGTGCACCTGGTGGCCTCGAGCGTGCCGGAACTGGGCGCGAGCGACGTCACCCTGGTCGACCAGGCCGGCACGCTGCTCAACTCGCCGGACGAGAGTGCCGAGCAGGCGGCCAGCACCCGGCAGCTGGAATACACGCGCAAGCTCGAGGAAGGCTATCAGCGGCGCATCGTCGAGCTGCTCGAACCCATGATCGGCCCCGGACGCGTGCGCGCCACGGTGACGGCGGATCTCGATTTCACGCAGACGGAGGAGACCCGCGAGAACTACGATCCGCAGAAAACCGCCGTGCGCAGCGAACAGACCAGCAAGGAGACGCGCAAGGGCGGGGACGGTGCCGAGGGGATACCCGGCGCGCTGAGCAATCAGCCGCCCGGCACCTCGGGCGCACCGGTGGTCGCCGGCGCGCCGGCCACCCCGGGATCGCCCGCCTCGCAGAACTCGGCCGCGGCCGCCGGACCGTCGTCGAATGCGGAACGTGCCACGCGCAATTTCGAAGTGGACCGCACCTTGTCGTACGTCAAGCAACCCACCGGCGTGCTGAAGCGCCTGAGCGTGGGCGTGGTGCTCGACGACTGGCAGAAAACCGGCGCCGACGGCAAGGTGACCACGAGCCCGATGAGCGACTCGGACATCAAGCGGTTCACGCAGCTGGTGCGCGAGTCCATCGGGCTGAAGGACGACCGGGGCGACAAGCTGGACGTCATGAATCAAACCTTCAAGACCGCGGCGCCGCTGGCGCCGGTGGACGGCCCGCCGCTGTGGCAGACGCCGTGGGTCACCCAGCTGGCCAAGCAGCTGGTGGGCGCAGGGCTGGTGCTGGTGGTTGCGTTCCTGGTGCTGCGGCCGCTGATGAAATCGCTGACGCGGACGCCGGGTCTCGAGCCCGCCACGCGCGATGCCACCGATCTGGCGGGTGACCGCGTGAGCCTGTCCGGGCAGGCGGCTCCGAGCGGTCCGGCCATCAAATTGTCGCCGAGTTTCGAGCAGCAGATCGCCGCCGCCCGGACGCTGGTGGGGCAGGATCCCAAGCGCGCCGCACAGGTCGTGAAGGACTGGGTCGCCGCCGATGGCTAAGTCGTCGGCCGATCTCGACGGCAAGCAGCGTGCGGCCATCCTGCTCATGAGTCTGGGCGAGCAGGATGCGGCCAATCTCTTGAAACAGCTCGACGCCAAGGACGTGCAGAAACTCGGGCTGGCCATGGCGGAGCTCAAGGAGGTGTCGCGCGATCAGATGACCTCCGTGCTCGAGACGTTCATCGGCGTGGCCGATGCGAAATCGGACATGGCCTCGGGCTCGCAGGACTACGTACGGCGCGTGCTCACGCAGGCGGTGGGCAAGCAGAAGGCCGATCTGCTGCTCGACCGCGTCTCCAGCGGGCAGACCGGCCAGGGCATCGAAGCGCTCAAATGGATGGAGGCCAAGGCGGTGGCGCAGATCATCAGCGGCGAGCACCCGCAGATCGGCGCCATCGTGCTGGCGCATCTGGAACCCGAGCAGGCGGCGAGCATCCTGCCGCTGCTGAGCGACGAGATGCGCACCGACGTGCTGATGCGCATCGCCTCGCTGAACGAGGTGCCGCAGTCCGCGCTCACCGAACTCGACCAGCTGGTCGAGAAGCAGGCGAACACCAGCGCACCGGTGCCGCTGCGCAAGATCGGCGGCGCGCGCACGGTGGCGAACATCCTGAACGCCATGGAGAAGGATCGAAGCGGCGAAGAACTCGGCAAGATCGAAAAGGCCGATACGCAGATGCACGGGCAGATCAAGGATCTGTTGTTCATCTTCGACAACCTGCTGGACATCGACGACCGCGGCATCCAGGCCCTGCTGCGCGAAGTAGGTTCGGACACGCTGGCCGTGGCCCTGCGCGGCGCCGAGCCGGAGGTGCAGGACAAGATCCTCAAGAACATGTCGAAACGCGCGGCGGAGATTCTCAAGGACGACATGGAGGCGCGCGGTCCCGTCAAACTGGCCGACGTGGAAGCGGCGCAAAAGGAGATCGTGGTGATCGCGCAGCGGCTGTCGGAAGAGGGCACGATCACGCTGGGCGGCAAGGGCGGAGGCGACTTTGTCTAACATGTTCAGCAAGGCGTCGGCGGCCGGCGCGTCGGTGTGGGCGGCGCCCGACATGCACGGCCTCGGCAGCGAGCAGACACCGCCCACGGTGAGCGGACTCGCCGACCTGCAGGCCGAGGCGTACAAGGAGGCCTTCGAACAAGGACTGGCCGAGGGCCGCGAAGCCGGCCGCAGCGAAGTGCGCGGACAGGTGGAGCGGCTGGCCGGCATGTGCCACGACCTGGCGAGGCCCTTCGAGGCGCTGGATGCGGCGGTGGAACAGGAGTTGCTGGCCCTCGCCATGGCGCTGGCCCGGCAGATCGTGCGGCGCGAGCTGAAGACCGATCCCACCCAGATCATCGGCATCATCCGCGACGCGATCGCGGCGCTGCCGGTGTCGGCGCGCGACGTGCGCGTGCACCTGCATCCGGAGGATGCGTCCATCGTGCGCCAGAATCTGGCGCCCACCGAGAGCGAGCGCGCCTGGGCCATCCTGGAGGATCCCGTCATGGCGCGCGGCGGCTGCCGGATCACCACCGCCAATTCGCGCATCGATGCGCGGCTCGAGACGCGCTTGAGCACCATCCTGAGCGCGTTGATGGGCAACGAGCGGCATCACGACCCGGCGCGCGGCGGCAGCGGCGCTTGAGCATGGTGCACACCGGCGCCCCGCGTTCGCGGCAATGGGCGGCGGCGCTCACGCGCGCGCGCGAACGCATGGCCGAGGCGCGGGACTTCGTGGTCGAAGGCACGTTGAACCGGATGGTGGGCATGACCCTGGAGGCGGTGGGCTGCGAGGCGGCGGTGGGCGGACGCTGCCTGGTCGACACGGCCGAGGGCAAGCAGATCGAGGCGGAGGTGGTGGGCTTCGCGGGAGAGAAATTGTTCCTGATGCCCACCGGCGAGATCCGCGGCCTCATGCCGGGAGCCCGTGTCATCCCCACGCGCAGCGACAGCGAGGTCGCCGTGGGCGAGGAATTGCTGGGCCGCGTGCTCGACGGCGCCGGACGTCCTCTGGACGGTCTCGGGGAATTGCGCTGCTCCGACAGAATACCCCTGACCGGCGAGCCCCTGAACCCCCTGATGCGCCGGCCCATCCGCGATCCGCTCGACGTGGGTGTACGCTCGATCAATTCATTGCTCGCAGTGGGCGGCGGACAACGCATCGGATTGTTCGCCGGGTCGGGCGTGGGCAAGTCGGTGCTGCTGGGCATGATGACGCGCTACACCAAGGCCGACGTCACGGTGGTGGGCCTGATCGGCGAGCGCGGCCGCGAAGTGCAGGATTTCGTGAGCAACACGCTGGGCCCGGACGGCATGCGTCGCGCCGTCGTGGTGGCGACCCCCGCGGACAACCCCCCGCTCATGCGCCTGCATGGCGCGTGGCTGGCCACCGCCATCGCCGAATACTTCCGGGACCGCGGCTTGAAGGTGCTGCTGCTGCTGGATTCATTGACCCGGTTCGCCCAGGCCCAGCGCGAGATCGCCCTGGCCATCGGCGAACCGCCGGCAACCAAGGGCTATCCGCCGTCGGTGTTCGCCCGGCTGCCGCAGCTGGTGGAGCGCGCCGGCAACAGCGACCGTGGCGACGGTTCCATCACGGCGTTCTACACGGTGCTGGCCGAGGGCGACGACCAGAACGATCCCATCGCCGATGCGGCGCGCGCCATCCTGGACGGCCACATCGTGCTGTCGCGGCGGCTGGCGGAGAGCGGCCTGTATCCGGCCATCGACATCGAAGCGTCCATCAGCCGTGCCATGCACTCGATCGCGACGCGCGAGCAGCTCGAGCTGGCGAACCGCTTCAAGCAGGTCTATTCCACGTATCAGCAGAATCGTGACCTCATCACGGTGGGCGCATACCGCCGGGGCTCCGACCCGCGCGTGGACATGGCGGTGGATCAATGGCCGAGAATGCTGGACTTCCTGCGCCAGGACATGTTCGATCCGGTGGGGGTGGACCGCAGTTATGCCGATCTGAAGCAACTCGTGACGCAGTTCGCGGCACCGACGGCGGCCCCGGGCCGATAGTGGCACGCCCATGATGAGATCCAAACGCTTCGAGCCCATCCAGGAAATTGCCGCCACGTCGGCCTCGGACCTCAGCCGGCACATGGCGGAGGCCGCCCGCCGCGTGGCCGAGCTCGAGCGTCAGCTCGCGCAGCTGGAGGCGTACCGCGACGAGTATGCGCGCAATTCGAACGCGGGACGGGGCGCCATGGATGCGGTCCGACTGCAAAATTACCGCTGTTTCCTGGACCGCCTGGGCGATGCGGCGCGCCAGCTGCTGGCCAAGCTCAACGTCGCGCGGGCCGAGTACGAGAAACGCCGGGTGGCCTGGAGCGCCAAGCGCATCGAGGCGGAATCCCTGGGGCGTGCCATCGACCGGTTCCGCCACGAGGAGCAACGCTGCGCGGAGCAGCGCGAACAACGAGACGGCGATGACGCGGCGCTGCGGATTTCATTGGCGGCCACCGACGGATCCGAATTGCGCTGACCTTGCTGCCGGTGCGTGGCGCGGGCGGCGCGTGGGACGGGCGGGGCGGGCCGGGTGTGGCGCGGGCGGTGCCCCGGCGATGGCGTATCATGCGGGCATGGCCGATCAATCCTCGGAAGACGGCGACGCCGCCGCGCCGGATGCGGGCACCGAGGTCGTGCTGGTGCCGCACACCGAACTCGCCGCGGACGTGCTCCGCGCCGTCATCGAATCGTTCGTGCTGCGCGAGGGCACCGACTACGGCGAGCGGGAGTTTTCATTGGAACGCAAGGTGGCCGACGTCACGCGGCAGATCGAGCGCGGCGAGGCGCAGATCTCGTTCGATCCGCAGACCGCGAGCGTGTCGGTGACGCTGGTGTCGGCGGCGGCGAGGCGCTCGCGCTGAGCGGCGCGGGGCGGGGGGCCGGCAGCCCCGGCGTGGACGGCGATCCGGTCTACATTGTGACCTTGAAGCTGGACCGGGCGAGCTTCGAGCGCGTGCAGGCGCTGCGCGCGCAACATTTCCCGAGCCGGTTGAACTGGATTCCGGCCCACCTCACGCTGCTGCATCGCTTGTCCGGCGCGCAAGTCGCGCGGCTCGCCCAGGGCTGGCATGCCATGGCGGGCGGCGGCCCGTTGTCGATGCACTACACGGGCCCCAAGTCCCTGGGCCGGGGCGTGGCGATCGCCGTCGATGCGCCGCAGGTGGGCAGGCTGCGGGACCGGGTCATGGAGGCGGCAGGCGGACCCTTCTCGCGACAGGATCTGCAGCCGTTCCGGGCCCACGTCACCGTGCAGAACAAGGTGGAGCCGGCCGCCGCGGCGGCGCTGCTGCGCAGCCTCGAGGCGGGCTTCGAGCCCTGGTCGGGCCGGGCGGAGGGCGTGCTCATCTGGCGTTACCTCGGCGGGCCGTGGGAGCTCGAGTCGGAGCTGGTCTTTCAGGCGGCCGGGGATTGAGGCGGCAGGCCGATTTACAGCGGACTTGCTTGCATGTCCGTCATGGCTGCATCATTCCAGGCACGCGCGCTTCTCGATCGAATCGCGCGTGTTCTCGGGGCGGAGTGAAAGTCTCCACCGGCGGTGATGGCGAGCGATCGCATGAGCCCGCGGGCGCTTGGTTGTGTGATGCAGCCAAGGCAGCAGATCTGGTGAGAATCCAGAGCCGACGGTAGAGAATCGCACGGGCGATTCCTTGAAAGTCCGGATGTACGAGAGCAGGAATGTTGGGCTCGAACCAATGGCTTTCAGTGGCCGTTGAGGTGACCTGTGCGAACGAGGGGTGCAACCTCTCGGAACGTCGTCCCATAGGTTCGGCCGGTATGTTCTTGTGCGCCCCGTCCGTATCGGATTCCGGAGGCGCAATGAGCATCAGCAGTCGACGTGGCAAGCCAGTGACCGACCCCTCACGTGACACCCGGCCGAAACGGGTGGCGTTCGTCCAATCATGCTGGCATCGGGATATCGTCGACCAAGCCCGGCTTGCGTTCATGGAGACTTTCGAGACAGACGGTCTCGATCGAAAGGACGTGGATTGCTTCGAAGTGCCTGGAGCTTTCGAGCTTCCGCTGCATGCCCAGCTACTGGCGAAGTCCGGGCGTTACGCGGCCATCGTTGCCGCAGGGCTCGTCGTGGACGGTGGCATCTACCGCCATGAATTCGTTGCCTTCAGCGTGATCGAGGCCCTCATGAAGGTTCAGCTCGATACCGAGGTACCGGTGATCTCGGTCGTGCTGACTCCGCACCATTTTCATGACCACGATGAACATCGGTCCTTCTTCCGTCGACACTTCCTCATCAAGGGGAAAGAGGGCGCCCTAGCCTGCGCGGCGACCATGCGCAGCATCGGTGAGTTGAGGGGCGCGCGAGGTGGACGTCGATAGCCGTCAGCGGCGGTGAGCCGCGGCGAGGGCTCGGGACAGTATCACTAATGCGCCGTCCGTCAGATCCGGCACGAAGGCTTCGAGCAGACGCATCCCTTCGATCACCGCCAGCACGGCGATGGCGGCGTCGCGCCGCTGTTCGGTGGGTGGCATGTCGAGGCGGTTCTCGAGCCATTCAAGCCACCACTGGATCGAATTTCGAGCAATGGTGACGAAAGGCTGCTCGCCGCGGCTGCCCCGCGCGGACACGTCGGCCCACACCGCGAGCAGCCGCGACAGGTCCTTGGAGGCGAGCAGCTTGCTTGCCTCGGTGAGGAGACCCGCGGGACTGCTCCTCGCCGAAAGCCGGGCGTCGAGTTCCCCGGCAAGTTCGGTCGACATGACGTTGAGCGAGGACAACACCAAGTCGGTCTTGTCGGCGAAGTAATAGAGCAGCATGCGGTCACTGGTGCCGATCTGGGCCGCCAGGTCGCGCAGGGGGATGTCCGCCACTCCGGCGGTGAGCAGCGCGTCGGCGATCTGCTTCGTCAGCGCGGAGCGCTTTTCCTCACGGTTCGCAAGCTTGAGAGATTTTTTACGCGGAGCCGGGCTCATCTCCTATTGTAGCATCTGCTACACTTGCAGTATTGTAGCATTAGCTACATCCCGGAGGCCGCGATGTTCGATCGAAGACAGATCCTGATTCTGCCGACGTTGAGCATCGTCTTCTGGACGCTCGCGACGGCATACATCCGCTTTTTGCCGGGCGCCTTTGCGGGCCCCTTGCCGGGAGCGATCGGGTTCATCACCACGCTGCCGATCGCGTGGTTGAGCGTCTTGCTCACCAGGTCGATTGCCCGGCTGTCATCGGCCCAAATTTTACCGGGCGTCGCTCTGGTCGGCGCTCTCGCGATGTTGATCGACGGGGTCATGCTCCGGTGGTTTTCGAGCGTTTACGCCGATGACGCGTCCCTCGTGAGGCTGGGTGCTGCATGGTTGCTGTGGGGATATGGCGCAAGCCTGTGCGTGGCCCTGCTCATGTCTCGTCCCGCCCGGACAGGCCATACCGCGTCATCCCGCCGCTGATTCGCTCGCCTGCGACAGCACCCAGCCGTTGTTGTCCGGATCGTGGAACGTCGCGAAACGGCCCCAGGGCGCCGACTGAATCTCGGATATCAGAATGCCGTGACCGCTCAGCACCTCGTGCATGCCGTCGATGTCCTCGGTGCTGAGCACGGTGCCCTGTTGACTGCCGGGTGGCATTCGATCGAACCACGTGACCAGGGCAATCGAAGTGGCCGCTCCGGGCAGCCCGAGTTGAATCCACCGCCGATCCAGTCCCATCGGTTCGTCACGGATGACCTCGAAGCCCAATTTCTCCGTGTAGAACAGCTTGGACACGGTGGCATCCGATACCGGGACCGAAACGATGTCGATGCGTGCGAGTTTCATTGGTATTACCCTTGGGAGATTGTTGGCACGTAGCTTGCATTTTCACGCCGTATGAATGCAACTCCTGCGGTGACCATCCCGGTTCATGCCGAACCCGGTCCTTCCACGGCTGCCCCGGCTTCCGGCAAGGCCAAGGCCAATGCCAACGCCGGCGGTCCGGCGAGCCAGGCGGCGGCCCATTCGGCGTTCGCCGGCGTATTGCAAAGCGCCGCGGCCAAGGCCGGCAACGGCGGCGCGCGCCAATCGCGCAAAGCGGCGCCGAGCGCGGACGGCGCGCAAGCCGGCGTGGTCTTGCCGAGCGGCAATCCTCCGCCGCCCGCGGCCGACGCACCGCCGCCCGGCCTGGGAACCTTGCCGCCCGCCGGCGCATCGGATGCCTCCGGCGGCGTCTCCGATCACGCCGTCGCGGCCGATGCCGCGCACGGCACGCAGGTCAACGTCGATCCGGCGTCGCCATTCGCCCTGCGTTCCATGCAATCCGCTCCGGGTACCGACGCGACCGCGGCGGCCTCCGTCGCAGTGGGTGCCGGCCTGCCGGTGGCGGACAAGGGCCCGTCCGCGGCGGCCGCCGGCCTGGTCGCGGCCGGGCACGACGTGGGAGCGGGTGCGGCGGTGACCCAAGCCCATCCCGCCGCGCATCCCGCCGGCGGCGTCGATACCGCGGCTTCTTCGGGCCATGGCGCGGCCGCCGGGACGGCACCGAGCG
>CAZZWZ010000120.1:0-7547 GCA_964657955.1 uncultured Steroidobacteraceae bacterium
GATAGACCGTCCGGCGACTGACTCCTGCCTGATCCGCCACCGCCTGGATCGTCAAGCTGCCCCAATCCCAGCTGGGCAGCTCCCGAGCCAACTCGGCCGCTCCGGCAAGAATTTGCGCACGGCTCGCGGCCGCGGCGGCCGCACTCTGCCGTTCGCGATCCTGCCGCATCAGCGCATGCGTGTAATACCAGGCGAGCGAGCCCACGCCGAGCAGGCACATGAGTGCCAGCGCGAGCACGTTGCTGATCCGCGATTGCATCGAGAGCACGCGGGTGACGGAATTCGCTCCGCGTTCCCCCTCCACCCGGCCCGGTTCCGTGGTGCTCACGGCACGGCTCCCTGCAATTTCCGCTCGACGTCGGGTGCCACGGTCCCGGAGTCGAGCCGTACGCCGCTTCCGGCGAAACCGCGGTTGACCACGCATCCCTGCAGCCGGCCGCGCCGGAGCACGAAGCGTCGCGCGATCCGGTGCACGATGACGTCGCCGCCGTCCATGCTGAAATTGAGCAGCGATTCGCTCTCGTCGTCGTTGCGCACGAAGATGGCGGGCAGCTCGGCATTGGCCGCGAACCGCAGCCGCGTATGCACCCCGTCGTCAGAGGCCGACACCGGACGCAATTCGGGACGGCCGCAATACCAATAATCGGCATTCCCGGCCCGGCTCTGGGCGGCCTGCGCGAGTCGCGAGTCGACGAGTTTCGCCGCCTCCTCCGCACGGGTGGTCGATTCGTTGGAGTAAACGAAGCGCAGGACGTAGATGACGTCGACGTTCTTGGGATCAGGCCGCTCCATCCTCACGGCATAATCGAACTGATAGTGCCGGCGGTTGGTGAGCACGGTCAGATTGGTGGCGACGCGCGCGGCCTTGGGCTTCAGGAACAGATGATTGTCCTGGCCGGAATAAGCCAGCCCCTCCAGGTCGCCGGCACCCAGGCCGACGAAATATTCGCCCGTTTCGAACTCGAGATCGATCTGGTATCCGGTGAATCCGCGCAGGCGGTACACCTGTTCCGAATCGTACGGAACCGCCCGCACCCGGTTGTCCACCGCTCCCCGGGGCGCCACGATCTCCGCGCGGCTCAAGCCCGCGAACGGGACCGTCTGCAGAATCCACACCATGAGACAGCCCGCGCGAACGGGCGCCCCGATTCGGCGATTCTGCGCATGGCGGTTCACCGTACGTTGCGCCGAGGGGTACGTTGCGGTCGGGCGATGCCGGCTAACGCGCATGCGCAGCCTCGCGGTCGGCGGGCTCCACCACCACTTCCGGTTCCGTTCTGAATTCCACGATCTTGAAGCCCAGGGGATTCCAACGGCGGGTTTTCGGGTCCTTGGCCGGTGCCGCATAGACGTATTGCACCGTGGCCACCCAATGGCTGTAGATCTCGGCCGCTCCCCCGTTCGGCCGCACCGCCTTCAAATAACGCACCTGCGCGAGATCGGCGAGACCGCTCGAACGCGTGAAGAAGCTCACCGCCTTGACCTGCACGCGGACCGAGCTGCCGTCCTTGTAAACGTTGAGCGGCGAGGCGGGGTTGGTGACGGTCCACTGCGCATACCAGGCCTGATTGCGCTGCGCGGAATGAAAGGCGCCGCATTCTTCGTAGTCGCTTTCGGCCGTCGCGAAATTGAACCGTTCGCACACGGTCAGGTAGTGGGTGAGAAAGTAGCGCGTGACGGCCTGCTCCGGCGCATCGCCGGCCGTGTACACGGGCACGACGTCGACGATGCCCGTGCTGTTGTCGACGCGCACCACGAAGGGCTCGATTTGCTTCAGCGGCATCATCGCGGCCACCGCCACCGCGGCAGCGACGGCGCAGATCCACCCGGCGGCGGCAATCCACCAGGCCACCACGGCACTGCGCTGGGCGCGTGCGGCGCGATCGGCGTCCCACGACTGCGCTTCGAGAAAATATTCCTGCGGAACCGGCGGTACGATCACGGCGCGCTCCGCGGTTGCGACTGCGACTGCGGCTCCCCCGGCACGTTTTCGGTGGACGCCGCATTGATCCGCTGCAAGTGCCGGTCGCAATGCACGTCGTGGGACGCGCACGCCGACAACACCGGCAATATCGCCAGCACTCTAAGACACCTCCATCCACACGAGAACACCCGCATATCAGCCTCCTGCTTGGTCGCCGCCGGCGCCCTTGCGCCAGCCAAGATTGAACGTGCCTGCCCAGTTGCGCCGCAGATACTCCGAGGATCTGGCGCGGGCGAGGCCGCCCGCACGCAAGCCCGCACGCACGCTTCCGCTCACGAAACCAAATGAACTGAGCGACAGACCCCCCGCGAGGCCCGCGGCGATGGGCATCACCTGCCGCAGGATGAGGAACACCAGGACGGCCACCAACAAGAGGTTCAACACGTCCACCGTCACGAGCACCGCACCGCGGGCCGCGGTCTGGGCGGCGATCGACTGCACCGCCTGGAGCAGCAGGGCGGCGAGCATCACCGTCAGAATCGTGATCAGCGCATAGTTGGCGAGCTGCGCGATCCAGGCCGAGAAGAACCGGCGGGTGGCATCGAAGAACAGCGACACCACGAACAACGGGCCCAGCGCCAGCAACACGGCCGAGGCGATGCTCGACAGGGCGATGAGGAACATCACGTACACGCACAGTGCGCCGACCAGAATCCACACCAGCGCGCCTGCCAGGCGAAACCCCAGGTCGGGAAGGAAGCTGCCCCTGCCCCAGAGGTTTCCCGCGACCGCCCCGCCCTCGTTCCAGATGGTGTCGATGATGGCGACGGGATCGCCGCCGCCGATGAGCGCCGCCGCGAGCTGCGCCGGCGCCCGATAGAAGGTATCGACGATGAGCGTGTTGTAGAGCCAGAGTCGCAGCGCCACGCCCAGGATGATGGCCAGCGTGGCGATGCGCTTCAGGCCGGTGGCCACCGGTTCGTCGATCCGTCCGGTGAGATGCAGGTAGCCCCAGACCATGACGTACACGGTGGCGAGCGTCACCACGGCGGGTTCGAGTACGCCCGCCAGACGAGCGGTGTTGTCGCCGATGTACGTCGCCAGCTGGCCGTTGAGCCACGCCCAGAACGTTGCGAAAAACCCCATGCGTGACTCCGTTGACTCGATCTCAAGGCACAGGCTGAAAGCGGGTTTCGAAGCTGCCGTGGCCCGCCACCACCCGCTCGAGCTGCTGCTGGCGATACACCGCATCCTGCGCATCGGTGGCTTCGCGCAGGGTTTGCAGCTTGGTCTGTTCGTTCTGCAACATGCCGAGCTCGGCGCTGATGCGTGCCTGCAGATCCAGAACGGCCTTCTGATCGGCCGCGGTCGCGATGGTGGAAACGAGGTTTTGGATGGCCGCGAATCGGCCGCTCACGTTCGCCAGCGCTTCCTGCGCGAGCGCCTGCTTCAGTGCGCTCGATTCGCGGCCGGCCGCGATCGCTTGCTGACCGGCGGCGGGCAGCAGCGTCATCTGCTGCGCCGACAACACGGCATTGGCGCCGATCGCACCGCGCACATCCGAGGACAGCGCGGGATATCCGGCCGCCCCGCCCTGCATCGTCGTGGTCAACTGCGACCAGTTGGTGGGCAGGTAGTTGCGCGGCGTTCCGCTCAGCAACCATTCCATGCCGCGGTCCCCGGTCATGGTCAGCAATGCCTGTTGCGCCTGCGCCAGCTGATCGCGCGCGATCTGCACCTGCTGCTCCATGGTCTGAACCTCCTGGATGAGCTGTACGATGGCGGGGGCATCGACCACGGCCCACTGCGCAGAGGCCGGCAGTGCGAGCAGCGACAGCGGCAGGATCATCCACGATCGACGAACGATGAGACTGGACATGGGCTTCTCCGTCAGACGCGATTCGCGGCCATGAATTTCGGCAACCAGGCGGCGGGCTCGACATCGTCGGCCGACATGAGCTCTTGCAGGCGCGACAGCTGTTCGGCGCGGCCGGAGATCACGGCGAGCTCCGCATCGAAACCCTTCAAATCCAGCTGGCATACGACGCTGTGATGCGCCTGCTTGACCAGGAACAGCCGCGACCCCGGTTCGAGCTGCTCCTTGAGCAGCCTGAATTCCTGGTTCGAGAGCCCGAATCCCGCGACGTATTCCTGGTGACTCGCATCCACATTCGGGAAGAACACCTTGGTGGGGGTTTGCTCGATGAGGGTGCGGCTGATGGGACTGTCCAGCACGTCCCCCGTGCTCTGCGTGGCTAGGCACATCACGGCATTCAATTTGCGCCACGTCTTCGGTCCGTCCTTGGCGAAATTTTCGAAGGCCGGATCCGCCAGCAACCGCCAGAATTCGTCCATCCAGCAGACCAGGCGCCGGCCGTCGAGCAATTGACGCACCAGATGGAACAGATACAGCGTGATGGGCGGACGGGTCAGCGGATGCCCGAGAAATTCCGTGACGTCGAATCCCATCAGGGTGCTCGCGCCCGAGCGCGCGGCGAGCGTGTCCACGGGATTGTCGAACACCCACGCGTAGTCCCCGCCACAGGATTCGCACCACCGCGACAGGCGGGCGTAGGGCCCCTCCGGCTCGGTGCGATCCAGGAACTCCACCAGTCGCGACAGGCGGCGATCAGGCGGATCGAGCGCCAGCGTGCCGCGCAGTGCTTGATCCAGATCGGACTGCTCGCGCACGGAATGCGCCACGCCGGAATGCGATGCCGTGCCGGAGCGCGGGCTCGCCGCGCCGAGCGCGAGCAGCCAGGTCTTGAGGAATTCGACGTGGGTGGGCGTGGGCGGCAGCTGCAGGGGATTGAAGCCGGTGGGCACGCCGTTCTTCAACGGGAAATATTCCCCGTCGAGCGCACGCACGAGGATTTCGAGGCCCCGATCCTTGTCGAAGACCACCTGGGTCGCCCCTTGCCGCGCCAGCATGGCGATCAAGAAGCCGATGAACACGGTCTTGCCCGACCCCGTGGGCCCGCAGATCAGCGTGTGCCCCGTGTCGCGACGGCTGCCTCCTTCCGGATCGCCCGGATCGGTGGCGTGCAGCGAGAAGTGATAGGGCGAACGCGCGCTGGTGACCAGCATCGCCAGCGCATCACCCCAATGATTGCCCGTCGCCCGGCCCATGGGATAATTGTGGAAGGGCGCCATCGCGGCGAGATTTCGCGACGTGATGGGGGCCTTGCGCGGCCGCAGCGAGAAATTGCCGGGCAATTGCGCCCAGAATGCGGCTTCGAGCGCCAGGTCCTCCCGCGCCACCAGCATGCCGGTGTCCGCCAGCAAACTGCGGGCCAGCGCCACGTCGTCGTTGAGCTTCTTCAACCGGCCTGCGCCCTCCCTCCCCGGGACGACCTCGCCGACGTCCGTGATGATCTGCAGCGAGAAGTGATGATCGCCCATGACGAATTCATTGCTCGTCAAAGCGTCGAGCGCCTCCTTGAGCTCCGCCGCCTGGGACACCGCAAAGTCGCCTGCGTTGGCCATGCGGTTGAACTGCCGCTGCAGCAGCGCCTGGGCGGTGGCTTTGCCGAGGAATGCGAACGACTGCGTCATGACGAAGGACAGCGGCGCCGACAACAGCCGGTTGAACATTCCAACCGTGGTCGGCGTGGGATACTCCTTGATGCCCAGCATGGCCCCGACGCGGGTCTGCGTGGGACCGCGGTATTCGATGGCCTCCGTGCCGAAGAACAGCCGACCGCTCGCCAACACCTGGCTGACCGGTGCCCGCGGCAGCGGCATGCGCTGCGATTCCGCATTGACCAGCAGACCGAGATATTCCAGCAACGAGGAATACCATGCCTTGCCGGTCCGGTAGCAGCCCAGGACCTCGGGATCGTAGCGGAGCAACGATGCCGACAGCGTTTGCGACAGCTTTTGACAAGCCTCCAGCGCATCCGTGAGCTCCAGTCGATGGTTCTCCCGCTGGGCGCGGGCGAGCGCGCGGGACAACAAGCCGGATGCCGTTCCGGCCACCGGCCGATGGAGCACACTGAGATAGAGTTCGTTCTGCATCAATTGCGCATCGCAGACACGGCGGACGTACTCCGTCCTCAGATGCTCGGCGAACGATCCGGCGGCCGCGGTCCTGCATCGATCGACCGCCGTCACGGACAGGGGCGCACGTCGACGGATCACGTGCATCCACAACGCCGTGGTCGGCGCGGCGACGTTCCGCCACAACACGTTCAGCCGTTCGTGCCAGTTGTTGAGGGCCTCGGCGTCGTTGGTCTCGAAACTCGCGCCGCCCAGCCGCATCACTTGCAGATAGTCGCCGAACTCCGTGCGCACCACGGTGGGTGCCACGTGCGCCGCATACGGAATGTGCTGCGCCGCCAGCAGTTCGCGCCGTGTGGCGGCGCCGCCTTTCACGGTGCGCACGGGGGTCGTGCCCGCCGACGACGCGCGAAGCCGCCGGGAAGTTCGAGTGTCAGCGGACAATAGCTGCTCGCCCGCCAGTGCCGATGATTGGCCAGCAGGGACGGCAGCCGGGTACGGCCCCACAGCAGCGCCAGATCGAAGAATCGCGCATCGCGGGCGCAGAGCAGCAGGCAGACCCCGTGAATGGGAGCGCCCAGGAGCAGGACCAGGAGATTCTTGGTGGTCAGGAACGCTTCCATGGTGAAGACCAGGTTGAACAGCAGGGCCGAGTAGGTGACGCCCCAGCGCATGGGAGGCCGGGTTGCGCCGACGAACAGCGGATCGACGGTGAGCGTGGTGTTCGCGTTCACGATCAGACACCGAACATGCCGCGGACCCAGGTGACGATCTGCGGAGCACCGAAGGCAATGGCGATCCCGATGACGGCGCCGATGCACCACCCCCACGACATCCGATTGGCCATGGCCATGCCGCCGAGCGCCATCACCAGGATGATGGCGACGGGCGTCAGCCACGCCAGGATATTGCTCTGCAAGGCCGTGGCGCCGGTCATGAAGGGCGACGCCTGCGCGACGGCCGGCGAGGGCGCCACGGTGAGTGCGACAAACAATGCTGTGAACGCAAGCGCGACTGCGACGACTTGTCGAGGGGGGTGATGCATGGCGGAAGTCCTTTTCCGGTGCGGGGGACGATGGGTACTCTGGTGGCTACGCTTCGAGGGCGCCCAGCTCGCGTTCTTCCCGGGCCGCCAGTTCTTCGCGCTTCATCCTGCCCGGAGCGCCGAAGCGGAAGCTCTGCACGACGAAGGAATGGTCGTACTGCTTCTCGCCCTCCTTGTCGATCCAATTGTTGGCACGAATGTGCGCCTGGACGATCAGTTGATCGCCCTTGCGCGCATTCTTGGCGATGGCCTCGCCCAACGCCTCGAATGCGACGAACCAGAGACTGGTGACGACTTCGCGCGCGTTGCCCTGTTCGTCCTTGCCGGCATAGTCGTTGCCGACCAGGCAGATGCGCGTGTAGCTGGTATCGCCCTTGACGGCGAGCTCGGGATTTTTGGCAAGATTGCCGACGGCGGTGACGGTGAAACTGTTCATGAAAGACTCCTTGCTGTGGTGGAACGCGGCGAAGCCAGGTGCTTCGGCCGCGTGCAGACAGTCTGCGAGCCGGGAACAGGAACGACCACGGAATTAACTGCTACGTTCGCCCAGAAAACCGAGCTGCCTGCGCCGCGCCGCGC
>CAZZWZ010000120.1:7557-9855 GCA_964657955.1 uncultured Steroidobacteraceae bacterium
ACCCCCGGCTTGGCGATCTCCGCGAACGCGTTCTTCAGCCACACCTTGACCCGCTGCCGTTCCAGCAGCCCCAGTCCGCTGGTGTCGCCGTCGCTCTTGTTGGCCGCCGCCCAGAAGCTCGCGCTGGCCGCGTCGATCTTGTTCATGGAAACCTCGTGCAGACGCTTCAGGTGCACCACGGCCGCTCCCAGACCGAGCGCCCGCTGCTTCTCGCCCGACTTTTCCAGGATGCTGAAGTCGTCGCCACGGATTTCATTGAGCACCAACACATAATTCAGGCGCGAACCGTGCCGGTCGAGCAGCCGCGCCAACAGATCCACCGAATCTTTGCCTGCGTCCATCACGTGCCAGTAACGAATATGTAAAGCGAGTTCGGGCGCGACTTCGAGGAGCTGCGAATCGTCCATCCACTGCGTCAATCGTTCCTGGGTCTGCGCCGCGAGGTCCACCAGGATGCGGCGTTCGGGCTGCTCCGAGGCGGCCTCGACGATGGCGTCCAGGCTCTCGTAGCGATCCATCAGCACCGGCGAGGCGTAGCCCGAATAGAATCGCAGCAGCGCGCCATGCGAACGATCGGAGTCGAAACCCAGGAACGGCACGCCGTGGTCGATCATGTATTGCGCCATCAGCCGGGCGACCAACGACTTGCCCACCCCGCCCTTCTCGCCGCCGATCAAATGGATATTCGTCATCGCCTCACCCTCTTTTCAAAAGGGCGCCAATCTAACATGCGGCACCATCGTGCGAATTCGTGAGCGGCATAACGTACGCGCGATCATTATGTCGCGCGAATACGCTTGTCCCGCGCAGGTAGTGCTTGAAACCCACAGCGGTCCGGGTAATGTATCTACAGGGCACCGCGGGCAGCGAACGGACCGGGTCGAAAGTCTTCCCACACACCGAAATCGCTTTCAGTATCGCTTCGTTCGCGCCTGCGGATGCCCACCATCGCCGCGCCGGCCTCAGGATGGCGGGGCGCTAGGCCTTCAAGTCCGGTGTGACCTTGCCGCCGCTCTGCGCCAGCTTCTCCATCACCGTCTTGTGCAGCCAGATGTTCATCGTCGCAGAGTCCGCCGTGTCACCGGTGTAACCCAGTTCCTGCGCCAGCTGTTTGCGGTTCGTAAAACTCGGATCGAGCCCCACGAGTTTCATCAGGTCGACGATGGATGTCTGCCAGTTGAGCTTCTGCGAACTCTTCGCGCTCAACTGGGTGAGCTGGGCTTCGAGAGCTTGCGGCGTCAGGGCCGCGGCAGCCGGTGGCGCAGCGGCAGCGGCCGGCGAAGACGCGGTGGCGGGGGCGGTCGCAGCGGGCGTGGTCGGAGCAGCCGTTGCGGTTGCGCCGTGACCGAATATCGCATTCTTGATCGTGTCGAAAAGACTCATGGGTTTACTCCTGGTTTTGTAGGTGCCGCGGCTTCGCCGCCGCCGCCAGGGTAGAACAAAAGAAATCGGCCCGTAGGGGGCATCCGCGTCTTCGCGTGTAGGATCGCGCCTATACTCGACCGGGCCTGGTGCGAGGCTCAGTCGCAGGACCCGGGGGAAGTGGCCATGAATCGTTTTCTCGCCATCGGTGGGTGGTCGATCGCCCTGGCGGGCTTAGCCGCGCAGGGCGTCCCGAGCTCGGCGGCAGACCCGCCGCATCACAAGGTGCACATGGAGGGCTCAGGTTCGCGCACCGTGGTGTTCGAAGCGGGATTCGGCGATACGCTCGAGGTGTGGCGCACGGTGCAGGCGCAGGTGGCCGCACATTGCGCCGGCACCTTTTCCTACAATCGCGCCGGCTACCTGGACAGCGATCCGGCCTCCGGCACGCGCGACGCGGCCACCGTGGTCGCCGAGTTGCGCGACGAATTGAGGCGCCAACGGCTGACTCCGCCCTACGTGCTCGTCGGACACTCGCTCGGCGGCTTGTACATGCAGTACTTCGCCCGCAATTTCCCCCGCGAAACCGCGGGTCTGCTGCTGGTGGACTCGACCCACTGGCAGCAAGGGCTCAAGATCGATGCCACGGCCAATACGCCGTACCAGGCACGCACCGCCGTCACCCTCTTCATGCCGCTCATCATGCGCCAGGAGTTGAATGACAGCACCGTCGCCGGACAACAGGTGCACGACAGTCCCGCCGCCACGTCCGTCCCCACCATCGTGCTCTCCAGCACGCGCACCGCGCCGGGAATCGACGAGGCCCAGCGCGTCCGGGCAACGGCGCTGCAGGACGAAATCGCGGCGGATTTTCCCGGCGCCCGCCATGTTCAGGTGGAGAACAGCGGACACTACATCCAACGCGACCCGCCCGGC
>CAZZWZ010000121.1:0-9850 GCA_964657955.1 uncultured Steroidobacteraceae bacterium
GCGCCCGGCCGGCGCGAAACGTGGTATGACTCCCGCCATGTCGGACCTCGAACAATTCGGTTATCGCCAGCAGCTGGCACGCAGCCTCACGACGCGCGACCTCGTCGTCTACGGCATGATCTTCATGGTGCCGATCGCGCCGTATTCCATCTTCGGATTCGTCTGGAACGACGCCAGAGGCATGGTGCCGCTCGCGTATCTGATCGGCCTGATCGGGATGTTCTTCACCGCCATGAGCTATGCGGCGATGTCACGGGCCTTCCCGCTCGCCGGATCGGTGTACACCTATGCCCATCGCGGTCTGCACGAGGTGGCGGGGTTCTTCGCCGGATGGTTGATCCTGCTCGACTACATCCTCATCCCCGCGCTGCTGTACGTGATCAGTGCCGTTGCGATGCGCGAACTCCTGCCCAGGGTGCCCGAAGGAGTCTGGCTGGTGGGCTTCGTGGTGTTCAACGCCTCCGTCAATCTCATCGGCATCGAGTTCACGGCGCGGGTGAACCGGTATCTGTTGATCCTCGAACTCGCAACCCTGGCCCTGTTCGTGGCCCTGGGGTTGAACGCGCTGGCCCACGGGGCCGGCGCTGGCGCACTCACCCTCCGGCCCGTCTACGATCCGTCGGTCTTCTCCCTCGCCACCGTCGCCGGCGCCACCTCGATCGCCGTGCTGTCGTTCCTCGGTTTCGACGGCATATCCACGCTGGCCGAGGAGAATCAGGGCGCGGCCGGCAGCGTCGGACGGGCGACGCTGCTCGCGCTGCTGCTGGTGGGCACCCTCTTCGTCGCGCAAACCTGGATCGCCACCGATCTGGCGCGAGGCATGCACTTCTCCTCGCCCGCCAATGCGTTCTATGAGATTTCGGAGCGGGCCGGCGGCGCCTGGCTGCGCGTCGTCACCATCGCGGCGGTCGTGATCTCATCGGGCATCGCCAACGCCATGGCCGCGCAGGCCGCCGTGTCGCGCATCCTGTTCGCCATGGCACGCGACGGCAAATTACCGGCGGTGCTCGCCCGGGTTCATCCGCGGTTCAAGACACCCTATGCCAGCACACTCCTGGTCTCCGGCGTCTCCCTCGTCGTGGGCTGGGTTTTCTCGGACCGCCTGGATGACCTGAGCCGGGTGGTCAATTTCGGCGCGCTGGCGGGATTTCTGCTGCTGCACGTTTCGGTGATCAACCACTACCTGGTGCGCCGACGCAGCAACGACTGGATCCGGCATCTTGCCTTCCCCGTGGCCGGATTCCTCGTGATCGCCTACGTGCTGTACGAAATGGACGCCACGGCGAAAATTCTCGGGGCGTGCTGGCTCGGGATCGGGGTGGTCTACCATGGTGCGCTCACGCATCGGTCGAGAGGGCCGGGCGTGCCGCGGTCGTAGCCGCCACCAGCCGGTTCATGTACAGGTAGATGATCGGCGTGGTGAACAGGGTCAACGCCTGCGAGAGCAGCAGACCACCCACCATCACGATGCCCAGCGGGCGACGCAGCTCCGATCCTGCTCCGGTTCCGAATGCGAGGGGCAGCGCGCCGAGCAGTGCAACCATGGTCGTCATCATGATGGGTCGAAAGCGCTGCATGGACGCCTCGAAGATCGCCTGTTCCGCGGATGCATCCCGGGACTCGAGCACCAGCGCCTGATCCACCATCATGATGCCGTTCTTCTTCACGATCCCGATCAACAGGATGACGCCGATCAACGCGATCAGCGAGAAGTCGTAGTTCAAGAGCATCAATGCGAGGAGACCGCCGATGCCGGCGGAGGGCAGCGTCGAGAGGATGGTCAGGGGATGAATGAAGCTCTCGTAGAGGATGCCGAGCACCACGAAGATCGCGAACAGCGCTGCGGCGATCAAAAAAGGCTGTCCTGCCAGCGAGTCCTGGAAGGCGCTCGCCGTGCCGGAAAACAGGGACGTCAAGCCGCGCGGCGCGTCGCTGCCCCGCTCGCGGGCACGGATGGCGTCCACGGCGTCGCCGAGCGATGCTCCCTTCGCCAGGTTGAACGACAGCGTGACGGCGGGAAACTGCCCGTCGTGATTCACGGTCAGGGGTGCGTCGGAGAACTGGATCTGGCTGAAGGCGCCGAAGGGGATGGGGGTTCCCGTTTTGGACGGCACGTACAACCGGGCGAGGGCGGTTTCGTCCAGCTGGAATCGCGGCGCCACCTCCAGGATGGTGCGATAGACGTTGACCTGGGTGTAGTAGGTGGCGATCTGACGTTGTCCGAACGCATCGTAGAGGGTGTCGTCCACGCCCTGCGTGGTGACGCCCAGCCGCGCCATGGTGTCACGATTGAGTTTGATGTTGACGCGCGGGGCGCTCGGATCGACGTCGGCCTCCACATCCTGAATCTGCGGGATCGCGCGCAGCGCCTGCAACGCCCTGGGGACATACGCCTGCAACTCGGCCAGATTCGGATCTCGAAGCGTGTATTGAAACTGCGACTTGCTCAACCGGGCGCCGATGGCGAGATCCTGGCGGGCCTGCCATTGCACGGCGATTTCCGGCATTCCCTTGGCGCTCTGACCGAGACGATGGATGACTTCGTACACGGAACTGTGCCGGACGCCGAAGGGCTTCAAGTCGATGAGGATTCGGCCGATGTTGACCGTCGGCTCCCCTTCCGCATAGAAATAGACGTGCTCGATGTCGGGGTCCGTGCGCACCCGCTCGACCAGCTCGCGCATCCGCATCACCATGGTGGCGTGCGACACGTCCGGTGCCGCCTGCGTCGCGCCGTTGATCAGGCCGTTGTCCTGCTGCGGGAAGAAGCCCTTCGGGATCACGACGTAGAGACCCACGGTGACGGCGAGGGTGAGGAACATCACGCCGAGCACCGCCGGCTGATGGGCGATCGCCCACCGCAGACCCCGCCCGTAGTGTGCCAGCGCCCGGTCGAACACGCGCTGCGTCGCCCGCGGCAGGCGCGATTCGTAGCGGCGGTCCGGGCGCCGCAGGAAATACGCGCACATCATCGGCGTCAGCGTCAACGACACCAGTCCGGACACGAGGATGGCCACCGTCGCGGTTCCCGCAAATTCACGAAAGAGACGCCCGACCACGCCGCCCATGAACAACACCGGGATGAAGACGGCCACGAGGGAGATGGTCATGGAGACGATCGTGAAGGCGATCTCCTTCGATCCGCGCAGCGCCGCCGCTTCCGGTTCCTCGCCGCCTTCCACGTGGCGCAGGATGTTCTCCAGCATGACGATGGCATCGTCCACGATGAAACCCACCGAGACCGTGAGCGCCATGAGCGACACGTTGTCGAGGGTGTAGCCGAGCAGGTACATCGCCGCCATCGCACCGAACAGCGACAACGGAATGGTGACGGCGGGGATGATCGTCGCACGAAGGTCGCCCAGGAACAGGAACACCACGCTCACGACGAGCGCGCAGGTGATCAGCAGGGTGAACTGCACGTCCTTGACGGACGACCGGATGGTCTGCGTGCGATCGGCGAGCTGCGTCATGTGAACGGATGCGGGCAGGTCGCGCGTCAGCCTCGGCAGTATGGCCTGGAGGCGTTCGACCGTCGCGTTCACGTTGTAACCGACCTGCTTGTGGATATCCAGGATGATGCAGGGACGAAGACCGAAATAGGCCCCCGTCTTCACGTCCTCGACGCTGTCGACCACCGTGGCCACATCGCGAAGGCGGGTGACGATGCCGTTGTGCGACTGGATGACGAGTTCCGCGTAGTCCGCGGCATGGGCGAGCTGATCGTTGGTGTCCAGCGTCAAGGATCGGCGCTCGCTGTTCAGCGTGCCCTTCGGACCATTCAGCGTCGATTCGCCGATGATCTGCCGCAGGTCCTCGAGGCTCATGCCCAGCCCGCTGAGTTTCCCCGGATCGGCCTGCACGCGCACCGCGGGTTTCTGGCGCCCGTGATAATCCACGAGCCCCACGCCCACCACGCGCGCGAGCTCCGGCGTCAGGTAATTTTCCGCGTAATCATCGATGGCAGCGATCGGAAGGGTGTCCGAATACACCGCGATGCTCATGAGCAGGGCGTCGGCCGGATTGGCCTTCTCGAACGTCGGCGGATGCGGGAGGTTCTTCGGCAAATCGCCCAGCGCCGTGTTGATCGCGGTCTGCACGTCCACCGCGGCGGCATCCACGCTGCGGGAGAGTTCGAACTGCACGTCGATGGAACTGGACCCCAGGGAACTGGTGGACACGATGGTGAGCACGCCGGGCAGATTCGCGAGCGCACGTTCCAGCGGGGCCGTCACGCCGGCCGCGATCGTCTCGGCGCTGGCTCCGGGCAGGTCCGTCGCGACGTTGATGGTCGGAATGTCCACCTGGGGTACGCCCGCGATGGGCAGCTGCGTGTAGCCGGCGACCCCCACGAAGAGCACCGCCAGCATCAATAAAATCGTTGCCACCGGCCGCCGGATGAACCAGGCAGAGAAGTTCACGAGGCGAGTCCTCCCCCGTCACCGGGGGGCCTGCTACGGCGCATCGGCTTGCGGCGATTTGGTGGGTGTCGTGGATTCCGTTGGTTCGGCGGGTTCGACGTGGACGAGCGCGTCGGGCTCCAGGCGGAATTGCCCTTCCGTCACCACGGTCTCGCCGGCACGGAGGCCGCTGCCGATCATGGTACGGTCCCCGTCGACCGAAGCCACATGGACGCTTCGGGCACTCGCCCGTCGGCTCGGGGTCACGACGTATACGTAGGGACCTGTCGCGCCGGCTTGCACCGCCTTGCTCGGTATCACGATGGCATCCGCCACGGTCTTCAAGACCACCCGTACCGTCACGAACTGGCCCGGCCACAAGGCGTCATCCGCATTGGAGAATTGCGCCTTGCAGCGGATGGTGCCGGTCGTGACGTCGATTTGATTGTCGATCAGCGTGATTTCACCCTGGAGGTCCGTCGGCTCGCCCGAATCGTTCAACACCGCCACCGGAACGGGCCCGCGGCGTTGCGAGGCGCGCAGATCGTTCAGGCGCTCCTGTGGCACCGCAAAATCGACGGCGATGGGGCGCACCTGGGTGATCATGACCAACCCATTGGTGTCCGTGGTGTGCACGACGTTGCCGGCGTCGATCAGCCGGGCGCCCACGCGTCCGTCGATGGGCGACTTGATCGTGGTGTAGGACAACGACAAACGGGCCAAATCCACCTGGGCGGCATCGGTCGCGACGGCCGCGACGAGCTGCGAGACCAGCGATCTGGCGGTGTCCCGGGTCTGCGTCGAGATGGAGTCGGCTTCCACCAAACCCTCGTATCGCCTCAGATCGATCCGGGCGTTGGCGAGCAAGGCGTCGTCCTTCGCGAGTTGTGCCTGGGCCGACCGCAATTGCGCCTCGAACGGCAGCGGATCCAGCATGATCAGCACGTCGCCCCGGGAGACGAGCTGGCCCTCCTTGAAGAGAACCCGGTCGATCACCCCATCCACGCGCGCCCGGATCAGCACCGTGTTCAGGGCCTGGACGGTGCCGATGTTGGTCACCGAGCTCGACATCGGGCCGCTGCGCACCAGCGCCGTGCGCACCGACGCACCCGCCGACTCGCCCGCGCGCTCATGGGTCGCTCCATAGAGGGCTCCGACCTTCCACACCCCGACGACGCTCGCCGCGCCGACGCAGGCGGCGATGACGATGCGCGTGGTCCTAGCCATCCGGAATCCCAGGGTGAGTTTTCGATTCCGCCAGTGTGGCAGACTCGGTTTAACGCAGAATTATCGTCCCGGCGGAGCCGTCGACCCGCGGTGGCGGCGGCACGGAGCCGGATGAGGTCCGTCTTCCGCCGGTGCTTAATGCTGATTTAAAACGGGCATGCTTTCATGCGAGCATCCGATTCCGCCGGTGTGAGGGTGCAATGAGGCTGCTGGTCGTCGAGGACGAAGCGCGTATCCTGGAGCTGCTGGACGCGGCGTTCAGGCGGGCGGGCTTCGTGGTCGACGGCGTCGGCACCGCGACCGCCGCCCGCGAAATGCTCGCCCAGGTCACGTACGACGCCGTCGTTCTCGATCTGGGCCTGCCGGACGGGGACGGTCTCGAGGTGTTGGCGGCGACTCGACGGGCCGGCAGCAACCTGCCCATCCTCATCCTCACCGCACGCGACGCCGTCGAGGATCGCGTGAGCGGCCTGGATGCCGGGGCCGACGACTACCTGGTCAAACCCTTTGCCGTCCCCGAACTGATCTCGCGCATCAAGGCCTTGTTACGCCGGACTGGTCATGCCCTCGGCATGACGTTGGAAGCCGGCAACCTGGCGTTCGACACCATCGGTCGGGACGTCCGTGTGGGCGCAACGCCCGTCGTGCTGCGCCGTCAGGAGCTGGCAATCCTCGAACTGCTCATGCGACGCATGGGGCGGGTCGTGCCCCGCGCGATTCTCGAGGAAAAGCTCTACGGCATGGACGATGAACCCGAATCCAACGCGATCCCCGTTCACGTGCATCATTTGCGGCGCCGGCTCCTGGATGCCGGTGCGAGCACGGTCATCCATACGGTACGGGGCATCGGCTACCTGCTGATCGAAGGCTCCGGATGACACGGCGGCCGCGCTCCTTGCAGGCCCAGCTGGTCGCGCGACTCGCCGCCGCATTTGTCCTGGTGACGGCGCTCGGCGTGATCGCGGTGGTATTCGAGGGGAATCAAGCGGCCCACACCCTGGGCGACGATGAACTCGAGCGCCGTGCGATCCAGATCGCGCAACGCGTCAGCCGCGGGCCGGATGGCGCACTCCGTTTGAATCTCACGCCCAGGCTGGAACAACTCTACGACTCGCCGGTGAGCACCCGCCTGCTCGCCATCCGCACCGCTGATGGCGCGCTGATCGCCGCCTCGAAACCGGAATTCGCGGCCGAGGTGTCGCGCTGGCCGCGTCCGGACGACCGGCGTCATCCGTTTCAACTGGATGATTTCGGACCCACCAGCCAGGACTACAACGGCCTCACCGTGCGGGTCGACGGCCCCCCGGGGCCCCTCTTCGTGAGCGTGGCCGCCGTTTCGGACGCCGAAGCGCTGGCGGACGATCTGGTCAGACGATTTGCGCTCGATCTGGCCTGGGCCGTCCCGTTGTTCGCGGCCGCGCTGCTGGGCCTTGCCGTCTGGAGCATCCGCCGCAGCCTGCGTGCCGTACACGCCGTCTCCGAGCGCGCCGCCGCGATCGGGCCGGTGGCCACCACCGTGCGACTGCCCATCGAGGAGCTGCCCAGCGAACTGGTGCCGTTGGTGGCCGCCGTCAATCACGCCTTCGACCGCCTGGATCGAGGCTTCGAGGTGCAGCGTCGGTTCACGGCCAATGCGGCCCACGAGTTGCGCACCCCCCTTGCGATCCTGACCGCGGCGCTCGATGAACTCGCGGGCGTTCCGGACCTCGACAAGCTGCGGGACGATGCTGCCCGCATGAACCGGCTGGTCGGACAACTGCTTCGGGTGGCGCGGCTCGACAGCGTGCCCATGGATGTATCGACACCGATCGACCTCGTCGCAACCGCCTCCCACGTGCTCGAAATCATGACGCCCTGGGCGCTCAACAACGCCTGTCTCCTGGGGCTGGACGCCCCGCCGCAAGTCCACGTCTACGGCAACGCGGATGCGATCGGCGATGCCGTCCGCAACCTGGTGGAGAACGCGGTGTATCAATCGCCCGCCGGCGGCGAGGTGTCCGTGACGGTGGCGGCGGAAGGCACCATCGCCGTGGCCGATCGGGGACCCGGCGTGGCGCAAGCCGATCGCGCCCGCATCTTCGAGCGCTTCTGGCACGGCCGGGACGCCGCCCGCAAAGGCGCGGGCCTCGGGCTCGCCATCGTCGCGGAAATCGCCAAGGCACACGCGGGATCCATCACCGTCACGGACCGCCCCGGAGGCGGTGCGGTGTTCACGCTCGGGTTTCCGCTCGCGGATGGCTGACGGGATGCACGTGCCGCAGGCTCCAGAGAACGTCTTTTCGAGCCAGTTGACGCGGAAGCGTCGCGGGCGGACTAGACCCCCTGGAACTTGATGGCAGCGTGGGTGCCGTCGCAGAACGGCTTGTTCTTCGACTGGCCGCACCGGCACAGGGTCACGCGGTTGCGCACTTCGTAGCGAAAGCCGTCGGCGGCCGAGACGGCAATGCCACCGCGCAGCCAGAGCGGGCCGCTGCAGGCCTGAGCGGGATCCTCCACCAGGCCGATCGACACCGGCAACTGCGGCTCGACGTCCTCCTGGGATGCCCGATCGCGCGCGACCAGGCGGCCACTGGCACAATTGCCCACCTGACGAATGAACGTCGAACGCACATCCGCGTTTTGCGTTTGGTTCACCTGATTCCACACCTTCCCGTTCGGGTCACAGAACCGCGCAAACGCGCAGAGAGCTTCCGCGTCGAGCAGTTGCATACCGGGGCCGTCCTGGATTTTGGCCTGGGCCCGATACGGCTCGCGGCTGGCGGTCTCCTCGCCGTCGAATCCGATCTTGGTGTGTGTGCCATCGCAAAACGGCTTGGAGTTCGAGCGGCCGCATCGGCAGAGTGCATAAGAGGCCTGCACCGGATGCGCATCGGACTCCGTCCACGTTTCGGAGCCCCCCTCGGCGTCCGTGCCGATGGTCTGCTTGGACAACGGCACCGAGCCGGTCACGAGATAAGGACCATTCTTGGCCACGACGACGTGCGGTGGTTTGGACGTGTTCATGATTGGACTCTCTCTCCGTGATTGGCAATTGGCAATTGATCGCGCTTTTCATCAGTCGATGACGACGGACGCCTTGGCCGGCCATTCATACCCCTTTATGTGTACGAACGGAAGGAAGATCGAATGCGCTCGCATGACTGACCGGCCGCTCCAGTCGCCGATGCCCTGAGCTTGCATGCATGCGCTCGCCTGGCCGAGAAGCGGCGCCGTCGACACCGTGCCTTCGCCGCACCGCCAGCGACGAGATGAGATTTGTCGCGTCGTCAACTTTGCTGCTAAGCTCGCACTAAAGAGCGCCGTCGCATCGGCGGACTGCCGCTCTTCTAATAATAAATGAGTTACACGTGGGAGTGTCATATGAAAATTCAGGGATTCATCCTCATTGCGACGATGGTTTTGTCAACCTTTGCCGGGGCACAACAATCTTCCGAGTCCACCTCCGGCAACGACTTGTCGACGGCGAATTCGGGAACGAGCGGCCATCTCCTCATCTGTGCGAATCCAACAGGCAAGGCGGCCACACCGGGCAAGCGCTTCATCGATTGCCACGATGGCACGCTGTTCGATACCACCACGGGGCTGACGTGGGAGTTAAAGGACACGAAGTGCTACACCGGCGACTTGCATTGCGTAAGCAATACGTATACGTGGTCGTCGAACGGCACCAAGCGCGACGGCACCGTCTACACGGTTTTTCTGGCGGAACTGAACAGCGATAGCGTACCTTTTTCAGCCACGCAGGCATTCGACAGTGAGAACCCCGGTGCGGGATGTTTTGCAAATCATTGTGACTGGCGGCTGCCCAATATCGCCGAGCTGGCAACGATACGCGACATCGATCAAAGTACGGCACCCGGCTGCCTGGCCGATCACAAGGCTGGCTATATGCCGTGCATCGACCAGGCGGCATTCGACCGCACCGGCTACGGCACGGCGATGAATTTCTATCTGGCGTCGAGCAGCTACCTGGACTTTCCGCCGGGTTCCTTCGGCAACCCTGACAAAGTGGTCTGGGGTGTTTATTTCAACAACGGCTTCATCGGCCTTGGCTACAAGACGCTGGGTTATTCTGTACGCGCGGTACGTGGCGGCGGATAAATTTGCGCCGGCATCTGCCGTACATCAAGCGCATCCATTCCCGCTGCTGCGAACTGTCCAATCCGGTTATCAAGAGAGAGCGATGCCGTCATGCCGTGTGCGTGGCCTTCCGCACACGGCAT
>CAZZWZ010000122.1:0-9849 GCA_964657955.1 uncultured Steroidobacteraceae bacterium
GAATTCGCGCTCGCGGTGATCGACGTGGGGCTGCCCGGCGCCGACGGTCTCACGCTCGTGCGCCGCCTGCGCACCGCGGGCAAGGCGCTGCCCACGCTGATCCTCACCGCCCGCTGCACGCTCGACGACAAGGTCAGGGCGCTCGACCTGGGGGCCGACGATTTCCTCAGCAAACCCTTCGAGCCCGCCGAGCTCGCCGCGCGCTGCCGCGCGTTGATGCGCCGTTCCAGCGGCGCACTCGAAGGCATCGTCAATCTGCACCGCCTGCGGGTGGATCTGCTCGGCCGACGATTGCGCGTGGACGAGCTCGAGGTGGAGCTGACCGCGCGCGAATGGCTGGTGCTCGAATGTCTGGTGCGCCGGATCGGCCAGGTGGTGGCGAAGGAACGGGTGCAGCAGGCGATGTCAGGTCTGGAGCAGGTCACGCCGAACGCGGTCGAGGTGCACGTGTCCCGGTTGCGCGCCAAGCTCGGCGATGCGGCCGTGATCCGCACGCTGCGCGGCCTGGGCTACCGCATGGAAGAAGCGAAGTTCCCGTGAGCTCGTCCATCAGCCGCCGGATGATCGTGTGGCTGGCCGTTCCGCTGATGGTGCTGGCGTTGTGCGGCGCCCTGGTGCACTACTTCAACGCGGTCGCCCCCGGCGTGATCGGCAGCGACCGGCGCCTGAGGAGCGCGACCAATGCCTTGATGGCGCACGTGCGGGTCGTGGACGGCGTGCTGTCGCTCGACCCGCGCGGGGATGCGCCGTCCGAGCCGCCCCTGCCCGATGCGGCGCTGTACGTCGTGCGCGACGCCCAGGGCCGGCTGCTCGCGGGGAATGCGCAGATACCCGCCGCCGCGCTCAACGGCGACACCGGTCAGTTGACGGCCATGATCCGGATCGATCACCGTGCCGTGCGCAGCTTGACCACGCGCTTCGACACGGCGCTGGGCATGGTCTTGATCACGGTCGCGGACCTGCAGCCGGGCACCGAACCGGCGGCGCGCTACGGTTTCATCAGCACGCTCATCTGGGATTTCGTGCAACTCGACATCACCTTGGTGCTCATGTGGGCTGGCATCCGCTGGGGATTGCGGCCGCTCAACCGGCTGCGCGAGGAGATCGCCGCGCGGTCGCCGCAGGATCTGCGGCCCATCGCGGAGTCCGGCGTGCCCCGCGAAATCGCGCCCGTCGTGATCACCTTGAACCGCTTGTTCGACCTGCTGCGCACCTCGGTCCGCTCGCAGCAACAGTTCATCGCCAACACCGCGCATCAGCTGCGCACGCCGCTCACGGGTCTGCAGGCGCAGCTCGACCTGCTGGTGACCGAAGCGGCGGCCGCGCCCGTCAAGGCGCGGCTGCTCACGCTGCAGGAAGGCATCCGGCAGCTGACCCACTCCGCGAACCAGCTGTTGACGCTGGCGCGCGCGGACCCCGCCGTCAACATTGCGTCGAAAAAATCATCGGTGCGACTGGATGCCATCGTGGCCGACGTGGCCGCGCGATATTTCGACCGCGCCCTGCGCTGCCGGATCGACCTCGGCGTCGACACGCAGCCGGTGACCGTGCAGGCCGATCCCTCGCTGCTCGACGATTTGATCGGCAATCTCGTCGACAACGCACTGCTGTACACCCCCGCGGGCGGCAGCATCACCATCGCCGCCGTGACCGACGGCCGCCCCTGTCTCGCGGTGGAGGACACGGGGCCCGGCATCCCCGAGCCGGAACGCCAGCGCGTGCGACAGCGGTTCTATCGGCTGCCGAACTCGCCGGGCCACGGCAGCGGCCTGGGCCTGGCCATCGTCGAGGAGATCGCCCGGCTGCACGATGCCACGATGAGCATCGGCGCCGGCGCCGACGGGCGCGGCACCCGGGTGTCGGTGCGGTTCGGCTGAAGCGCCGGCGCGATCAGCCGTTTCGTGCGGGCCGCCCGCCATCCGGTGCCGGCGCGGCCGCCGGGCGCCGTTTGGCGCTCATTCCGCCGTCGGCACCTCGCGCCAGTTCAGCAACCGCGTGGCGATGGTCTTCGACAGGTTGGAATACACCTGGATCATGTTGCCGGTGGAATCGCCCGCGATCAATTCCGGCTTGCCGCTCACGCTCACGAAGCGCAGGTCGACCACGGCAGACTTGAACGCGTAATCGCCGTTCGCCGCGTCATACGTGGCGACGCCCGCGGTCACCACGGTGTTCTGACTCAGCACCGACACGCCCGACGCGTAGTTCACCGCGTACACCTTGCCCGAGCCCCGGGGGTTGCAGGCATCGCCGGTGGTGAGCAACGTGGCGAACGACACCACGCCGTTGTAGGTCGTGGGATTCAAGACCTGACGCTCCGCGATTCCGGTGCTCGGATCCGATCCGAAGTCGAAATACCAGCCTTTCGACGTGTTCGTCACCACCGACGGGGACGTGACGTTCAACACCTGCGTGAGATTCGACCGGACGATGGTGGTGATGGGCGCCGGCGTGAAGCGGCCGGCGGTGCCGTCGATGATGACGTAGAAGCTCTGCGTTTGTCTCGAGACCACGTCGGAGGACGACAGCAACCGGCCGGTGCCCACCATGACGTAACGCTTGCGCGAGTTGGGGTGGATTTCGATGAGGGGTGCGGTGGTGATGGGCTGCGCGACGCCCGAAGGGTCCGTCAACTGGGCGAGCAGCGCCGGCGCCGGGTAGGAACTGGGCGTGCCCGTGAGATCGAAGCGCCAGAGCTGCCCGTTCAGATCGCCGACGTAGATGGAATCCGCCGTGTCGTCGGTGTAGTCCTTGACGTAGGCCGAGGCCTGGGTGAGACCGCTCGACGAGGTGGGCGTGCGGATGGCCTGCAGCAGCGCGCCGTTGGTGGGATTCACCAGGTAGAGGTATCCGTAACCGTCGCTGTTGTCGTAGCCCGAGGTGAGCGCCACCACCCAGCCGTACTTCGCCGTCTTGATGATCACCGGGGCGCCGAAGCTGAAGCCCATGGTGCCGTAGCCCGCGGTGCTGCTGCCCACCTCCCACTTCACCTTGGACGCCACCGCGGCTTCCGTGGTCATGGAATCGGGCGCCGTGACGTCGATGGCATAGTAGCTCTTGCCGCCCTTGCCCAGACCGCCCACCAGCAACGTGCCCCAGTTGGGACTTCCGGTGACGCCGTTGGTGTGGCCGTAATCGAGGTCGAAGGCCAGCGGCGTGGCATCGACGTAGTAGTGGTGGGTGTAATTGGGGTTGCCGAGCTGCGCGAGGCCGTCCACCAACGGCGTGCCGCTCGGACCCTGGAACAGGGCACCTGGCACGTAGGCGAACTGCTCGTGGCCCGTCGTGCCCAGGAACGCGTGCAACATGCCGTCGTTGGCACCGGCGTACACCACGGTCGAGCGGCTGGCCGCGGCGCCGGATTTGAAGGCGGCGTACCCCGGATTGGTGCCGGCTGCGAAGGTTTGATCCGGCGCACCCACGGGCGTGAGCGCGGCATCGACGATGTCGCCCAGCAACAGCGACCGGGCACGCAGCGATTTGGTGCTGCCGGTGGCGGTCGATCCCACCTCGTTGCTCTGATCGCCACGCAAATAATTGAGGTAGGCGGTGGCCGACGTCAGGGGCGAATACGTGGGGCTCAGCGTGTTCAGGCTGAGCGCCGTGACCTCGGAGGCGCTGAGGGAGCCGATTTCGAAGGGCTTGCCGGCCGTGCCGTCCCAGGTCGCGACCACGCGGCCGGTCTGCCAACCCGTGCCCGCCAGTTGCGACTGCAACGTCCCGTTCGTGCTCCACAACGTCTTGGGGTTCGGATTGCCGTTGGCGTCGAAGGTCACCGAATTCGCCGCGACGGTGCCCGTCCAGCCGGTGGGCACGTAACTCGACGCGAACGACACCGCTCCCGCGGCGGCTACGCTGTTGGTGGACAGCGAAAACGACGTGGTGAACGCTTTCTGTGCGTTCGAAATGCTGTTGAACGCCGCTTTCAGCCCCGCCTCCATCTTGTCGGCGCTGCCGGCCAGGTAGTAATTGTCCGGCTGCAGCTGGGTATGGTTGCCGTTCATGAGGATGGTGGCGCCGGCGGAATTCCACTGGCTCTGGTTCAACGCCGTCGTCATGTCGTACGTCGCCGGCGGTGCCGCCAGGGTCACGTTGAAACCGCCGTACTTGGTGGCGAGGTAGTAGGGGTTGAGGTTCTCGGGGCCCCCGCCCTCCTCCACGTCCATCCAGTAGGTCGAGAGAGTCTGATTGCCCGGCATCAGGGGATTGGAGGTGTCGGGCCGCAGATCGTTGACGTGGGCCCCGTAGGCCAGGCCGGCGATGTAGTAGGTCGCGCCCGAATCGAAGGGCCAGTACGGCGTTTGAGTGATGCCCTCGAGCGACTGCAATTCCTGGGTCCAGGTGGTGGCCTGGTTGAATGCATCGGATGCCACCGCGGCGGGCTTGGGCCGGCTGCCCGACGTATCCGTGGCGCCGCCGACGTTGTAGTCGTACCAGGTGTGATCGTCGCCGATGCCGAGGACGAAATTCTTCTGGCACGCGTAGATGATGGGATCGTTGGTGACGCCGGAGGAACCCGTCCCCGTCCACGTGGTGACGGCGGGAAAACCGTCCAGCTCCGAGGCGGTGACACCGTTGGTCCATTCGGGCACGTTGCCGAGACCTTCGAAGTAGCGCACCACGGCGTAATACAGTTCGCCGACGTCGTCGTACGACATGTAGTTGTGGCCGGTCTCGCCGAATTTGTTCAGGTAATTCATCACACCGCTCTGGGTCACGCCGCTGGCGCCGGCCGAGGCCGTGTCCGGATTGGTGTACATGATGCCCGTGACCGGGTCCCATTCGGGCTTGGTGTTCGTGATGGGGGTCGCGGACAGCGGCTGCGCGTAGGTAGGGCCGATGAAGCCCATGGGCGCCCGCAACACGCCGCCCTGGCGGTTGTAACCATCCTGGTTGAGGTACGAGAACGCGCTGAAACGGATGGTGCTCGAGAATTGCTGCAGCAGTCCTTCGGGCTTCCAGTGGCCGCCGTACTTCACGCAGTTGGCCTCCAGACTCACCGCCGGGTCGCACACGGCCACCCGCACGTACACCTTGTAGGCCAGGAGAGAACCCACCAACGTATTCGCCAGGGTCACATCGCCAAGGTCGAGCACCAGCAGGGACGACGCCGGCTGCTGGAACAGCAGGGGGTCGGCCGAGAACACCATCGCGTTGCCGTTGCCCCAGACACGCGAATCGAAGGCGAGCCAGTTGCTGAACGGGGTGACCAGCGGGATGTAATTCGGCGTCGGCTGCAGCGGTCCCGGCAGGTTGTTGGGACTGCCCTGCAGCGTCCCGCGGTCGTGGAAATTGTAGTTGGCCGAACCCTGGGCCGAACCCCATGCTTTTTCGAGGATGGTCTGCGACGCGGTGTCGACGCTGCGGTAACCGCCGGTCAACACCGCACGGAACGGGTCGATGGTCTGCATGGTGGCCCAGTTCATGAAATTGCCGCTCCACGCGCCCGAGCACTGGTGCTTGTTCGCGCCGATCGCCAGGCTGCTGGGCGAGAAATAACTGCTCGACGGAGACACCACGTTGTAGTTGTAGGTATAGCACTTGCGGGGATCGAAGTAGCCGAGGTATTCGATGCTGTCGCCGCCCGTGGCGTCGGTGTAGTTGCCGATGTTCGCCACGCTGATGGCCGTCGGGAATTCCACCGACAGGGCGAGCGCCAGATTCCCGGGCACGTTGGCACTCACGAACACCGGCTGGTCGGCCAGGGGTATCTGGGCGAGTGCCGATGCCATGCACGCAAGCACGCCGAACGCGGCGGCGCACGCGGCGGCGATCGGACGGCCCGGCCTCCGCGACTTCGACAACCTCGTTACGTGGTGCATCATGGGGTGATCGCCCGTCAGTCCGGCTTGGTGAGGGTGGTTTGCAGGAATACCTGGGTGCCGCGCGGTCCGCTGATCCGCGCGCTCAGCCGGTACACCGTCGCCGTCGGCGGCTTGATGGCCGCGATGGCGCCGGCCGTGCCGCCGGTGGGCGCGGCGGAGGACTGCACGCAGATCGCCCCGGTGGGCGGACCCGCGATGCTGCACAGCCGGTCGATGACGTAGCGGATCGTCACGTCGCTGGTCGCACCCGTCAAATCGTTGGACGCAACGCCCACCGCCGCAAAGGCCGTGTTGTCGAGCAACGCAGTGGGGATGCCCAGTTGATTGGCGGGCAGGATGGAGGCCTTGTAATTGGCGGACGGCAGATCGCTCTGGGCAAGGGTGGGATCCATCAGGGCGCCGGTCAGGAGCGTGCTCAACGCAGCCGATGCCGCCTGCTCGCCTTGATTCACCAGGTCGCGGCGGAAGGACAGGTTGCCCGCGGTGAACAGCGAACTGTTCATGGAGCGCATCAGGGCGATGGCGCCGATGGTGAGGATCAAGAGGACGATCAAGGAGAATATCAGCACGACGCCGCGCTGGCGGTGCAGGGCTCGGCCGCGCCGGCCTTGCGGGCCTCGGCCGCCCCGGTGCTGCGCGCTGCGGTCGGGTCTGCGGCTCATCATGGACCCCCCGCGACCAGGATGACGTTGCGCAGGGGCACCGTGAACTCGAACACCCGGTAGCGATAGTGTTGATCGGTCGCACTGAGCGAGATGGTCCGCGAGACGGCCACCGTGGCGCCGCTGGAGTTGGTCAGCCCGCCGAACAGGGTGATCGTGGCGGGCGAGACCTGATTCTTGTCGTAGTACTCGCCGCGCACCAGCAACGCGATGCGCACGCTGACGATGTTGAGCAGGGTCGTGGTCGCCGAGGCGCTGTTCATGATGGCCGAGATGTCGTAGGTGCCGCTGGGATCGGCCCACGTGGTCTGCTTGCCGCTGCCGGTACCCGTGCCGTCGATGCCATAGATGGCGTGGAGCTGGTCCACCCCGTCCGCGATGGCCTGCGCCACGTCGCCGCCCGAGCCCTGTATCTTGTTGAGGTTCTGCAACAGGTCGTAGCTGTACAGCGTGCGGTTGCCGTTGACGCCCAACAGCATGAACTGCAAATTGTTGCTGGCGGCGTTGCCGAGGGGCGTGACGTAGGTCGCCGAGCTGGTGGCCAGGGTCCCGAGCGATGTGCCCCCACCGGACGCGGTGTAGTAGGGCGTTCCGCTGACGGTCAACGTCGTCGTCGTGGGCGTGCCGAGCACCTCCTCGAGCAGGCAGTCGGTCACACCGCTCTGGCTCACCAGCATCACGTCGGACGGGAAGAAGCCCACGGTGTTGTCCAGCACCAGCGTGGTGGAACTGCCGGCCGAGGTGACCTGACGCGACACCCCGCCGGCGGCGCCCGAGCCGCCCATGACGACGAGCACGTCCGAACGTGAGCCGTTGGCGTTCACGTCGGATTGGGCCTTGGCGATCAGCAGGGGCGCGACCCGAAGATTGGCGGTGGTCCCCGCGAGGAAGGCCGTGCTGAACGGCGGCGGGAATGCCGACCCGCGCGGCAGGAAACCGCTGACGGCGAGCCGGCAGTCGAACACGCCGCGATCCGGCGAGTGTGCGGACTGCACGAAGCCGGAGCCGGCTCCCCGCACGATGCGGTCGATGGTGTACGCGGCATAGGCGCCGGTTTGCTCCACGTCGTTGGTGGAGGTGGTGGTGCGCTTGTGATTCTCGCCCGCGATGAGCAGCGTGGTGATGGCGAGCGTCACCCCCAGCCCGATGGCCATGGCCACCATCAGCTCCACCAGGGTCATGCCGCGCTGGATTCTGTGGCGCGCGCGCGCGAACTTGACCCTCACGGCAGGATGATCCGGGTGGTGAGCTTGCTGGGGGTGGCGGCCTGCGGCGACTGCCACGTGATGACGATGTCGGCCGCGTTGGTGGTGCCGGCGACCGGAGTGACCGACAAGGTCCCCAGGGGCAATCCGGTTTGCGTCGAGGCGGCGACTTTTGCCTGCCATTGCGCCAGCGTGGGGACGGTGGTGTTGTCGATGGTCACGCTGCCGGCAAGCCACATGCTGCTGGACACGTCGCTTGCGAACAGCGCCGCGCGGTTGCGGTCCTCGGCATCCGCCGAGAAATTGATGGCGCGGGCCTCCAGGCCCATGAGCCCGAGGATGCCCACCGAGAAAATGAGGATGGAGACCAAGGCCTCCACCAGCGCGAAGCCGCGCTGGGCGCGCTCCGGCGCCGGCGCACGCCGCCAACGCGCATCGAATCGGCTCCGGGAAAGGGTGACCGTCGCGCTCATGATCTAGCAGCCGTCGGGATTCGAGGCGGACAGCGTTTTCGACAGATCGCACAGATGAACCTGCCCGCCCAGGAACACCTCCACCCGCAGCGGATGGTCCGCGCCCGCCGCGCTCACGTCGTAACTCCAGGCAGGCGGCGTACCTGCCGGAGAGCCCGGCGGCGCCGCCGTCGGCAGGGTGCAGGTGGCGCCATTGGTCACCGCGGGCACACTCGTGGTGTTGAGCGTCAGACGACCCACGGAATTGAAGCAGATGGCGGCCGGGGCATTGGTGATCTGAACGCTGGCACTGTCCGCCGTGAGCACCCCGGCATCGACGAAGGCGCTGGTCTCCCCCGTCAAGGCGGGCACGGTGTTGACCGTCCAGTTGTTGCCGGCCGCCGCCGCGGTGAAGGTGCCGGCGCCCTGCGGGTTCTGGCTCGTGGTCAGCGAGAACACGACCTGGCGGCTGCGTCGCAGCGATTCGCTCTGCGCGAGGCGCACGCCGTTCTGCAGCGAGTCGGCGACGCCGCGCACCTTGGCGTTGCTGACCCAGGTGCGCATGGCCGGCACTCCGAGCGCCACGAGAATGGCGAAGATCCCCATGGTCACCACCATCTCGAGCAGCGAGAAGCCCCGGATTCGCGAGGCTCGCGGCATCAGCACTGACCCGGCTTGGTGGACCAGGTCTGGGGACAGGAAATCTGCCAGGCCGACGGTGCCGCGGCGCCGATGCTGGTGGTCATGACCGGCGTGCTGTCGACGGTGTAGGTGAAGCCTGCTTCCTGACTGCTCCCGATTGCTTTGATCTGGTAATAGCTCGGAAGAGCCATGGTGGCCGCAGTGGGGGCCGTGGGACATGAAACCGTGAAATTGCCAACCGTAGCTGGCGTCAGGCACGGCGGCTGGTACCCGTTGGCCGCGGCGTACGTCCGGTTATCCTGGTAATACCGCTCCATGTTCGCCCGCATCGCCGACAGGCCGTTGGTGGCGTCCACGATCTGGCCGCGGATGACGTAGTTGCGGTAGCTGGGGTAGGCGAGCGCCGCGAGGATGGCGACGATGGCCACCGTGATCATGAGCTCGATCAGGGTGAAGCCCTGCGTTCGGCGATAAGGCGGCCGAACCCACGCGCGGATTTGATGATTCATGCGGCATGCTAGGCCGCATCACCTTTCGCGAAGCTTGCGTCCTGCCGCTGTTTGCCGGGACTGCGACGGGCGTCACGGCCGGCGGCCGCACCGGCCCGAATTTTGTTGCTGCGCGAAATTTTCACGAAATCGCTAAGGTTCGCGGGCGTGCGGCCGATAGCTTGGTTACCCCGGGGTGTTTCCCCCGCGTCGTGCCAGGAGAATCGTCATGTCTACGGCAGCCATTTCCTCGACCTCGCAGGTTTCCTATCCGGTGACGTCGACCAACACCACCTCCAGTTCCACCACCTCGACCACGGCGAACGGAACGTCGGCCTCTGCGACCGCCAGTCAGGCCGCTTCAGTTGCGGCAGTCAACGCCGCGACGGCGGCACTGAAGGAAGCGGAAGAGACCACGGCGCAAACGGCGCTGGAGGCCGCCAAGGGGGATCGCCAGGCGCAGAACCTGCTCGCCCGGGAGCAGGCGGCTACCGCCGAGCGGACCGGGAGTGCCACGCCTTCGACGCCGTCGGTGACAAAAGGCGCACGCATCGACGTCACGGCTTAGCCATGCC
>CAZZWZ010000123.1:0-6090 GCA_964657955.1 uncultured Steroidobacteraceae bacterium
GGCGGTCAGGGTCTCGGTCAGCGTGTTGATCTTGGCCTGCGCGGCCCGCGCCTCCGCGGCCAGGCCTACGCGGCTCGGCCTACAGACTGTAGTACATCTCAAATTCGATCGGATGCGTGGTCATGCGCAGACGCGTGACGTCCTTCATCTTCAATTCGATGTAGGCGTCGATCACGTCGTCCGTGAACACACCCCCCGCCGTCAGGAACGCGCGATCCTTGTCGAGATGATCCAGCGCCATGTCCAGCGAATGACACACCGTGGGAATGTGCTTGGCCTCTTCGGGCTCCAGGTCGTACAGGTCCTTGTCGGCCGGGTCGCCGGGATGAATCTTGTTCTGAATGCCGTCCAGACCGGCCATCAGCATGGCCGCGAAGGCGAAATACGGATTGGCGGTGGAATCGGGAAAACGCACTTCGATGCGCCGGCCCTTGGGATTGGCGATCCAAGGAATGCGGATGGAGGCGGAACGATTGCGGGCCGAGTAGGCCAGCATCACCGGGGCTTCGAATCCGGGCACGAGACGCTTGTAGCTGTTGGTGCTCGCATTGGTGAAGGCGTTGATGGCGCGGGCGTGCTTGATGATGCCGCCGATGTAGAACAGCGCCGTTTCGGACAAACCGCCGTACTTGTCGCCCGCGAACAGGGCCTTGCCATCCTTCTGCAGGGATTGATGCACGTGCATGCCGCTGCCGTTGTCGCCCACCAAGGGCTTGGGCATGAAGGTCACGGTCTTGCCGTAGCCGTGGCCCACGTTTTGCAGCGCATATTTGAGAATCTGCACTTCGTCGGCCTTCTTCGTCAGCGTGTTGGCGCCCACCCCGATTTCGCACTGCCCGCCCGTGGCCACCTCGTGATGGTGGACTTCGATCTTCAGTCCCATCTCCTCCATGGCCAGACACATGGCGCTGCGCAAATCCTGGAACGCGTCCACGGGCGGCACCGGGAAATAACCGCCCTTGACCCCGGGTCGGTGGCCCTTGTTCCCATCCTCATACTCCTTGCTGCTGTTCCACGCGCCCTGCATGGAGTCGATCTTGGCGAAACAGCCGCGCATCTCCGAATCCCAGGTGACGCTGTCGAAGATGAAGAACTCGTTCTCCGGACCGAACAGCGCCGAGTCGGCGACACCCGTCGACTTGAGGTAAGCCTCGGCACGCTTGGCCAGCGAGCGGGGGTCGCGTCCGTAGCCCTGCATGGTGGTCGGCTCGATGACGTCGCAGCGCAGGTTGACGGTGGTCTCTTCGTAGAACGGATCGATGAGCGCGGTGGCCGGATCGGGCATGAGGATCATGTCGGACTCGTTGATCCCCTTCCACCCGGCGATCGAGGAGCCGTCGAACATTTTTCCGTCGCGGAACAAATCGTCGTCCACCAGTCGTGCCGGAATGGTGACGTGTTGTTCCTTTCCAATGGTATCCGTAAAACGGAGATCGGCGAACTTAGCCTCTTTTTCCTTGATCAATTTCAGGACATCAGCAGGAGTCATTTGCGTCCTCGGGGAGAGTGGTGCCTTGGGCCCGGCCAGCCGGGTGATGTGACGATGCAGCAACTGTGCCACCGAGTCCCTGTTGCGAATCAAGCACTTGGACGCAGCTCGCTGCCATCGCTGCGCCATTATGACCCAAACCCATTTGTCGTGCTCCGCAATGGTGCATCAGCCTGCGGGCCGCCTCCGGCCCGCATGCGGCGCCGCCGCGGTCGGACACTCCGCGCCGCGACGCTATACTCGCCGCCGTCACCATTGGAGCATCAGATGGCCACAGCCGATCGGAAGGCACGGCGGACGGCAGGCGCCGCGGCGGCCCGCGCGTCCGTTCCCCCCCGGACGTTTCAAGACCTCATCTTCACGCTGCAACGCTATTGGTCGGACCAGGGCTGCATCGTGTTGCAACCCTACGACATGGAGATGGGCGCGGGTACGTTCCACACGGCGACATTCCTGCGCGCGGTGGGGCCGGAACCCTGGAGCGCCGCCTACGTGCAGCCGTCCCGGCGACCCACGGACGGGCGTTACGGCAGCAACCCCTTCCGCCTGCAGCATTACTTCCAGTTTCAGGTGTGCATCAAGCCCTCGCCCGACGATTTCCAGGAACTGTACCTGGGTTCGCTGCGGGCGCTGGGATTCGATCTGCTGATCCACGACGTTCGTTTCGTGGAGGACAACTGGGAGTCGCCGACGCTGGGTGCGTGGGGTCTGGGCTGGGAGGTGTGGTTGAACGGGATGGAAGTTTCGCAGTTCACGTATTTCCAGCAGGTCGGCGGGCAGGACTGCCGCCCGGTCATGGGCGAGATCACATACGGCCTGGAGCGGCTGGGCATGTACATTCAAGGACGCGAGAGCATCTTCGACATTCTCTGGACCGACGGCCCTTTCGGTGCCGTGACGTACGGCGACGTGTTTCATCAGAACGAGGTGGAACAGTCCGTCTACAACTTCGAGAAGGCGGATACGGGCGATCTATTGGCGCAGTTCGAGACCCACGAGAGGGCCTGCGGGCGCTTGCTGACCGACCGCCTGGTGCTGCCCGCCTACGAACAGATGGTCAAGGCATCGCATGCCTTCAACCTGCTGGACGCGCGCCACGCCGTCTCGGTCACGGAACGGCAACGCTTCATCTTGCGCGTGCGCACCCTGGCCCGCGGCGTGGCGCAAGCCTACGGGGAGAGCCGCGAGGCGCTGGGTTTCCCGCTGCTGAAGTCCGCGCCGGTCGGGGTCGCGCCATGAGTGCGCCCGACCTGCTGTTCGAGCTCGGAACGGAGGAACTGCCGCCGCGCGGGCTGCCCGGCCTGTCGCTGGCTCTGGAGGAAGGGCTCCTGCAGGGACTCGCGCGCGCCGGCGTCTCGCACGGTGCCGCGCATCGTTTCGCCACCCCCCGCCGGCTCGCGGTGCGGGTCGAGGCCTGCGCGGAATTCGTTCCCGGCCGGCAGACCGAGCGCCGCGGACCGCCGGTTGCCGCCGCGTTCGACCCGCAGGGCGCGCCCACGCAGGCGGCCAGCGCCTTTGCCAGGAGCTGCGGCGTCGACGTGATGCAGCTCGGGCGCCTGAGCACCGAGAAGGGGGAATGGCTGGCGTTCCGCAGCACCGGGCCGGGGTCGGACACGAGGCTCCTGCTCCCGGCCATCGTCGCAGAAGCGGTTGCCGCCCTGCCCATGCCCAAACGCATGCGGTGGGGCGCCCATGCGGAGGAATTCGTCCGTCCGGTGCGAACGATCGTGCTGTTGTTCGGCGCGGACGTGGTGCCCGCGCGAGTGCTCGGGCTCGAATCGAACCGGTTCACGCTGGGTCACCGCTTCCACGCGCCGCGGCCGCTGGCCATCCGGTCGCCGGCCACCTACGAGCGGCAACTGCGTCGCGCCTGCGTCATCGCCGATTTCGGGCAGCGCCGCGACGCCATCCGTGAAGGCGTTAACGAAGCGGCCGCTGCGGCCGGCGGCCGCGCCCTCGTGGACGAGCCGCTGCTCGACGAAGTCACGGGGTTGGTCGAGTGGCCGGTGCCGGTGGTGGGGCACTTCGAGGAGCGGTTCCTCGCGCTGCCGCGGGAGGTGGTGATCGCCACCATCCGCGACCATCAGCGATATTTTGGAGTGGAAGACCCCGGCGGCCGGCTCACCGGCGCCTTCGTCACGGTGAGCAACATCCGCAGCAAGCAACCCGACGTGGTACGCGAAGGCAACGAGCGCGTCGTCCGACCGCGACTCAGCGATGCCGCATTTTTCTGGGAGCAGGATCGCAGGGTCGGCCTCGACGCCTATGCGGCCAGGTTGGCCGACGTCACCTTTCAAGCCCGACTGGGCACGTACGCGGACAAGACTTCGCGAATCGCGACCCTCGCGCTCGAACTCGGCGCATGTATAAGTGCTGGAGGACACGTTCAGCGGGCCGCCGCTCTGTGCAAGGCGGACCTGATGTCCAGCATGGTGGGCGAGTTTCCCGAGCTGCAAGGGATCATGGGAAAATACTACGCGCAAGCACAGGGCGAGGTGCCCGACGTCGCGCTGGCCTGCGAGGAGCATTATCGGCCCCGCTTCGCCGGCGACGCGCTGCCCGCCACCAAGATCGGGCAGGCGCTGGCCCTGGCGGACAAGATCGACACGGTGGTGGGGATTTTCGCCATCGAACAGCGGCCCACCGGCACCCGGGATCCGTTCGGCCTGCGCCGCGCGGGGCTGGGGATATTGCGCATTCTTCTCGAGGGTCGGTTGGACCTGGATCTCTCCCACTTCGTGCGCCGGGCGGCGGCCGCGCAGCCGGTGGTGCGGGAGGGCGTTGCGGCCGAGGTGGAAGCCTTCATCGCGGAGCGCCTGCGGGGCTTGTTGATGGAGCGGGGTCGGGGATACTCCGCGGAAATGATCGACGCCGTTCTCGCCAAGCATCCGGGCTCGCCACTGGATGCTGAAGCACGGCTGCTCGCACTGGAGGAGTTCCTGCGGCTGCCCGAGGCCGCCGCGCTGACGGCCGTCAACAAACGGATCGCGAATCTGTTGCGCAAGGCGCCGCCGGGCGAGGATGCGGTGCCGGTGGCGGCGCTGGCCGAGCCCGCCGAGATCGCGCTGCACGAGGCCATCGCCGGCGTGGACGCACCATTGCAACGAGCCGTCGCGGGACGCGCATATGCCGACGCCCTACGCGCGGTGACGACGCTGCACACGGCCGTGGATGCCTTCTTCGAGCAGGTGATGGTGATGGACGAGGATGCGACGCGCCGGCGCAACCGCCTCGGGCTGCTGCGCGACGTGCATTCGTTGCTCGGCGCCGTGGCCGATTTGTCGCGGCTGCCGGGCTGATCCGGATGCAGGCGTTCCGCTCGTTTTTGTTCACCGCGCACATGATGATTTCGGCCTGCCTGGTGGGCGGACTGATGGGATTCTGTTTCTGGCTGCCCTACCGCTATCGTTTCGCCATGGCGCGATGGTGGGCCCGGCAACTGTTCTGGACGCTCGAGAGGCTGTGCGGCCTCAACTTCACGGTCGAAGGACGGGAGCACATCCCCGAGGGCGCCCACATCGTCATGAGCAATCATGCCTCGGCATGGGAGACCATCGCGCAGTTCGTCGTGTTCCCGCCGCACGTGTGGGTGCTGAAGCGGGAACTGCTCTGGATACCTTTCGTGGGCTGGGGCCTGAAGGTGTTGCGGCCCATCGCCATCGATCGGGGCGCGGGACATCGTGCCGTCAATCAAGTGGTCGAGCAGGGCAAGGCGCGACTGGCGGACGGCCTGTGGGTCATCGTGTTCCCGGAAGGCACCCGGGTTGCGGCGGGCGAGAAGAAGAAGTTCGGGGTCAGCGGCGCGCTGCTGGCCACCTCGACGGGAAAGCTGGTGGTCCCGGTCTCCCATGACGCCGGCAGATACTGGCCGCGCCGCGGCATCGTCAAACGGCCCGGCACCATCCGCATGGTCATCGGGGAGCCCATCGTCTCGGCGGGCAAGAAACCGCGCCAGTTGAACGACGAGGTGCGCAGCGCCATCGATGCGGGGCTCGCGAAGATCGCGTCCTAGGGCGGCGGCGGGCGCGGCTTCCCGGCGGCATCGCGTTGCGGCGTGGGCGGGGTGGGCTCCTGCGGTCCGCTCGCAGGGATGGACAGCACGGGAACCCAGCGGTCGGGCGCATACCCGACCTTGAGCCGCAGCGCGGGACTCAACCACCAGGCCAGTCCCGCCGCCGCATGGCACGCGACCGCGATGGCGAAGCCGATGAAGACGCGCCGGCGTTCGTAGAAGCGCACCTTGCGGCTGGGCGGCGGCGGAGTCGGCGGAACCGGATGCAATTGCCGGTACGCCGCGGGGCCCGGAAGTTCGGCAATCTGAACGGGGGGAGAACGAAATTCGGGTAAGGGCTTTTTTTCCATGATTCACGCCGTGTTTCGCCGCGGTACGGCCCGATGCTCGCGCATAGCATAGCGCCCCGCGCGGGCGCCGCCGCGCCCGGCGCTCGCGCGCTGTCCCACAGTCTCATCAGACATCCGGCGACAGTCGGCGGAACGCGCTTGCTCTAACGTTGGAAGCTCGGCTACTTTCGAGGGTCCGGCCCCTGCGACGGCAGTACGCGCGCCGCGGCGAAAGTTCAGCCATCGCGTCCGTGCGCCTC
>CAZZWZ010000123.1:6190-9841 GCA_964657955.1 uncultured Steroidobacteraceae bacterium
GCGACGGCAGTACGCGCGCCGCGGCGAAAGTTCAGCCATCGCGTCCGTGCGCCTCCACGGCGGTTCCGTCCACGGCGAAGAAACAAGGTGTCCTGCATGGTTCTCATCCAGTCGTCGATCCCGACCGGTCGTCTCGTCCCGTGACCGAAGAAGAACGCTTCGAAACCCCCGAGGGACCGTCCGGCGGGTGGGGTTCGGCCAAAACCTCCCTGTCTCTGCTGTTGAAGGAGCGGGTACTCCTCAAGGGCAGCGTCGTCCTCACCCAGCAGAACAAGCCGGACGGATTCGCCTGCGTGAGCTGCTCGTGGGCGAAACCCGCGCATCCCCACGTCATCGAAGCCTGCGAGAACGGCATCAAGGCGACGGCCTGGGAAATCACGCCGAAACGCGCACCGCCGCAGTTCTTCGACGATCACACCGTGACCGAGCTGCTGGCATGGAGCGATCGGGACCTCGAATCGGTGGGACGCCTGACCGAACCCCTCAAATGGGACGTGCAATCGGATCGTTACGTGCCCGTGGCCTGGGACGAAGCCTTCAGCGACATCGGCCGCGAGCTGCGCCGGCTCGCGCCCAAGGCCGTCGTCTTCTACGCCTCGGGTCGGGCGTCGTTGGAGACCGCCTACCTCTACCAGTTGCTGGCGCGGCTGTATGGCAACAACAACCTGCCGGACAGTTCCAACATGTGTCACGAGAGCACGTCCGTGGGATTGCCGCAGACCATCGGCGTTCCCATCGGGACCGTGACCCTCGACGACTTCGAAGCCACCGATTGCATCTTCTTCTTCGGACAGAACGTCGGCACGAACAGTCCCCGCATGCTCCATCAACTGCAGGAGGCGCGCGAGCGCGGCGTGCCCATCGTGACCTTCAACCCGCTGCGAGAACGCGGGCTGGTCAGCTTCACGAATCCCCTGTCTCCCGTGGAGATGACCACCGGCGGCGAGACCGCCATCAGCACCCAGTATCTTCAGGTCAAGGTGGGCGGTGACATCGCGGCCATCACCGGCCTGTGCAAGGCGCTGCTGGATGCCGACGACGAGGCGCTGCGTTCGGGTGGCAAGCGCGTCATCGACACCGAATTCATTGCCCAACACGCGCATGGATTCGACGACTTCGCCGCGTACGTGAGGCGGACGCCCTGGGAGGACATCGAACGCGAGTCGGGCCTTTCGCGCATCGCGCTGGAATGCGCGGCCGCGGTGTATGCCGGGGCATCCCGGGTGATCGGCATCTACGGCATGGGTCTCACGCAGCACCGGCGCGGGGTCGAGAACGTGCAGATGGTCTGCAATCTGCTGCTGCTGAAGGGCAACATGGGCAAGCCGGGCGCCGGCATCTGTCCCGTCCGCGGCCACTCGAACGTACAGGGTCAGCGGACGGTGGGCATCACCGAGAAGCCCGAGCTCGTGCCGCTCGACAAGCTGGAGGCACGCTACGCATTCGAGGCGCCGCGCGACCTGGGGTTGAACACGGTGGCCGCCTGCGGCGGAATACTGGACGGTTCGGTGACGGGTTTCATCGGCCTGGGCGGCAATTTCGTGCGGGCCGTGCCGGAAACGGGACTGATCGAGGCGGCCTGGAGCAGGCTCGCACTGACGGTGCAGATCGCGACCAAGCTCAACCGCAGCCATCTCGTGCACGGCAAGGTGTCCTATCTCCTGCCCTGTCGCGGCCGTATCGAGATCGACGAGCAGGCCACCGGACCGCAGGCGGTCACGGTGGAGGACAGCACGGGCTGCATGCACGGATCGCGCGGCGTCGTCCGGCCCGCGTCGCCGCATCTTTTGTCCGAACCCGCGATCGTCGCCGGCATCGCACGGGCCGTGCTGCCGGCGAACCCGCGGCTCAAGTGGCAGGAATGGGTGGACGATTATGCATCGATTCGCGACGAGATCGCCGCCGTCTATCCCGAGATCTTTCACGACTTCAACGAGCGCATGTGGACGCCGGGGGGATTCCGCCGACCCGTGGCCGCCGCACATCGCGAATGGAAGACGCCCAACGGCCGGGCCAACTTCATCGTGCCGCGCGGACTCGACGAAGATCCCGACATGCAAACCTCGGCCCCGGATGTCCTGCGATTGATGACCATGCGCAGCGACGATCAGTTCAACACGACAATCTACACGCTGGACGATCGTTTCCGGGGCATCTACGGCACCCGCAAGGTGGTGTTGATGCACGCCGACGACATCGCGCGGCTGGGATTCAAGACCGGCGATCGGGTCACCGCGTCCACCGTGACATCCGACGGCGTACCGCGTTCGGTCGAGGGGCTGCGCGTGACCGTGTTCGACATTCCGCGCGGGTGCGCAGCGGGGTATTTTCCCGAGTGCAATCCGCTGATCCCGCTGTGGCACCACGCCGAGGGCAGCCACGTCCCCGCCGCGAAGTCCATCCCGATCAGGTTGCGGGCCGCGGGCGCACCGGCGATGTGACCGCGCCGCGCCTCAGTCCATGGTCCTCAGCTTGGCCACCGATGCCGCACTGAGTTCGGATCCCCGGGCCCCGAATCGCGCGGTCACGTAGTTGGCGACGCTCGCGATTTCGGCGTCCGAGTACGCCGCACCGAATGCCGGCATGTTGGCGGCCTGATCGGTGTGGCGTTGTGCGCCCCGGATGACGACCTGGGCCACGTTGTTGGCGGTGGCGTCGTTCACCGTGCGCGTTCCGATCAGGCTCGCGGCGGGAATCACCGGACTGATGCCGGTCCACCCGTGGCATCCGGCACAGGCGCCTTCGTAGACGGCCCTGCCATGGGGATTCGATTCGCCCGGCGGGCCTTCGGCAAATGAAGCCGGCGCGGCGTTGGTGCGGGGTGCCGGAAAATCCGTGGCGGCCACTCCGGTCACCGAGCGCAGGTAGGCCACCATGGCTCCGATGTCCCCGGCGGTCAGGTGACTCAGGCTCTCGTCCACGGCTTCGCCCATGGGTCCGGCCGCCGTGCCCCGGCCATCCGCGTGACCCGACGAGAGGTATTGCGTGAGGTCCGCATCGCTCCACGCACCCACCCCGCTGCCGCGGTCGTTCGTGATGTTGTAGGCGCGCCAGCCCGCCTGCACCGCACCGCCAAACTTCCGGCGATTGTTCAAACTGAAGAAGAGACTGCGCGGCGTGTGGCACTCGCCGCAATGCCCCAGGGCCTCGGTGAGGTACGCCCCGCGGTTCCAGGTCGCGTCCCGTCCGCTGTTCGCTTCGAAGCGTCGATCCGGATTGAACATGGCTGACCAGATCCGCATCAAAACGCGTTGGTCGAAGGGAAACATCAGCGTGTTGCGGCGGGCCGGCGCGCGCACCGGTTTGAGCGAAAACAGGTAGGCCTTGATCGCCAGCGCATCCGCGTCGGTCATCAGCGTGTAGCTGGGATAGGGCATCGCGGGGTACAGCTTGACGTTGCCGCGGCCCACGCCCTCGTGGACGGCGGCCAGAAAATCGGCGTCGGTGTAGGTCCCGATGCCCGTGTCGGCATCGGGCGTGATGTTGGTCGAATACAAGGTGCCGAACGGCAGGACGAACGCGCGCCCGCCGGCAAACGGAACCCCGCCCGGGGCGGTGTGGCACACGCCGCAGTCTGCGGCGCGCGAGAGATAGGCGCCGCGCTCGACCAGTCCGGCGGAGGCGAGATCGGCGGGAACGCCGCTGGGATCC
>CAZZWZ010000124.1:0-9759 GCA_964657955.1 uncultured Steroidobacteraceae bacterium
CGCTCGTCGCGCACCGCCGGCCTCGCACCGGCCGGGCGGCGGTGGGTCGCGCTCAGCGTCCGGAGCCGCGGTCCGTCGCCGCGTCGGCGGGCGGGCCCCGAGAGTCCACCGCGGTTTCGTCGCCGGCGTCCTCGCCGGTGCCGTCGCCGAGGCAGGTGGTGGGCAACCAGGCGGCGCCGATTTGCGATCCGGGCGGGACGGCGCGGGCGACCTGGTAGCAGCGGGCGTTGATCCATACGATCCAGTCGCCGCCGGGCGTCTTGAAGTGCTCGCCCGCGGCGTGGTGCGACCGGGGCCACCAGTGTTCTTCCGCATGCGGCGTCGAGACCGAGGTGTTGCGCACGGGTTCGTGACCTCGGATCTCGAAGGCTTGAAGGGCGCGCCGCGCCTCGGCGGCCCAGTCCACGCCGGATTCCCGGCCGTCGGTGTCGGATGCGCGGGGCGACCGTCCGGACGAAGGGCTCCGCGCCTGCGGTTCGAGCGCCCTCGCGAGCTCGGGCGGCGCGAGCAACTGCACGGTCTGTGCGCTCGGGCGCAGCTTCGGCGCGTTCTCGGCGCGCACCAGGGGAATGGCGGGCGGCGGCATCGCCAGCAGCTCCAGCGGACCCTGAGCCGCCGCACCATGCGGGGTGTGCGACGTGCTCCGCAGGATCACCGCCAATAAAACTGCGTGCGACACGAACACGAGGGCCAGCGTCGCGTAGTGTCGGACTCCCGGGCGGTTGGCGTGGCGTGTTCGCGGATGCATATGGAAGGCGCGAGCCTATGGAGATGGACTGGCGCGGCCGCCGATGGTTCCGGTCTCGGGCAGGGTGAGCGGGCGGGCCCGTGCGGCTATACTGGGCTGGATGAGCGGCGCCGCGCAACATTCGAACCACCCGTCCGGCCACGTTCCGCGATGGGTCTTTTCGCCACTTGTGGCCTGATCCGGCCGCTGTTGCTGCAAGCGCCGTCATGAGCGAACCTGCTTTCCCGGCCGATGGCGGTGAAATGGGCGTGCGGCCGCGGGCTCTCGCCCGGGTCGGTCCGTTCGAACGGGCACCCACGTTCCTGGTGCTGCCGGCCGACGTGTTGGCGACGCGGCGCGCCTTCGCCGCCACGCCATGCGCCGTGCCGTGCGCAACGCGGCGGGCGAACCGGCCGCCGTGCGGTGCCTGGACTTCGTCCGCCGGCCGGTCGCCGAACCCGACGGACACCTCAGCGGCATTTTCGTCGAGGGCGTGGCCGTGACGGACCCGGTGTTGATGGAGCGCACCCGGCAGGACAGCGAATCGCAATGGCGGATGTTGTTCGAGAAGATCACGGATGGCTTTTTCATCGCCGAAATGGTGCGTGACGCGGACCGGCGCGTGGTCGATTGGCGCTTCGTCGAGATGAACGAAGCCTGGGAGCTCGGTTCGGGACTGCGGCGAGCCGACTGCAGGGGCCGCACGGTCCGCGAGGTCATTCCCAGCATCGAACAGGTCTGGATCGACAATTTCGGCGCAGTCGCCGACTCGGGGCGCTCCGCGGCATTCTCCCAGATCGTGAGCGAGCTGCAGCGGTCCTACGAGGTGCGCGCCTTTCCCCTCGACGCCGAACGCATCGCCATCTTGTTCGTCGAGGTCTCCGAGCGTGACCGCGCCGCCGCGCGCCGCGCGGCGCTGCTGGAATTGAGCGACAAGATCCGCGATCTGCTCGATCCCGACGAGATTGCGTACGCGACGGCGGAGGTGCTGGGGCGCACGCTGGGTGTTTCGCGCGCCGGCTACGGGCAGGTGGATACGACACTCGAGACCATCACCATCGCCCGCGACTGGAACGCGCCCGGGATCAAGAGTCTGGCGGGTGTGCTCAGGTTTCGCGACTACGGCAGCTACATCGAGGGCCTCAAGCGCGGTGAGACCGCCGTCGTCACCGACGCCTACCAGGACCCGCGCACGCGTGGCATGGCCGATGCCCTGAAAGCCATCGACGCCGTATCCTTCGTCAACATGCCGGTGAGCGAACAGGGGGGGTTCGTCGCGCTGCTGTACCTGAACCATGCGACGGCCCGGGACTGGACGGCGCAGGAGCTGGACTTTTTGCGGGAGGCCGCGGCGCGCACCCGGCAGGCGGTGGAGCGGCGGCGCGCCGAGCAGAATCTGCGCGAGCTGGCCGCCTCGCTCGAGCAGACGGTGGAGACCCGCACGCGCGAGCGCGATCGCGTGTGGCGCAACGCGCAGGATCTGATCGTGATCTTCGATGCCGCGGGCGTGTTCCGTCAGGTCAATCCGGCGGTCACGCGCCTGCTCGGCTGGCCTGCCGAGCGGCTGATCGGCAACACCGTGTTCGAGTTCGTGGTCGCGGAGGACATCGGGGCCACCGAGGCAGCCGTGCAACAGGCCCTGCGCGCCCAGCTGCCATCCTTCGTGAATCGCGTACGCCATCAGGATGGCAGCATCCGCTGGATTTCCTGGGTGGCGGCGCCGGAGGATGGGCTCATATTCGCCTATGGCCGCGACATCTCGGCGGAGAGGGCGCAGGCCGCGGCCCTGGAACTGGCGCAGACCCGTCTGCGCGCCGTGTTCGAGACCAGCTATCAGCTGCAGGGGCTCCTGGCGCCCGACGGCACCATGCTCGATGCGAATGCCACCTCCCTCGAGGTCATTCAAACCGGACTGGGTGACGTGATCGGCAAGCCTTTCTGGGAAACACCGTGGTTCGACGGAACGGACGGAGCGCCCGAGCTCATTCGAGCCGGCGTCGAGGCGGCCGCCCGCGGCGAGCACGCGCGCATGCAGCTGTCGATCAACGTGCCGTCCGGACGGCGTTCGTACGACTTCTCCATCCGCCCCATCCGCGACGGCACCGGCAGCGTCACCGCCATCGTTCCCGAGGCCGTGGACATCACCCAGCGCCAGCTCGCGGAGGAACATCTCAGGCAGTCCCAGAAGATGGAGGCCGTGGGGCAGCTCACCGGAGGGCTGGCGCATGACTTCAACAATTTATTGACCGGGATCAGCGGCAGCCTGGAGATGCTGCACACCCGGATTTCCCAGGGCAAGCTCACCTCCATCGAACGCTACGTCGCGGCCGCCGAGGGCGCCGCCCGGCGCGCGGCGGCGCTCACCCACCGGCTCCTGGCGTTCTCGCGGCGACAGACGCTCGACCCGAAGTCCACCAACGTCAACCGCTTGATCGCGGACATGGCCGAGCTGATCCGCCGCACCGTGGGCCCGTCCGTGCAGATCGAGGTGATCGGCGCGGGCGGCCTGTGGTCCACGCTGGTGGATCCGAATCAGCTGGAGAACTCGCTGCTCAATCTGTGCATCAACGGCCGCGATGCCATGCCCAACGGCGGCCGGATCACCATCGAGACCGCCAACGCGTGGCTGGACGAGCGGGCAGCCAGGGACCGCGATCTGCCGCCAGGCCAGTACGTCTCGCTGAGCGTCACGGACACCGGCACGGGCATGTCGCCGGAGGTGGTGGCCCGTGCATTCGATCCCTTCTTCACCACCAAGCCGCTGGGCGAGGGTACCGGTCTCGGATTGTCCATGGTGTACGGATTCGCGCGTCAGTCGGGTGGACAGGTGCGCATCTACACCGAGATCGGCCAGGGCACCACCATGTGCCTGTACCTGCCCCGCGACCGTGCAGGACCCGAACCGGAATTGCCGCAGGCCGTCTCCGGCCGAACCGGCGCGCAGGGTGCGGGCGAGGTGGTGCTGGTGATCGACGATGAACCCACCATCCGCATGCTCATTGCCGAGGTGCTGGACGGAATGGGCTACGCCTCCATCGAGGCCGGCGACGGCCCGACGGGCCTGAAGGTTCTGCAGTCGCGGGCCAGGATCGATTTGTTGATCACCGACGTGGGGCTGCCGGGCGGCATCAACGGCCGGCAGGTGGCCGACGCCGCGCGGGTGGCGCGCCCGGGTCTGAAGGTGCTGTTCATCACGGGGTATGCGGAGAATGCCGTCATCGGCAACGGTCATCTGGAACCCGGCATGCAGGTGCTGACCAAACCCTTTGCCATGGATACGCTGGCGAAGCGCATCAAGACCCTGATCGGTTGAGCGATGATCAAACTCCTCTCGCGCCTGCCCCTCACGGCGTTGTATGCATTCTCCGCGTTCCTCTACTTTCTCGCGTACTACGTGGTGCGCCACCGGCACCGCGTGATCGGCGAGCAGCTCGCGCAGGTGTTCCCGGAGCTGAGCAGCGTCGAACGGACCGCCATCCACAAGCGCTTCCTCCGGAATTTTTGCGACGTCCTGGTGGAGGTGCTCAAGTCGGTGACGCTGAGCGCGCGCGACATGAACGCGCGCATCCACGTCGTCAACCTGTCGGCCGCGCAGCAACACCTGGCGGGGGGGCGGTCGGTGCTGCTGGTCACCTCGCATCTGTGCAACTGGGAGTGGCTGCTCCAGGGTGTGACCTTGCAACTGGGGCATCCGGTGGATGCGGCCTACAAGCCCTTGCACGACCAGTGGGCCGAGCGGCTCATGCTCGGGGTGCGCTCGCGCTTCGGCGCACGGCTGATCCCGGCGAAGGAGCTGCTGGCCGATTTCATCCAACGCCGCGCCGTGGTCCGTGCCGTGGCCATGAACGCGGACCAGGCCCCCGTCTCCACCGACAAACGGTACTGGACCCGCTTCCTGGGGCAGGACACGGCCTTCTACGTGGGTGCGGAACAGATCGCCCGCGCCATGCGTCTGCCCATTCTCTACACGGTGATGCGCCGGATCGAGCGCGGGTACTACGAGGTGGAGTTGTTGCCGTTGTGGGACGGGCGCGAGAAGCTCGAACCCAACGCCATCACCGAGCGCTACGCCCGGGCCTGCGAGGCCGACGTGCTGAAGAGCCCCGCGGACTGGTTGTGGTCCTACCGCCGCTGGCGGTTGAAGAAGCCCCTGTACGGCGCCGATTGACCGGCGCCACCGTGCCGAGCGCGCATGCGCTCCGCCGCCCCGGCCGGCTCAACCCCCGGGACGGGCCAGTTTTTCCTGGATGTGGGCGGCCAAGGCCGCGATGGTCGGATGGTCGAACAGCTCGGTCAGGTCGATGAGGTTCGGAAACCGGCGGTCGATGCTCTCGTGAATCTCGATCAACTTGAGCGAACTGGCGCCAATCTCGAACAGATTATCCTGTACGTCCACCCGCTTGCCGGGCAGTGCGGCCTCGCACAGGGCCTGCAGCTGGGTTTCCAATTCCGTAGCGCTCACCGCACCCGCCGTGCCCGTGGCGCTGCGCAGCGCCTCCAGTTGCGCAAGCTCGGTGGCGAACTCGCCGTCGGCGTGCGCGGCTTCGAGCACGTGGCGTTGCACCTTGCCGCTGGTGGTCTTCGGGATGCGTTTGACGGGAACGACCTGCGCTACTTCCAGCCCCGTGTGCTCGTTGATCAGGCGCCCGACCGCGGTGGCCGTCGGGAGGAAGGACGGCAGGTCGCCGCGGTGCAGGACGAACACCACCAGTTCCTCCACCGACGCGCCCGGGCGGGTGATGCCGGCCACCACCACCTTGTTCAGATCGAGCCCGGGAGCCTGCTGCGCAATGTTCTCAAGATCGTAAGGATAGTAGTTCATCCCATTGATAAATATGATCTCTTTGCTGCGACCTGTGATGAATAAACTGCCCTCGTGCAGCACGCCCAGGTCCCCGGTGTCGAGCCAGCCCGCCGCATCGATGGCGAGCGCGGTGGCCGCCGCGTCGCCGAAATAGCCGGCGGTGACGCTCGGGCCGCCGATCAGGATGCGACCGACACGGCCGTCGGGCATGGGCGCGCGCGCCTCGTCGGCGATCCGCACTTCGATGCCGGGCACCGCGCGTCCGACGCTCATCAATTCGAGCACGTCGCGCGAATCCGCCGGGTTGACGTCGATGGCCGCGCCCAGCCCCAGCCGGTGGCGGTTCACGCGAATCCAGCGGTAGTCCTTGCCCGGCTCCGGGAACGTCACCGCGAGGCTGGCCTCGGCCATGCCGTACACCGGAAACATGGCGTGACGCTTGAGCCCCGTGTAGGCCAGAGTCTGCATGAATTCATTGCACAACGGCACGGAGATCGGCTCGGCCCCGTTGTAGATGGACCGGATGCACGACAGATCGACGTTCTCCAGCCGGCGCTCGCCGAGCACCTTCAAGAAGTGGCGGTAGCCGAAGTTGGGGGAACAAGTAATGGTGGCGCGTTTCTTCGCCGCCATCTGCAGCCAGAGCAGCGGCCGGCGCACGAACAGATCGGTGGGCATCAAGTGAATGTGGACGTGCTTGTTGAACTGCATCAGGAAAAAACCGATCAGTCCCATGTCGTGGGTGAGCGGCATCCAGCTCAGCGAGACATCGTCCCGCCCGTAGTGGTCGACCGCCGCCGCGCCCTCGCAGTTGGCGAGCAGGTTCGCATGGCTCAGCATCACGCCCTTCGGTTCGCTGGTCGAGCCGGAGGAGAACTGGATGAACGCGAGATCCTGCGGCGCCGGTCGGTGGGGTCTGCCGGGCCTGGAAATGTCGGTCAGGGACTCCACCAGGAAGGTGCGCTTGCGCAGCGTGTCGAACAGCGCAGTAGCGCCCACCTGCGCCGCCAGTCCGGCCAGGCGTTCGAGGGTCTTCGCGTCGGTGTAGAGGAACGGGTTGCCCAGCCGCTGCGCGACCCGCAGCAGCTTGTGGCGGTGCTCTGCGCTGATGCCGACGGCCAGGGGCACGGGCACGATGCCGCCGCTGACGGCGGCCCAGAAGCCGTCCATGAACTGCTCGTTGTTGTTGAGGAAGATGATCAGCTTGTCGCCGCGCTGCGCGCCCAGGGCCTGCAGATGGTGCAGGATGCCCAGGGCCCGGCCGTACAGCTCCCCATAGGTCACCCGCCGCTCCGAGTTCTCGCCGTCGATGTAGGTGACCGCGCGGTCCACGGCGCGATTGTTCTCGAGCATCTCCACCAGGGTCGCGTTGGGTGTTGCCGTGTTCATCGTGTCGCCACCGTCATCATCAGATTCGAGCGGGGGCGCAGATTGATCTGCGCCTCCAGCTGGATGGGTTCGTCGTCGGCGCGGGTGAGCCGGAAGCGCCGCGACATGTGCTGCACGTGCACCAGCATTTCGAACATGGCCATGCCCTCGCCGATGCAGTGCCGCGGGCCGACCGCGAAGGGGATGTAGGAAAATCGATGCCGCTCGGCGGCGTCGGCGCCGGCGAACCGCTGCGGTTCGAAGGCCTCGGGCGCGTCCCAGAACGCCGGATGCCGGTGCAGCAGGTAGGGGCTGATGAACACGTCCGTGCGCGCACCGACGGCATAGCCGCCGAGCGTATCGGCCTCCACGGCACGGCGCGTGAGCAGCCAGCCCGGTGGATACAGCCGCAGCGCCTCCTGCACCACCTGGTGCGTGTAGCCGAGCGATTCGGCGGCATCCAGTCCCAGCGGGCCCTCCGCGACGCGTCCGGCCTCGTCCGCGAGCTGCTGCGCGACGTCGGGGTGCCCGCTGACCAGGTACCAGACCCAGGTGAGGGCCGAGGCCGTGGTCTCGTGGCCCGCGACGATGAGCGTCAGCACCTCGTCGATCATCTCCTTGTCGCTCATCGCCTCGCCGGATTCGCGGTCGCGCGTGGCCATGAACATGCCGAGAAAGTCGGCACGCTCCCCGGGCTCACGGCGCCGCCGCTCGATGAGCTCGGCGACGAGCTTGGTCAGGGACCGGAAGCGGAACGCGAACTTCAGATCGCGGTTGCTTTCCTTCGCCACCACGGCGAAGGGATTGCCCCCCATCTGGTGTTCCAGTCGCTGAAGATCGTCACCAAAAATCGATTGTAAAACAATATCTAGCGTCAATTCGCTCACGTCGTCTGTAAGATTGATGGGCGTGCCTTGCACCGCATGCTCCGCCCAGCGACGGGCGAATTTTTCATTGATCTCACCGATCAGGTGCGTGAACCGGTCGATCACCCGGCGGTGGAACGAAGGCTGCATCATGCGCCGCTGCCGTCGCCAGAAATCGCCCTCGCTGGTCATGATGCCGTTGCCGAGCAGGATCTTGACGCGATCCATGCCGCCGCCCTTGGTGTAGTTGCGGTGGTTCGACAGCAACACCCGCTTGACGTCGTCCGGATGATGGATGACGTAGTCGTAGACGCCGCGCGCGGGGGCAAAGACGCGATAGGTGTCGCCGAACCGGTGGAACCAGTCGCGCATCCGTGCCAGGGATTCATCGGTCCCGCCAAGGTCGAAGCCTTGGTCGGGACCCGGGGGAAGGGCCGCAGTCTGCATGCGGCATTGTATCGCAGCCGGGCGGGCTCCCGCAGGCGCTCCGTGCGCGCTTGCACCGTGCACCGTCGGCCCCGACAATGCCGCGTGCAGAAAAAACCCGGCGGTCTTCGCAACACCCTCTACGATCAACAGACGCGTTCGGGACGGCAGCTCACGCGCAGCCGGCGGCTCCTGTACCGGCTCGCGGTGCCGGTGGGGCTGGCCTTGATCCGCATCGTGTGGCGTGCCTCACGCGTGGTGAGCGTGGCCGGCACGGAGCACGTCAGGGAGGCGCTGGCGCGCCAGCCCTCGTTCATTCCCGTGTACTGGCACCAGCATCAGCTGTTCTGCGTCAGGCAGTTGCTCGCGCTGCGTCCGGCGGGCGTCAAGCTCGGTTTCTTGATCAGTCCTTCGGTGGATGGCGAACTCGGTGCCATGCTGGTGCGCAGGCTGGGCGCCGAGGTGATCCGCGGCTCCTCCACCCACACCGGCGCCCGCGCACTGCGCGACTACTATCAAGCCCTGGCGCACGACGACGTGTCGCCCGCCATCACCCCCGACGGCCCCCGCGGCCCGCCGTGGAAATTCAAGCCCGGCGCGGTGCTGCTGTCGCAGCTGTCGCAGCGGCCCATCATCCCCATGGCCTATGCGGCATCCCGCGCCTGGAGGATCAAGTGGGACCGCTTCGTGATCCCCAAACCCGGCGCACGCGTGGCCATCGCCATCGGTGAGCCCGTGTACGTGCCCAAGGGCCTCGCCGCGTCCGACGTGGAACGGTTGCAGGGAGAAATGGAGGTGAGACTGAAAGACTTGTTCGAGCAGGCGCGTCAGGCCATTCGATGATTTTTCTCCGAAGGCCGCCAATACAATTGGTTAGCTTGTAATCCTGATAACTTGTGCGAGAATCCAGCCGTATCTTCCAGTTGCCGAATAGTCTGAAGTGTGTGACAGATTCGGTTTGTGAGGCTGGACGATGGCAAACTGTTGATCTGAAAACGCAATCCCTACTTTCGGGACTCTTGAAGGCGCATGGCGACAGCACCCAGTGATCCCCGGCATGCGGATTTGACCGCCTCGGACGTTCTCGCGCCCCATGCCTGGCCGAGACGCGGCATGCGTCCATCCATGGGGTTGGACGTGATCTGCACCAAGATCGCGGTCGACTTCCAGGGCATGACGGCCGAGACCTCGGCCGAGTGCGTTTTCGCCAATCTCGAATTGCTGCGCGAGGCCACGCAGGCCGACACCGCCTTTCATATTCACATCGACAGCGAACTCGAGTACTTCGCGGACGTCGCGGTGGCGCGCGGCCTGCTGGGCACGGGCAATCCGGAGCAGCTGCGGGGCCAGCCCCTGGACACGCTGCCGTGGCTGCGTTCGCGCCTGGCGCCGCTGCGGGTTTCGGAGTTTCGCGACACGGCGCAACCGCGGCCGGACCAGGTCGTCGATGCCGACCTGTGGTGTGCGCTGGGCGTGGGCTCGGTGCTCATGATCGGCTATCACGTCTCCGGGCGGCCGGCGGGCATCCTGGGAATCGCCGGCGCGCGGCCGCGCGAGAACTGGGACGT
>CAZZWZ010000125.1:0-1856 GCA_964657955.1 uncultured Steroidobacteraceae bacterium
GGCCTCGGCGTGGAGATGGCCAAGCAGAGCGCTCGCAGCGCCGGTTGCGCGCGCGGGCCCCGGTGCGGCGACGGACGCAACGGCCGTCTGCGCGCGCGCGTACTGATATCCGGGCGGATCGAGGAGGAGAGAATATTCGCGTACCAGCTCATTCTTCCCCCACTTGAGGTCCACCAAGAGGCTGATGACGGGGTCCGTGAACGCATCGGCAGACCGTACGTTGAGCACCGGGCGTCCATGGTCCAGGCCCACCTTGAAGGTGGCGGTGCTGAGGAACGAGGGGCGGTCGGCACCGTAACGTTGGAATACCTCGTGATTGGCCACGCTCGCGGTGAGCGCGGCCAGTTCTTCGCGGGTGGCGCCCACGATGTCGATCTGCGCCGCGAGCGGTTCGTTCAGCGCCGAATCGACGCGGATGTCGCCCAATCCGAGGGCTCGGACCGCTCCCGGCAACGCCATGGCAAGCATCAGCATGATGGGATAGGGCCCGCGTGACATCGTCTGCTCCAGGGTCGGATTCCGTGACTGGGGCAAATCCTATGCGACAGAATCTGGAGTTGAACAGCGCCGACTTCCATTCCTTCGACGCAGTTCACGCATGTCGGGACACCCCGGCGAGAGGCCCGGCATCGACGGCCCGACCCCCCGGGCGGGCGTCCGGCGCGGGGCCATCCGCACCGCCGGCCGCCGCCGCCGCGTGCCCCATTGACACCCCGGTACCCAGACAAGATGCTGGTGTCCGGCCGTGAGCCGAGAGGTGCCGAGGATGAACGAGGTTCCTGCGCGGGGCGCCCCGACCGCGGCGTCGCCGAGCGCGTTGCGGGTGAACGGCGAGCGCCTCTGGTCCCGGCTCATGGCCATGGCACGGATCGGCGCCACGCCGCGCGGCGGCGTCGACCGACAGGCGCTGACCGACGGGGACCGCGCGGCGCGCGAGCTGCTGGTGCGCTGGGCGCAGACGGCCGGGTACCGGCCGCGGGTCGATGGCGCCGGAAATTTATTCTTGCGCAAGCACCACGACGCAGATGCGGCGCCGGCCATCCTCATCGGCAGCCACCTCGACACGCAGCCCACGGGCGGCAGATTCGACGGGGTGTACGGCGTGCTGGCGGGCCTGGAAGTGGTGGAATCCCTCGAGGAGGCCGGCGTGCGCACGCGCCATCCAATCGAGATCGGCGTTTGGTGCAACGAGGAGGGCTGCCGGTTTCCCATGGCGATGATGGGTTCGGCCGTCTGGTCCGGACGCCTGGCGCTCGACGCGGCGCGGCGGCTCACCGATGCCGCGGGCCGGAGCGTGGGTGCTGAACTCGAGCGCTGGGGCGTTGGCGATGCGCCCGTCGCGCGCCAAGCCGTTGCCGCCGCGTTCGAGGTGCATATCGAGCAGGGTCCGGTGCTCGAGCGATGCGGCAAACTCATCGGAGTGGTGAGCGGCGTGCAGCACATGAGCCGGCACGAGATCACGATCGAAGGACGGGAGGCGCACGCCGGGCCCACCCCGATGGACCTGCGGCGTGATCCCGTGCGCGTGCTGGCCGACGCACTGCCCGCGCTGTATGCGGCTGCGCACGAGCAGGGTCCCGAGGCGCGGCTGACGGTGGGCCTGATCGAGACGTGGCCCGGTTCTCCGAACACGGTGCCCGGTCGCCTGCGCTTCACCGTGGACGTGCGGCACCCGGACGGCCGGGCCTATGCAGCATTGCGCGGCGCCGTGGAGCGGGTGGTACGCTCGGCCCGGGATCGGCACGCACTGGCGGGCGACATCCGCTGCGTCTGGGAGGCACCGGGCGTCACGTTCGACCCGGCCTGCGTATCGGCGGTGCGCCGCGCGACGGCCGGGCTCGGCTACGCATCCATGG
>CAZZWZ010000125.1:1866-9660 GCA_964657955.1 uncultured Steroidobacteraceae bacterium
GGACCTGGTGAGCGGCGCCGGCCACGATTCCTGCAACGTGGCCGCGGTGGTTCCCACGGCCATGATCTTCGTACCGTGTGCCGGCGGTGTGAGCCACAATGAATCAGAAAGCGCCCTTCCGGCCGATCTTGCGGCGGGGGCCGACGTGCTCCTCCACAGCGTGCTGGCCGTTGCCGTTTGCGTTGATTGAGCCCCTGACCTAGGCTTCAAGGATGAAAAACGATGCAACGAGCGGATGGACCGGCAGCCTGCGGCGTGCCGGATCGGCGAAGAACGGCCCGGCGTTGAGCCGCCCGGCGGCAAAGAGCGATCCTGCGGCGACGCGTCGCTTGGCGGCAATGAGCAGCCTGGCAGTCTTGAGCGGTCTGGCGGCGGTGAGCGGCCGCGCGGCGGCGGCCGAACCCGCGCCGCCGGCAACCCCGGCGCCGGTGTTCGCCCTGCACTGCGGGCATCTGTTCGACAGCGCGGCGGGGAAGATGCTGGGCGCGACCACCATCGTGGTGGAGGGCACGCGCATCCGCGAGGTCAAGAGCGGCGGCGCCTCGCCTGCGGGGGCGCAGGACATCGATCTGTCCACGCAAACCTGCCTGCCCGGTTTGATCGACAGCCACACGCACCTGACCGGCGAAACCAGCCGCACCGCCTACGTCGATCAGTTCCACTGGAACGTCGCCGATTACGCCGTGCGCTCGACGGTGTATGCCCGTCGCACGCTGCTCGCCGGCTTCACCACCGTGCGCAATCTCGGCGATCAGGCCAATGAATCGGTGGCGCTGCGCAACGCCATCAACGCGGGCATTCTGCCGGGACCCCGTATCTTCACCGCGGGCCAGGCCATCGGCTCCACCGGCGGTCACGCCGACGCCACCAACGGTTATCGCATCGATCTGGCGGGCGATCCCGGTCCCACCGCGGGCATCATCAACGGGCCCGACGACGCCGTGAAGGCGGTGCGTCTGCACTACAAGCTGGGCGACGACGTCATCAAGATCATGCCGTCGGGCGGCGTGCTCGACGAGAGCAACAGCGGCGACAATGCGCAGCTGACGCTGGAGGAGATCCGGGCGGTGGTCGCCACCGCGCACGACTACGGTTTCACGGTGGCGGCGCACGCCCACGGCGCCGAGGGAATCCGGCGCGCGGTGCTCGGCGGCGTCGATTCCATCGAGCACGGCACGTTCATGGATGCCGCGGACATGAAGCTCATGGTGGAACACGGCACCTGGTACGTGCCCACCATCATCGCCGGCGATTTCGTCGCGCACCAGGCCAAGGTGCCCGGTTACTACCCGCCGCAGGTCGCCGCCAAGGCGCTGGCCATCGGACCGCTGATCATGGCCACGGCCGGCCGCGCCTACCAGGCGCACGTGAAGATCGCCTTCGGCACCGACGCCGCGGTGTATCCGCACGGACAGAACGCCCATGAATTCGAATTGATGGTGCAGGCCGGCATTCCGCCGACGGCGGCGCTGCAGGCGGCCACGCTCAACGCCTCGCTGCTGCTCAAGAAGGACAAGGACCTGGGCACGGTGACGGCGGGGAAATTCGCCGACGTGGTGGCGGTGCCCGGCGATCCGCTGGCCGACATCGGCGTGATGACGCGCGTGAGCTTCGTCATGAAGGATGGCGTCGTCTACAAGCGCGACTCGGCGCCGGTGGCAATCGCGCCCTGAGGTCGGTGCGGCGCGGCAAGGGGGCGCCATGGCCGGACCGGTACCGCGCCGTGCCGACCGTGCCCACGGTGTTCGGGCGCGCCGCTAAAGGAATCCGGTTCGCAGCGGGCGCTCCCACTCCGCCCGGCCGTGTTGCACGGCCAGCGCCGCGGCGGCGTCCCAGTCGTAGGGCACGGCCATCGACTCCACGGTCCAGCCGGCGGTCAGGCGCTCGACGATGGCATACCGCGCGTGCGGCGAGCCGATCTGCACCGTGTGCGGAATGGGGTGGTGCCCTTGGTAGGCTTGGATGCCCACGCTGCCGGGATTGACGACGAGCTGCGCGGCACCGGCCTGCGCCACGCGCGGGATGTGTGTGTGGCCGCACAGGATCAAGGACGCCGTACAGCCCGCGGTACGCTCGTGGATGTCGGCGGCCGCGGCGGGAATGAGTTCACCGTCGCGAATGTCCTCGAGGAAGCACGCCACGTCGCTGACCGGGGTGGCGTGACACAGGAACACCTCGTCGGTCACCCAGCGTTCGGCCGGTAGCTCCGTCAACCAACGCCGCTGCGCGGCGGTGACGTGATCCGCCGCATGACGATCCGACAGCCCCATGGCATCCCGGTCGGGCGCCAGCAGCTGCCGCTCGTGATTGCCGCGAATGGTGGGAAAATCGAGGGCCATGAGGCGCTCGGCCGTCTCCCGCGGCTGCAGCGGGCCGGACAGGATGTCGCCCAGGTTGACGATCAGGTCCACGCCGCGCCGGTGGATGTCGGCCAGCACGGCGTCGAGCGCACCGAGATTGCCGTGAATGTCCGAGATGGCCGCGATTTTCATGGCGCGAAAGTATCGCGCCGCCCACGGATTGGCAATCGCCCGGGCACGATGCAGGCATAATGCCGGTCCTGGAAGGACTTCATCGCGAGGCGGCAGCAATGGATTTGAAAATAAACCAGAAGCTGGCGTTGGTCACCGGCAGTACGGCCGGCATCGGCAACGCCATTGCGGCCGCGCTGGCGCGCGAAGGCGCGACGGTGATCGTGAACGGACGCACCCCGGCCGCCGTGGACGCGGCCGTGAAGGAGCTGCGCGCCGCGGGCGGCGAGGTGCTGGGGTTCGCCGGCGACCTGAGCGAGTCCGCCGTGGCCGAAGCCTTGTTCGTGCAACATCCCCGCGTCGACATCCTGGTCAACAACCTCGGCATCTTCGAGGTGCGGGCCTTCGCCGACATCAGCGATGCCGACTGGCGCCGCTTCTTCGAGGCGAACGTGCTGAGCGGGGTGCGCCTGGCGCGCCACTATCTGCCGCGCATGCTGGAGCAGGACTGGGGACGCATCGTGTTCATCTCGAGCGAAAGCGGCTACCAGATTCCGGCGGAAATGATCCACTACGGCATGACCAAGTCCGCGCAGATCGCCGTCGCGCGAGGCCTCGCCGAGCTCACCGCCGGCTCCGCCGTGACGGTGAACACGGTGCTGCCGGGGCCCACCCGTTCGCGCGGCGTCGGCGATTTCGTGCGCGACATGGCCAGGTCGTCGGGCCGGAGCGCGGAGGAGGTGGAACGCGACTTCTTCAAGACCGCCCGCCCCACGTCGTTGCTCCAGCGTTTTTCCACCCCGGACGAAGTGGCCTCGCTGGTGGCCTACGTCGCGAGCCCGTTGTCGTCCGCCACCAACGGCGCGGCACTGCGCGTGGACGGCGGCGTCATCAAGAGCGCGTTCTAGGCAGCGGCCGCCTAGGTACGCTCGGCGCGCCCGCTCGCCGGGCGCCCGCGCAACGCCTCGCGCCCCCGGTTGATGTCCGCATACAAGGCGTGCGCCGCCTCGCGAATGCCGGCTGCGGTGCCGCCGCCGGCATAGATCACGCCCCGCGAGGAATTGATCAGCAGTCCGGTGCCCTGTGCGTTCAGGCCCGCCTCCAGGGTGCGCCCGAGATCGCCGCCCTGGGCGCCGATGCCCGGCACCAAGAAGGACAGCGACGGATGTGCTTCGCGCAGGGCGGCCATCTCCGCGGGCACCGTGGCGCCCACCACCAGCATCAGGTTGCGGCGCTCGTTCCAATCGCGGTCGGCGCGCTCGGCCACGCGCCGGTAGAGCGGCATGCCGTCCACCAGCAGATCCTGGAAGTCCCGCGCACCGGGATTGGAGGTGCGGCAGAGCAGGACGGCGCCGCGGTCGGCCCGGGCAATGAAGGGTGCGATCGAGTCGGCACCCATGTAGGGATTGACGGTGACGGCGTCGGCCCCGTAACGGTCGAAGGCTTCGCGTGCATAGGCCTCGGCGGTGTTGCCGATGTCGTTGCGCTTGGCGTCCAGGATGACCAGCGCGTGCGACGCGCGCTCGCGGATGTAGCGGATGCTGGCCTCGAGTTCGGCCTCCAATCCCAGGGCGCTGTAGAAGGCTACCTGCGGCTTGTACGCGGCGGCGACGTCGGCGGTGGCATCCACCACGCGTCGGTTGAATTCGAGGAGTGGTTCCGCGGCACGGGCCACGTCATCCGGTAGTTTGGCCGGATCCGGATCGAGTCCCACACAGACCAGGCCGCCGCTGCGATTCTGCGCTTGGCTCAGGCGGTCGGCGAACGTCGCGGGCATGCGGACATGATAGCGAGCCCCCGGAATATTAGGGAGTATGCTTGTGGACCGTGTGAGAACTTCGTTGCCCACCAAGCCTCGGTCCGGACCGCGCCTGGTCCTGCAGCCGGCGAGCCGCCTCGCGGGACGCCGGGTCGGCGCCGGTGCCTTGAAGCGATTCTTCGCCATCGCCGAGGCCTGGGAACTCTCGCCCCTGCAGCAGTGCCGGCTGCTGCGCATTCCGTCCCCGCAGGTGCTGATCCGCTACCGGGTGGGCGAGGCGCCGCGGCTTTCGGCGGCGCAGCAGGAGCGTGCGGCCTTGATGGCCAGCATCCAACGCTCTCTGATGCGCGAGTCCGGCGACGAGGACCGTGCCTGGGCCTGGATGCATTCGCCGCAGGCGGCGGCACCGTTCGGCGGCGACAGCCCCTTGTATTTCATGCTGGAAAACGGCCTGCCGGGACTGCGCGAAGTGGCGCGGTTGCTGGCGCGCGCGAGCGAACCGCGATAACCACCACCCCCGACCCTACGCTATACTTACGGGCTGCCGACGCGAATGTGGCGGAATTGGTAGACGCGCCAGACTTAGGATCTGGTGGGGTAACCCGTGCGAGTTCGAGTCTCGCCTTTCGCACCACCGCCAGGCGCTCACTTTCACCCTAACACGTAAGGATCGATATGCAGGTTTCCGTCGAGAGTACCGGCAAACTGGAGCGCCGCATGCAAGTGCAGGTGCCGGCCGAACGCGTCAGCCAGGAGATTGCGCTGCGCCTGAAGAAGCTGAGCCGTACGGCCCGCTTGAACGGTTTCCGCCCCGGCAAGGCGCCGCTCACGGTGATCCGGCAACAGTTCGGTCCGCAGGTGCACCGCGAGGTGGTGAGCGAGTTGTTGCAGTCGAGCTTCTCCGAGGCCGTGACGCAGAATCAGCTGGCGCCCGCGGGCAACCCGCGGATCGAACCCCAGAACGTCGACGAGGGGCGCGATCTGACCTACGTGGCCACGTTCGAGGTGTTCCCGGAGGTGGCCCTGCAGCCCATCGAAGGCCTGGAAATCGAGCGTCTGACCGCGGACGTCACCGAGGAGGACATCGATGCCATGATCGCGCGGCTGCGCAAGCAGCAGATGAAATTCGCGGCCGTCGAACGGCCCGCCGCGGCCGGCGACAAGGCGACGGTGAATTTCGAGGGCTCGATCGACGGGGTGCCGTTCGCCGGCGGGAAGGGCGAGAACATCGCCATCGTGCTCGGCGACAACCGCATGCTGCCGCAGCTGGAGGCGGGCCTCGTGGGCGCCGCCGCGGGCGAGAGCCGCGCCATCGACGTGGACTTCCCCGCCGACTACCGGGCCACCGAACTGGCCGGCAAGCATGCGGTGTTCCAGGTCGAGGTGGTGAAGGTCGAGGAGGCGTCGCTGCCGGAAGTGGACGAGGAATTCTGCCAATCCTTCGGGGTGACCGAGGGCGGAGTGGCCAAGCTGCGTGAGGACGTGGCGGCGAACATGCGCCGGGAGCTGGACCAGACCTTGCGCAACCGCAACAAGAGCGCGGTCATGGAGAAGCTGCTCGAGAGCAATCCGCTCGACGTGCCGAATGCCCTCATCGATTCGCAGGTGCGCGACATGCAGATCGAGAGCATGCGGCGCACCGGCGCCAAGGATGCCTCGCAGGCGCCCCCCCGGGAGCCGTTCGTCGAGCCCGCGCGCCGCCGCGTGGCCCTGGGACTGCTGCTCAACGACATCATCCGGCGCGAGAACATCGTGCTCGACCCGGCCCGCTCGAATGCCCGGCTGGACGAGATGGTGGGCGGCTACGGCGATGCGGCGGCGGCCAAGCGCGCCTATCTGCAGAATCCCGACGCGATGCGGCAGATCGAAAGCCTGGCGCTCGAGGACCAGACGGTGGACTGGCTGCTGGCGCATGCTAAGGTGCACGAGAAAGCATCCAGTTTCAAAGAGTTGATGAACTTTGAGGGTTGATTCACGGCAAGTCCCTTGAAATGACCTTGTACTGTCCTTAACTACTTCTCCCGGCCGTTCCGCAAACTCAACAAGGGCGATAACTCATGACGACGCGCGCACTCAATCTGGTTCCGATGGTGGTCGAGCAGACCGCCCGCGGCGAACGGGCCTACGACATCTATTCCCGCCTGCTCAAGGAGCGGCTGATTTTCGTCGTCGGTCAGGTCGAGGACTACATGGCCAACCTGATCGTGGCGCAGCTGCTGTTCCTGGAGTCGGAGAACCCCGAAAAGGACATTGCCATCTACATCAATTCGCCGGGCGGTTCGGTGAGTGCGGGGCTTGCCATCTACGACACCATGCAGTTCATCAAGCCGGACGTGAGCACCATCTGCGTGGGCCTGGCGGCCTCCATGGGGGCGGTGTTGCTGGCCGGCGGCGCGGCGGGCAAGCGCCATTCGCTGCCCAACTCGAAGATCATGATCCACCAGCCGTCCGCCGGCTTCCAGGGTCAGGCCTCCGACATCGACATCCATGCCCGCGACGTGATGGAGACCAAGCAGCGGTTGAACGCGATCCTGGCCAAGCACACCGGTCAGACCGTCGAGCGCATCAAGGTTGACAGCGACCGGGACAATTTCATGACGGCCGAAGGGGCCCGGGCCTACGGTTTGATCGATTCGATGCTCGAAAAGCGCGGCGAGCTGCCTGCCAAGGCCTGATGGGCGATCCGCTCCGCACGTGCCGCCGGAGGGGTCCCGGACGGGAACCTGGTCACAACCCCCGCCGACCTTCCTTTGCGGAACGTCGGCGGGGTGCTATATAGTCAGAGTCGACGCCGCGGCCGCGCGCAGAGCGCGGGCACGGTCAACTTGAGGACAGCATGAGCGAAGATTCGCGCGGCAAGCATGATGACGGCAAACTGTTGTATTGCTCTTTCTGCGGCAAGAGCCAACACGAAGTCCGGAAGTTAATCGCCGGCCCCTCCGTATTCGTCTGCGACGAATGCGTGGAGCTGTGCAACGACATCATCCGGGAGGAACTCGAAGAGCGCGCGGAACGCACTCGCGACAAGCTTCCGAAACCCCAGGAAATCAAGAAGGTTCTGGACGAATATGTCATCGGGCAGGAACGCGCCAAGCGCGTGCTGTCGGTGGCCGTCTACAACCACTACAAGCGCCTCCAGACCCGCGGTACGGAAGGGGTGCGCGCGCGCGACGAGGTGGAACTCGCCAAGAGCAACATTCTGCTGATCGGGCCCACGGGGTCCGGCAAGACGTTGCTGGCCGAGACCCTGGCGCGGCTGCTCAACGTGCCGTTCACCATCGCCGACGCCACCACCCTGACCGAGGCGGGCTACGTCGGCGAGGACGTGGAGAACATCATCCAGAAGTTGTTGCAGAAATGCGACTACGACGTCGAGAAGGCGCAGACCGGCATCGTCTACATCGATGAAATCGACAAGATTTCGCGCAAATCGGACAATCCGTCCATCACCCGGGACGTCTCGGGCGAGGGCGTGCAGCAGGCCCTGTTGAAGCTGATCGAGGGCACCATCGCCTCGGTGCCGCCGCAGGGCGGCCGCAAGCATCCGCAGCAGGAATTCCTGCA
>CAZZWZ010000126.1:0-9582 GCA_964657955.1 uncultured Steroidobacteraceae bacterium
CTGTGGCCGAGGCGGCGGCCGTCGCCGAGGCTGCCGATGCTGCGGCGGCATCTGCTGCGCCGGGGGTGAATGCGCCCGTGCCCGCGCCTGCGCCGATTCCCGCGCCCGGGGGGACGTCCCTCGGCCCGGCGCCGCCGAACGGCGGTGGGGTGTCGGTGATCTTGGCGCTTTGCCGTGCGCGCAACTGCAGCAGCAGCGTGTACACCACGGCGCCGAAGCCGGCCAGTCCCAGCACTTTATAAACCACCGCGCCGAGCACGGGGACGAGATACAGCAGCAGCACGATGGCTCCGCCCACGAGCACGGCGAGCGGCAACTGCAGGGGCGACTCGTCCCGCCGGCGGATCACCTTCTCGCCGAGCCAGGCCAAAACCACCGCCTTGCCGAACAGCACCGCGCACAACAGGGCGACGGCAACGAAGGGGATCGCAGCGATGCCGATGACGGTGACCACCATCAGGGCGATCAACATGGGCACCACCAGGATGGCGAGCAGCGCGGCAACGGCGGTGTGGCCCGGCTCCGCTTCGATCGTCCGGATGCAGGAGCGCACGCCCCCCGGAGCGAGCGCCGCCAGGAGCGCGTAGCCGATGAGGAAACTCAGGGCCCAACCCCATGCCCAGGTCAGGTGGGGCGCGAGGGCCAGCGGGCGCGCGTACAGCAGGCAGTTCGTGATCCAGGCGTGCAGGCCGGGAGTGTCGCCGACGTCGACATTGAAGACGTTGTTGAAGTCGCCCTTGACGACCGCGGCGGGATCGCGCTTGACCGTGCCGAGCACGGCGCTGAGATCGCCGTCGATCTCGGCGTGCGGCCCGAGTTCGATGTTGCCGAGCACCGCGACGGCGTCGCCTTCGACCTTGCCGTCGATATACAGATTCCCGAATACGGCGACGGCACTGTCGTGTACGGGACCGGTGACACGGGTGTTCCCGAGAACGGAGACGACGCCGTTGGCCTCGCCGGCGCTGATGGCGGCGCCCAGGATGGAGACGACATCCCCCGCTTTCTCCCCTTCGGGCAGCACGGCATCGTGGCCGATGCTGGTGATGCCTTGCTCGCCGTGGCGATGACGTCGATGGCGGTCTCGCCGGTCATCACCGTGCCCATCCCGGTCGGGGCGCGCGGCGTCGGTCTGATCGGCAAGGACGCGCGGCGGCGGCCTGTCGGTGGTGAGATCGTCTTCATCGTCGTGCGCCGCATCCTTGGCGTCACGCGCGGCGTCTTCGGTTCCCGCCGTGGCGGCGGTGGCCTCGAGTCGCGGCGCCGGCGCGGATTCCGGCGCGGACGTGATCGCGGTCGCGAACACCGGCGTGGTCGCAAATACTGAGGTGCCCGCGAACATGCACGCGCCTGCGAACATCAGCAAGAACGGAAAGGTCAGGCGTCGCAGTCGGGAGAAAGGAAAGTTCATGATGCTCACCTGGTGCTGGGTTTGAGATAGAGCAGTCGGTAACCGACGGCGGCGAGACCGAACAGGCCGACATAGAGCCCGGCGCCGAGCCCCAGCCCGCCGTACCACCACGAAATCGGAATGGCGTCGGTGAGCTGGCGGCCCACGTCGCGCAGCGCGAAGGCGATCGACCGGGCGGCTCCGAAGCCGGGGACCGATACACCGCCCACCAGGGTGTCCACATGGCCGCGGGCGGTGCCCGCAATCAATGCGGCGCACCCGGCGATGAAAGCGGCGCGGGCGGCGAGAGGCCAATGAAAAAACGTGCGGTGATACCAAGGCAGGGCCGATCGGGCGGCCAGTTCCTCGAAGACGCGCGGGACGAGCGTCGCGGGCGCGGCGCGGTCGGACGAGCCTTTCAGGGCTCGATCCACCAGACGCTCGAGGCCATCGTCGCCGGTCACGACTGCAGCTCCTTCAGCAGCGGGGCGAGCGCCAGACGTCCCCGACGGATGTCGGTCTTGATCTTGCCCACGGACACCTGCAACCGGTCTGCAATCTCCGGATACGACAGATCGTCGAAGTGGTACAGCACCAGCGGCACGCGCTGATGGTCGGGCAGCCGCCGGAGCGCGCGGTCGATAAGCACGCGCCGGGTGTCGGCGTCGAGATCCGGCGCCCGCGCCACGTCGACGCCCGCCCACTCGCCGGGGTCGAGCGGCAGCCCCGGCGCATCGCCCGGAGGGTCCTCGTCGTGCGGGCGCATGAGCTCGGAGAACAGGCGCCAGCGGCGGCGATGCCGGGTGAGGTGGTTCAGCGCGAGATTCGTGGTCACGGTCTTGAGCCAGCCGCCCGCGCTGGAACTGGTCCGCAGCACCTCGAAATGTTCGTAGGCGCGCACGAAGACGTCCTGGGCGATGTCCTCGGCCTGGGCATCCCTGCCCACGAGCCTGGCGGCTGTGGAGAAGACCATGTCTTGATAGTTGCGCATGAACGTCGTGAATTCGGCCTGGCCGCTGCCTTTGAGGTGTTGCACTGAAGTGGTTTCGTTTAGAGCAAGAACACCGGACGGCACGCGGAGTTTCAGAGTTTTTGCGGAAGACGCGACCAGGTGCCGGAGCCCGGCGACGCGCGCCAACGCCGGAAGGTCGCCCAGCCGGTGTCCGCCCTGCTGCTCATCTCGGACGTCAATCCAACTCGGACACGCAGGGTGCCAGCGACATCACGTCAACCTTGGTACCAAGCGCATATCGCACCAAGCCCGGGTAAGCCGCATTGTCGGGGCCCCGGATCGTGCATCCCCGAGGACGGATGACTATCCTCACGGCCGACAGGAGGCCAAAATGTCCCTCCGGAACGTCTGCCTGAAACCCAGCCGATTTGCCAAGCGCGTACATTTCTCCGGCGAGAAGCGCACGGTGATCGACGGTCCTTTCCCCGAAACCAGGGAGCTGGTCTCCGGGTATTGGCTGTGGGAAGTGGCATCGGTTGAAGAGGCGGTCGAGTGGCTGAAGAAGTGTCCGATGCCGATGCTCACCGACTCGGACATCGACATTCGACCGCTTTTCGGACCTGAGGACTTTGCCTGACCGAGGGATGGGGCCGGTGTTGGAGCACCACCGGTGGGGCGTCGCTTTCATGCCGGAATACTACGGATCTGCCTACGGTCTTGCCGGGATGGCAGACCCATCCTCGGCGACCACGGTGCCTTTCGATACGGTCGGATTGCGCTCGACGACGAAGCCGGCGAGCGGGACGAGATCTTCCTGGTCAGCACCGGGCGCGGTGTAGACGGCGAACAGGATGTCCGATCCGTCGCGCCAAGCCACCCCGTTGTGACCGACAGCACCCAGATAGAGCCGGCCGTCCAGCATGAGAGGAAAGAGGACGAAATTCGCGTACGAAAAGCTATAGTCCCAGACGCCGTTCGGCGCCTCGTGACCGAATGTTGGAAAGATGCTGGCCATCGTGCCGAAGAACGAAGGCGTTCCCGGGTACTGCGCTCGCTGGCGACGTTCGAGCACGTGCCAACCGGCGTTCGCGACGGCCTGCGCTTCGTCACCCGACGCGATTCCGGCGGCTCCGATGAAATCGGGCACCGTCTGCTCATCGAGTGAGCGCATCAGCAGCGGCTGCCTGGCAGAGTAAGCCACGTACGCACGCGCGATGTCCGGCGCGATCGAGGCCGCTGCCCGGCAGGGCGCGGCGTTGCTGCAGAATTGCTGCGTCATTTCGAGTGTGTAGTTGAATTCCACGGTGAGCTGGCATGGCGCGGCCCAGTCGTGCCCCGTCCAAGGCGTGACGCGCACGACGACATCAGCCGAAGTCGACTCCACTGTTCCGCTCTCCACGTACGCCGGAAGGCCGAGCACCCTGGCAAGACTGCCGTGCATGTTCCAGCAGACGCCGGTGTAACCAGCAGGCGCCGGCACGATGCGCCCCAGCCCGTCGCGAGAGAGGGTCGCGAACGCCGCCGTCTGACAATGTGCGGTTCCAGCATCGACGCTGCCCATGTAGATCGAGGTATCAGGCAGATGTTCGAACTCCATGATCGAGCCGTCTCTGTTGTCGGACAGTGCGCCTTCCGTTTCCAGAGCCTTCCGCAACCTCCCGTCCATCACCCTGTCCCGCGGTCCCCAGCGGGCGGGCGGCACCTGCTCGGGAGCAACGATCGCTGCAGCCAAGGCCTTTTGCGCACTTTCGAATGTCGAGTGGCGAACCTGCGCTGCCACCTCCTGGCAAAGCGATGAGGAAGGCTGGGCCGCCATCGTTACGGCCCACGGTGCAACACCGAGGATGAACGCCAAACGATACGAAAAGGAATTCGCGAGAGCGATCATTGATGAACCCAAGTCCTCGTCCCCTCCCCCCCGGCCCTTGGATCGATGATTTACCCTTGCATTCTGATCCTTCTCGCCGGATTCGTACATCGATGCGCAGACTCCATGACGTCACCGCCTTGCCGATCAGCGTCGGTGACGTTCGACGGTTGTAGACGATAGCCAGCGGTTGCCGAGGCGATGCATCTCACCTGGCGTCTGACAAGGCTTTTTCGAACGCGTCGCGCAGGTCCGACACGAGCGCCGGTAACACCTTCGGATCGATGAAGGCGTTCTTCTCACCGGCCTCGCGGCGCGCTTTGCGTTCGATCACATCCGCCAGGTCGGGGTGGCTGGGTAAGACGATGTCGGCATGCATGGTCGAGAGCTTTCGGAAGGTCTCACGGTAATCCGCGACGATCTCCGGATACGCGTGGTTGCCGACGAGGACGTTGCCGGCAACCGTGATGCTGCAGAGGAAGAGAACGCTGAGATGCCGCTCCTGATCCTCGACCGTGGTACTCCAGCTGGTGCAGCCCGGCGTATGACCGGGCGTGAGGTGTGCGGTGAGTGCCACGTCGCCGAGTTGCAGCCTTTCTCCGTCGCGAATCACGCGGTCGACCTTGATCGGCACAAAGGGTTTGGGTGTGTAGTGGGTGTCGCCGCGAACGCGGCCGTGTTCCAGAGCCCATTTGTCTCCGGCACTGGCGAGGAATTGAGCGCCCGTGTCCTGCTTGATCCGCGCAAGGGCACCGACGTGATCCTCGTGGGCGTGATCGCTGATCAGCCACTTCACGGATTGCAACGCGACGCCCGTCGCCTCGATGTTGCGCTCGATCAACGGAGCATTCTCTGCAGTGGTCCCATCCAGCAGGATGGCGCCTCGACTCGAGAGGATGAGATAGGCCGCCAACCCCTCCGTCCCGACATAATACAAGTTTCCGGCGATCCGGAAGGGCTTCACCGGCGTCGACCATTCCGGCGGGTCGCCTGCGGATGCCGGTGCGTAGGGCGCCAACCCGGCCGTCAAGGCCGACGCGACCAGCCAAGCGGAGATCTTGTGGCCGGTGCTCGCCGAAACAGGCCGATGGTGCCGAGCCATGTCTCGACCAGTCGAGGCCACGCAATTTCTAGTCATTGAGCATATGCGCCGCGTCATCTGCCGTGTTTCTGCTGAAAGGCGCAATATCCACTGCACCGGTTGGTTGGGTATCATGTCGTCCTCTGGAAAACCGCTTTCGACAAATCATCTGCTGGCAGGGGTGCATACCAATGATACGCACGTGGACGATTATCGGCGTCAGTGACGTTGCGTCGAGTTTTACATGGTATCAGCGGCTCTTCGGACAGCCGGAAACACGGCCGGCGCACACGTACTGGGGGCAGCTGCTGGATTCGGATGGCACGGTATTGTTGTGCCTTCATCAATGGGGCTCTCACGAACATCCGTCCTTGATGAGCCCGGAAAGCGCGCGACCTGGAAACGGAATGCTCCTGTTTTTCCGTGTCGATGGATTCGACCTGGCACTACAGAGAGCACGCATGCTCGTTCCGCGGCTCGACGAGGAGCCGCACCTGAACCCGAACACCGAAACTCAGGAGTTCTCACTCCGAGATCCGGACGGTTACCACGTCACCATCAGTGCGCTCACGGCGGCGCAGCCCGCAGGATGGGTTTGACCGGTGTCAAGACCATGGCCTAGGCCGGCAGGCTTCAGGCCGGCCAGTGTAAAGTTGAGTCCAGAGACAGCCGGGGCGACAGGCATGGATCGAAACACGATCGGATCCGGAGGAGTTGCCGCCGTCCTGATTGGATTATCCGGTATCGCAGCCCTCCTAGTCGCACCAACGAGTTGCGCCACGGAGGCACCAAGTCCGGTTACCGCATATGTTGGGGCATCCGTTCTCAACCCGTCCGGCGATCGGTTCGATTCAAACGTAACGATCATGGTGCGCGGGGCGAAGATCACGGCGGTCGGCCCCGCCGATTCTTCCGCCGTACCCAAGGGCGCACGCACGGTGGGTCTCGCCGGCAGGTTCATCATTCCGGGCCTGGTCAATTCCCACGTGCACCTTGCCACTCTCGCAGTGCCCCGCGACGCCCGCGCATACCTTCGCCGCGAACTGTACAGCGGTGTCACCATGGTACGTGACATGGCCGGAGACGTTCGGTTGCTCGCTGAATTGAAGCGCCAAGCCGCCCAGGATGAGATCATTGCACCGGATATCTATTATTCGGCGCTGATGGCGGGCGAATCGTTCTTTGCGGACCCGCGGACCCACGGTGCGTCACGGGGTCTGGAGCCGGGAACGGCTCCGTGGATGCGGGCAATTACCGCGACCACGGATCTGAGGCAGGCAATTGCGGAGGCCAAGGGGACCGGGGCAACCGCGATCAAGCTGTATGCCGACCTTCCCGCGTCACTGGTTGCAGCGATAGCAGCCGAGGCGCATCGGCAGAAGATGCTGGTCTGGGCACACGCCGCAATCTTTCCGGCCCGTCCCGGCGACGTCGTCGATGCCGGTGTGGACGTCATGAGCCATGCCGACTTCTTGGCGTTCGAATCCATCACGCCATTTCCAACGACCTTTCAGGTGGCAAAGACCGTCGATCTCCGTCGATGGCAGATGACATCGGCAATAAGCTCCGACCTCACGAAGATGAGGGATCACGGCACCATTCTCGATGCAACGATCGACGTCGGGTACCGCAGCCCTGTGCCGCAATGGCCGTCCTCGATCGCACCGCTGTTGGCGCGCGAGGCCTACCATCGCGGAATCAAGATCTCGGCGGGTACCGACGACGATGCGGACTGGAACGACCCGAGCAGCGCGTTGCTGACCGAGATTGAGCGACTTGTTCGCGAAGTCGGCATGAGCACGGCCGATGCGCTACGGTCAGCAACCATCATCGGTGCCCAAACGATCGGCGAACAGGACACTGCCGGCGTTCTCGCCGAAGGCCGAGTCGCCAACTTCGTCGTGATGGCAGCCAACCCGCTCAGCGACGTTCATAATCTGCGCAGCGTTGTGTTCGTGGTAAAGCACGGGATCGCTCATTCACGGCGTGCTTATCGGCCTGTCACCGTTCGCGAGATGGCATCCACGACGCACTAGCTGGCGCAAACGAATGCAGGAAACCGCTCGGCGGCCTGCATCCATTGAATACCGACCGTCTCCCGCGCCGCACTGTTGCGATCGAGCTGCGCTTGCGATAGGTGCTGAAAGGGTTGAGTTGTTCTCACCAAAACCGGTCATGACGCAGCGATCGTGCCCTGAACCATGCACTGCTCATAGGCGGGTGATTCGCAGTCGGAGCGCGTTGCCGATCACCGAGACGGAGCTCAGGCTCATGGCGGCCGCCGCCATGATGGGACTCAGGAGAATGCCAAAGTCGGGATAGAGCACGCCGGCGGCCACGGGAATCCCCACGACATTATAGACAAACGCGAGCACCAGATTCTGCCGAATGTTGCCCATGGTTGCGCGACTCAAGGCCCGGGCGCGCGCTATCCCGGCAAGATCACCCTTGACGAGTGTGATGCCGGCACTTTGGATGGCGACATCGGTTCCCGTGCCCATCGCGATGCCAACATCCGCCTCGGCGAGTGCAGGTGCGTCATTGACCCCGTCTCCAGCCATCGCGACCACCCGGCCCTCCGATTTGAGGCGTCGGACGATGGCGTTCTTCTGATCCGGCAGTACGTCGGCTTCTACTTCGGTGATCCCGAGCTTCGCTGCGACCGCCTGCGCCGTGGTGCGGTTGTCGCCGGTGACCATGACGATCCGCAACCCATACTTGCGCAAGGCATCGAGCGCGGCCATCGTGTTGCCCTTGATCGGATCGGCAATCGCGATGATCCCGGCCGGCTTGTCGTCGACGGCGACGAACAGCGCCGTAGCGCCGTCCCTGCGCAGTGTGTCGGCACGAGCCTCGAGGTCGGCGCTCGCTACGCCACGGTCCTTGAGCAGCGACGCATTGCCGACGGCCACCTGCCGCCCGGCGATGGTCCCAGTGACGCCCTTCCCGGTCACCGATGCGAAGTTCGTGAACTCTGGCAGAGCGAGCTTGCGGTCTTCGGCCGCCTTCAGGATGGCGGCCGCGAGTGGATGTTCGCTCGATCTTTCCAAACTCGCGCATGAGGATAGAACAGTGGCTTCATCGAAGCCCGCGGCGAATACAACCGCCGTTACACGTGGTTTGCCCTCGGTGAGCGTGCCGGTCTTGTCCACCACCAGCGTATCGACTTTCTGGAACCGCTCGAGGGCTTCGGCATTCTTGATGAGAACGCCGGCGCTGGCCCCCTTGCCGACGCCCACCATGATGGACATCGGGGTGGCGAGTCCGAGCGCGCAGGGACAGGCGATGATGAGCACGGATACGGCGGCAACCACGGCCAGCCCCAGCGCCGGAGCCGGTGCCCAGATCATCCAGGCCGCAAACGCCAGGACCGCCGAGGCCATCACAGCCGGAACGAACCACGCCGCGACCGAGTCGGCCAGTCGCTGGATCGGGGCCCGGCTGCGTTGCGCGTCGGCCACCATGTGCACTATCCGAGACAGCATGGTGTCGGCTCCGACGTTCTCCGCGGTCATCACCAGAGCGCCCGTACCGTTGATGGTGCCCCCGATGACCTTGGCCGCCACCGTCTTTGCGACTGGCATGGATTCGCCCGTGACCATCGATTCATCAACGGAACTCGTTCCCTCCGTCACGGAACCATCCACCGGAACTGCTTCACCGGGGCGCACCCGCAGTCGGTCGCCCACATGAACTTGATCGAGGGATACTTCCTCGTCGGTACCATCCGCACGAAGGCGCCGCGCCGTCTTGGGCGCCAACTTCAGCAGTGCCCGAATGGCTCCGCCGGTCTTCTCCCTGGCGCGCAACTCGAGCACCTGACCTAGCAGCACGAGGACCGTCACGACGGCGGCCGCTTCGTAGTAAACCGGGATCATGCCGCCGTGCTGACGGAGGCTTGCCGGGAACAGCCCGGGAGCGAAAGTGGCGACCAAACTGTACGCGTACGCGGCACCTACCCCTAACGCAATCAACGTGAACATGTTGGGGGAGCGGTTCAGGACCGACGTCCACGCCCGTTGAAAGAAGGGCCACGCGCACCAGAACACGATGGGTGTTGCCAGAGCCAGTTGAATCCATGCCGCCGCCGCCGTGTTTGCGAAGCGCTCCATGCCCATCAGTCCAAGATGACCGCCCATTTCCACCACGAAGACAGGGGTTGCCAGAACCGCACCGATCGCAAAACGGCGTGTCATGTCCTTCAGTTCAGGATTTGATCCCTCGGCTTCGGGGATGCCTTCCGGCTCGAGCGCCATTCCACACATCGGGCAACTGCCGGGCGCATCCCGCCG
>CAZZWZ010000127.1:0-9578 GCA_964657955.1 uncultured Steroidobacteraceae bacterium
GTCGGCGCGACGCTCGCGTCGAGCACCCGACAGACTATCGCGCGTCCGGCACCACGTCGAATGCGACCGTGAGCCGCGGCTGGTCGCTGTGGAACGGCAGCGTGCCGTGCCAGAAATACGACGGGAACAACACCAGCTGGCCGATCGCCGGGCGCAGCGCGAATTCGGCGCTCAAGGATGGCGTCGTGACCAGCCCCGGCGTTCCGAAGCTGAGCATGCCCTCGCTCGTCGGCGACATCGCGTTCGCCTGCGCTGCCATGCTGTCGGGCAGCTGAAGATAGCAGGCCGACGAGATCCATCCCCGGGGGTGCACGTGGCTGGTGTGATAGCCGCCCGTGTGCAGACGTACCGACCAGCTGCCGTTGAACCGCACGGTGCCGCGATTGCGGCGCCGCAGGGCATCCCCGCCCTGGCCGATGAATTCGCGGTAGCGTGCGATCGGTGCGGCAAAGACTTCGAACAGCGCCCGGATGACCGGGTCCCGACTGCGCGACAAATCCTGGGTGGTTTCGGTGCCACGCCGCAGCGACTGGTAGAGGAGCCGGTGCCCGTGCGGATTGTGAAGCGCGTTCAGGCGCGGGATCAGGTCGGTCAAGAAACCGGCGAAATCGGCCCATCCCGACGGCGTGTCCAGGCTCTGCGCCATCACCATGCGGTCGTAGTCGCACAGCGCCGCATGGCGGGGATCGTTCAACAGCCGCAGCGCCGTGGTCTGCATGGCGATCAGGTATTGATCGTCGGGATTGTCCTCGAGCAGCACGGCGCACTCGGCCAAGGCCCTGGTCCCGTCCCCGACACCGAGATAGGCGGCGCACAGCAGGTTGCGCGCGGTCGGGTTGCCGGGCTGCGCCCGCAAGGCCCGTTGCGCGAGTGTCACGGCAATACCGGGTTCGAACTCGAGCGCCGCAAGTCCCGTGCGGATGAGCAACGCGGGGGATGCGTGGGATCGCGAGGCGTGCGGCGCGAGGCAGGCATACGCGCCGCGCGCATCGCCCGCACCCAGCAGCAACCCGGCCTTGGAGGCCCGCAACGCCTCGTCGTGCTCGAAGCGTTCGAGGGCGTGATCGAGGGCGCTCGTCGTTTCGACGATGTTGCCCGTTCGCATCCAGATGAGTTGCGCCAGACTGTCGTGGGCCTCGACATGGCGCGGCGCCAGCCCGATGCAATCACGCAGGGCCTGCTCGGCCTCAGCGAATCGCTCCAGCGCGATCAGGCTGCGGGCATGCGTGTGGTATAGCGCTGCCGTCGGCCTGGGGCGGCTCAACGCCCGACGTGCCATGCATTCGCTCTCCTCCGGCTGGCCGGCCGCCATCAACGCCGTCGCCAGCGCATGCCGGGTGGCCGGATCATCGGGAGCCGCCGCCACGAGGTCGCGATAGTGCGCCACGGCCTCGCGCTGACGACCCAGCGCCGCGTGAGCCGCCACGTGCAACCCCGCCAATTCCGCATCGACGGCCCCGTTGCACCAGGGTGCCGCTGCCGCGAGTGCTGCCGCCGGCCGGCCCGTGTCGAGCCAGTGACGCACCAACAGCAGCGCAGCGCGGGGATACGGCGGAGCGCCCCCAACCGCCCGCTCCAGCAAGGGCACGGCCTCGGCGCCGCGCCCCGCGTTCAACAAGAGTTCGGCCAGCGCCGTCAGTGCGGGAGTCCAGGTGGGATCGATGGCGAGCGCGCGCACCAGCAACGCCTCGGCTTGCGCGCCATCGCCCAGGGCGCGCTTGGTTCCCGCGAGCAACCGCAGACCCTCCACGTGCCCGGGATGTTCCGTCACGAGGGTTTCCAACTGCGCATGCGCCTCGCGGTAGCGGCCCGCCTGCAGCAAACCGTCGATGCGGCGCATGGATTGCGCGAGTGCGACCGGCATGAACACCTCTGACCACGGAAACTCGGCCGGCGGGTACGATGCCCGCGACCTCCGCTTCATTGAGCGAGGGTACGCCAGGACGTGACTGCGAGCCACCTCGGCCGTCCCATCGCGGACGTCGCATGGTCGGGGTCCGGACTGCGCTCGATGCTATGATGCCGCCGCATCCGCTGCCGCGACACCCGGCCGATGCTGCGCGCAAGACGCCGCTCGCGTGCGAGCCGCACCACGGTGCGATCGGGGGGACGAGGCACGATGGATTCATGAGAACTTGGTTGAAGACGTCGCTGGTCGCCCTCTCGGCTGCCCTCGGGGCGACGGGCGCGGTGGGTCAGCCGTCCGTCCAGCCTGAACCGACCGACCAGCGCCTGGCTTTCGACGTCGCCGACGGTGCCAACCTCAACAGCTTTCTGCAGGTCGGGCCGGTGGCCGCGCATCTGGTGCTCCGCGCCGGAACCGAGCCCCGGATCATCGTCGCGTTTCCCGCAGGCGACAGCGGCGTGGGCATCTGGTTTTCCCCGACGCCCGCACCCGTGGCGTGGACGCTGGACGAGCGACCGCAGCCCATCACGCGCAACGATGCAAAGGGCCGCCCTCTTCATGGCGTGGAGTTTCAGGCAACCGTGATCGCTGGCCCCACGGCAACGGCACCGGCAGCAACGACGGCGAACGCGGCGGGGGCCGCGCGGGCGGCGCGGGCGGCGGCTCCGATGCTCTCGATCGGGCAGGTTCTGCTGTCGAGCGTGCGCGTGTTGCGGGACTATCAGACGCTCGGCAAGATTCCGCCCGAAGTGAACACCGCGCCGCATCGGCAACGGCAAACCCTTTTGTGGCAACGGGATCGTCTCGACGGCGCGGCCGGATACCGTCTGAGTCTCGAGGTCACGCACGGTCACTTGAAAGGCGGGCGCATCACGGCAGGCCGCGACGGCCGCATCGGGATGACATTGTCGGCGCTCAGCGGCGAGCAGCCGCTGACGCCGCTCCCGGCCCGGGAGTTGTTCGCTGACGCCGCGCCCGCCGACCCGGCCGCGCGGAATGCACTGGCCTTTCTCAGCTACCAGGAAAAATTTCTGGCAGGCTCCTGGCGCTACGACACCTATTTCGGGCGCGATACCCTGATGGCGCTGCGTCTGTTGCTGCCGGCCCTGTCGCCGGCTGCCGTGGAAGATGGGCTGGGTTCGGTGCTCGCGCGCCTCTCTTCGACGGGCGAGGTGGCACACGAAGAGGACGTCGGTGAGTTCGCTCTCCTCGACCATCTGCACACCGGCACGCGGTCGGACGCTCCTGTCTTCGATTACAAGATGATCGACGGTGCATTCATGCTCGCCCCGGTGGCCGAAACATGGTTGCTGGCGGACGCACGCGCCTCCTCACGGGCTGCCGCCTTTCTGTCCCGACAGGATGGCGGCTATGGCCGTCCGCCGCGCAGTTTCGGTGCCGATCTGGTCACCAATCTGCGATTCGTGATCCAAAGCGCCCGAGCATTCGCCGCACAGCCGAAGGCTGCGCATCTGATCGGCCTGAAGAAGGGAAACCCCTGGGGACAATGGCGCGACAGCGACGAAGGACTCGCCCGCGGGCGATATCCTTACGACGTCAATGCCATCTTCGTCCCCGCCGCGCTCGGGGCGGCAAGCCGCTTGTTCGCCAGCGGACTGCTCACGCCCTACCTGAGCGACGACGATCGCACCGTGCTGGCAGAGGCGGCGGAGATGGCCGACGTCTGGCGCGCAAGAGCGGGGGCTTATTTCGAGGTCGACGTCCCCAACGCGGCCGCGCACAGCCAGATCGAAACCTATGCGCGGTCCGCCGGAGTTTCCCCTGACGCGGCGCTGCGGTCCATCGGAACCTACCCGGTTCGTTTCCATGCACTGGCGCTCGACGGTGATGCCCGACCCATCGCCATCATGAATTCAGACGAAGGATTCGACCTGTTGCTGGGCAATCCCAGCGTTCAGTCGCTCGACACCGCGATCGCATCGGTGATGCGGCCGTTTCCGGCAGGACTCATGACGGAGGTCGGCATGGTGGTGGCCAACCCCGTGTTCGCCACGCCGGCGCTGCAGGCCCGGTTCGGCAACACCGCCTATCACGGGACGGTGATCTGGTCCTGGCAACAAGCCGTGCTGGCGGCGGGACTGGCACGTCAGCTCGCGCGGCGGGATCTGCCGGACCCGCTGCAGCAGCGGCTGCGCGCCGCGCAGGAGCAGCTCTGGCGCGTCATCGAGGCCGGAAGACCCGTGATCAATTCGGAGCTGTGGTCGTGGTCGTATCGCAACGGACACTATGTGATCGCGCCGTTCGGAATCGGCAGCACGGACTCCAACGAATCGAACGCGGCTCAACTGTGGAGCACCGTCTATCTGGGAGTTCGCGCGCCCGCCCTGTAACGATCGGCGGCACGGCGAGATTGCGGCACGTCATCAAGATTGTGTACTCGCTGCGAAGGCACGATCACGTTTCCTCGAATTCCTCCGACAGGTCGGTAGCGCTTCGGTCCCGAAGCATGAGAGTTGCCGCGAAACTGACCGCTGCACCGATCAAGATGTAGAGCGCCACCGCGTAACCGGACTCGTAGCGGGCCAGGAGCGCCGCCGAGATGATGGGTGCCGGGCCCCCGGCGACAATGGCGGTCAGTTGATACCCCAAAGATGCGCCGGAGTAGCGCCATCGCCTGGTGAAACTCTCGGCGATCATCGCGGCCTGGGGTCCGTACATCATGTTGTGAGGTGCTAGAGACAGCGCGACGCTCAGGAAAACGAGTGCGGGTTGACGCGAATCGAGCATGGCGAAATACGCGAAAGAGAACACGGCGGTTGCCCCGATACCGATGAGATAGATCCGCTTTCTGCCGAACCGGTCGGACATCCAACCAAAGAGCGGTATCCAAAGAAGCGACAGCGCCGCAGCGACCAGCATCGCGCCGAGCAACAACTGATGCGAGATGTTGAGGAACTGGGTGCCGTAGGCAAGGATGAACACGGTGAAGACGTAGAAACTCGTGTTTTCCACGACGCGCGCCAGGCAGGTGAGCACGATCTCCCGGGGTTGCCGCTTGATGACCTCGCGCAACGGTGCGCGCTCGATGCGATTCTCGCGCTGCATCCGGCGAAACACCGGCGTTTCGACGACACCCAGCCGGATGTAGAGTCCGGCGACGATGAGGAGCAGGCTCAATAAGAACGGGATGCGCCAGCCCCAGAGCAGGAAGGAGCCCCGCGTCATCGCGGAGGCGGCCAGCACCGCACCGTTGGCCAGAACCAGACCCACCGGCACGCCGAATTGCGGCCACGATGCGACGAAGCCCCTGTGACGAGAATCCTGCGTCCATTCCAGAGCGAGCAGCACGGACCCGCCCCACTCTCCGCCCACTCCGATGCCCTGGATGAAGCGAAGGATCGTGAGCAGAACCGCGCCCCAGACGCCGATCTTGGCGTAATCGGGCACCAGCGCAACCGCGAAGGTGGCGCCCCCCATCAGCAGCATGGTCGCGACCAGGCTGGCCTTTCGACCGATCTTGTCGCCGTAGTGACCGAAAATGGCGGCGCCGATCGGCCTGGCGACGAAGCCCACGGCGAACGTGCTGAACGAGAGAAGCACGCCGGTGGCAGGATCGGACTTCGGGAAGAACTCCTTGGCAAAGACCAGTCCGCTGACGATGCCGTACAGGAAGAAGTCGTACCACTCGATCGCGGTGCCGACGGTGCTTGCGACGATGGCGCGGCGCTGGTGGGCGCGATGCTGCGAATCCTCGAGAATCTGCTCGTTCGACCCCAAGAGTAAGCTCCGGACCGCGCGACTTCGCGCCGATGCGTGCGCCATACTCCGCCCGACACGCCGCGGGCGCAACCCTCAAGCCCGCAGGGACTGTTTCCCCCAACTTCCGGTCGCCGAGGAAATGACCATCCAGGGCTCGAGCACCAAATTGAGTCCGATATGAGCTGCAATGCACGGACCGATGCTGCGATCGCCGACCAGGTACACGACGGCAAGCAAGCCACCCAGCAACGACGTTGCCAGGATGATCGCGAAGGCGGCGCGAAACTTGCCGCTCAACACCACCCAGATTGCGTGCACGACACCGAACACGAAGGCTGAGCCGGCCACCTGCGACACGACGCCATATCCGGCACGCTCCAGAGCGTCCATCACGGTCTGCCGAAAGAACGCCTCTTCGAAGAACCCGGTCACGATGGCCATGGGACTCGCGAAAATTCGGTACCCCAGAAAGGAAGACCAGGAGCCCGGACTCAAAGCATACGCGCGAATCACGGGACTGCGGCGGGCCGCGCGTGCGACGTACGCAACGATCACGAGAGGAGCGAGAATCCAAGCAAGCGCCGTTCCGGAAGGGTTGGTGCCGTAGTGCCATAGCGCGATGAGCCATGAACCCGACGGGCGAAACAGCCACGCCACCGCGATCACCTCGCTCAGGGTTGCGGCAAGCATGAACCCCCACACCATGCTGGCTTCACGTTGGGATAACGTCACGGCATCTGTCCCGGAGTGCAGTTGATGGATCGATGTGCTCGAGGTGGCCGGCAGGTGACACCTGCTCAGCCCACGAGTATCATTTTCCTACACGAATCGCTTCGCGGGTGTTCTTTTATTCACCCCGTATCCGCGCCAGGCCTATGGACTCAATGATCAGGAGATGGCTCGCGAAAGCGCCCGTGCTGCTCACCGCCTATTTTGCCTGGGTCAATCGCGAGCGTCAGCGAAGGTGGATCGGACCCTTGGCGGCACTGACGATCATGATCGTCTGGCCGGCGGCCGTTCTGCTCTACGTGCACAGCGACCGGATCGCGTCGATACAGGCATTCCGGTGGCTCGGCCGGCATGATTTGCTGTGGGCTTCGATCTTTGCGGTTGCATCGGGAGCGCTGGTCTTACGCCGCCGCTCCCTCAATCGCATTGCGTACCGTCATTCCTGGACTGCTGCATTGCCCGTGAAGCGGTCGACCAATCGGTGGCAGTGGATCGCCATGGAGTCCGCGCCCGTTGCGCTGCTGCTGGGCTTTTTGGCTTTGATGTTCGGCACGGCGACTGCGATCGGCATCGTTGATGCCAGCCTACCGGTGCCCCTGATCACATGTGCGGCGGCGGCGGGAGGGGTAACGCTGGGCGCCGTGCTCGGTCATCTGATGCCACTGACCCGGCAGGAGGACGGTTACGAAGCTTCGAGATACGTCCCTCACCGTCGCGGGGTCGAGACGCCTGCGCCAACCGGCTCCCTCGGTGCGCTTGGATCCTGGCCGCTGCGCCAACTGTTTGCGAGCGCCCGGCCGAAAACGCTCGCACGCGCGATGATACCGGTTCTACTTTCGGTGCCACTGGGATCTGCGGCGGCGGACACCATGCTTGCGGTGGGCTTGCTGGCGGCGATCGGGGCGCTCGTTTTGCTCACGACCGCCACGATTTCGGTCAGCGCGGCGGCCTTTCGCTGGCTGACGCCCGTTCCGCTTGCGCCGCGCGTTCTCGCACGAAGGGTCGCAGGTCCACCGCTGGCGGTCGTGGTACTTCTCACGTCGATCGAGTCATGGCTTACCTGGGTTCTGGGATCGACGATCGCCCGGTGCCTCCTGATCGGCATGCTCACGGCCGCGGCGTGCGCGATCTTGACGATGGGCGGCAGCCTCCTCGCCGTTCATCCGCGCAGACAGGCCCGTCATGGTCGAGTGTAATCTGGAGGTGCGCGGGCTCGACGCGGCTTACGGCCGGCGCACGGTGCTGAAGGATGTTTCTTTGCACGTGCCATGCGGCGAATGGCTCGCCGTGCTCGGCCCCAATGGTTGCGGGAAGACGACGTTGCTGGACTGCGTCGTCGGCAAGATCGCCCCGGCGGCAGGCGAGGTCGTGATCGCGGGGCACTCGTTGTCGACCGAGCCCGGGAACGCCAAACGTCAGCTCGGGTACGCCTGTGCGCCGGAGCACCTGCCACCGCTGCTCACCGCGCGGGAATGCTTCGAGGTCCATGCCGGCGCCAAGGCACTCCCAACCGTCGACGCGGAGGTCATGACGCTCGCCGGCGAACTCAAATTCCTGCCGTACATGGACGCCTTCGTCGATACGCTGTCGCTGGGAACACGACAGAAACTGGCGGTGCTGTTGTGCCTGATCGGAGACCCGAAATTGATCGTTCTGGACGAGGCGTTCAACGGACTCGATCCCGCAAGCTCGTTGGTGCTGAAGGGCCATTTGCGTCGCCGTCTCTCGGAGCGACGCGCGACCATCGTGCTCGCGACCCACGCGTTGGACATCGTCGAGCACCACGCCGACCGTGCCGTTTTGTTGCTCGATGGAGTGCTTGCCCGGCAGTGGACGAAGGCCGAGATCGCCGAGGCTCACGAGACCGGCCGCGGCATCGATGCCTTGATCGCCGGGTGAGCAACATGAGCCGCCACGGCAACCGTGGCCATCGGCCGCCACCCACCGCGACCAACGCGATGACCGCACCATGAGCCCCAGGCGACCCAGTCCTCGTCCTGTCGTCCAGGTACGGGGCGCGCGCGAGCATAACTTGAAGAACGTCGACGTCGACGTCCCACGCGATGCGTTGGTCGTCTTCAGCGGCATCTCGGGATCGGGAAAGTCGTCCCTGGCTTTCGGGACGTTGTACGCCGAGGCGCAGCGACGCTACTTCGAGTCGGTCGCCCCCTATGCGCGACGCTTGATGGATCAGGTCGGCGTGCCCGACGTCGATCGCATCGATGGACTGCCGCCGGCGGTGGCTCTCCAGCAGCAGCGTGGCACTCCCAGCGTAAGATCCTCGGTGGGCAGCGTGACCACCCTGTCCAGTTTGCTGCGCATGCTGTATTCGCGTGCGGGAAGCTATGCAGCGGGGCAGCCCATGCTCCATGCCGAGGATTTCTCGCCGAACACCCCGCAGGGCGCCTGCCCGGCCTGTCACGGTCTGGGCCACCTGTTCGACGTGAGCGAGCGGTCCATGGTGCCCGATCCCTCGTTGAGCATCCGCGACCGGGCCATTGCCGCGTGGCCCCCCGCCTGGCAGGGACAGAACCTGCGCGACATCCTGGTCACGCTGGGCTACGACGTCGATCGTCCGTGGCGGGAGCTGGCGAAGAAGGATCGCGACTGGATTCTCTACACCGATGAGCAGCCCACGGTGCCGGTGTACGCCGGCTACACGCCGGCGGAAACGCGGCGTGCGCTGCGTCGCAAGGCAGAGCCCAGCTACCAGGGCACGTTCATGGGCGTGCGCAAGTATGTGCTGCATACCTTTTCCACGACGCAGAGCGCCCTGATGAAGAAGCGCGCGGCGCGTTTCATGACGGGCACCGTATGCCGCACGTGCCACGGCAAGCGCTTGAAATCCGAGGCGCTGGCGGTAACCTTCGACGGCTGCGACATCGGCGACCTGTCGCGCCTGTCGTTGGAAAAGCTGGCGGACGTGCTGGCACCGGCGGCGGCGGGAAGGGCGCCCGGTCTGCCGGCTGAAAGGCGCATTGCCGCCCAACGCCTCGCCGGCAACATCGTCGAGCGTGTCCGGGGGCTGCAGGCGCTCGGGCTGGGCTACCTCAGCCTGGAGCGCGGCACTCCGTCGATGTCGCCCGGGGAGTTGCAACGGCTGCGTCTGGCGACGCAGATTCGCTCCAATCTCTTCGGCGTGGTGTACGTGCTCGACGAACCGTCGGCCGGCCTGCATCCGGCCGACACCGAGGCGCTGCTCGCGGCGGTGGATCAGCTCAAG
>CAZZWZ010000128.1:0-9567 GCA_964657955.1 uncultured Steroidobacteraceae bacterium
CGCCATGTCGTTGGCCGGCGCGACTTCCCCCGGGCCGCGCCGCGTCCCTCCCGCCGCGCCGACGCCCGGCAGCGGTCTGAGCACCTGGTATGCGGTTTTCGTCCTGTTGATCGAATACGACGCCCTGACCGCGCTGTCCTCGGCCCGTGGGCCATTCGCCATGCCCCCGTCGTTCACGCTCGGTTTCATCATGATTGCCGGACAGGCGGCGAGCCACGCGTTGGCGGCCTCGGTGACGGGAACCGATCCGGGCGCACCCGCGGGCGCCGGCGCCGGACTGTTGGCGGCCCTGGCCGTGGGCATCGCACCCGCCGTGCTGCTCGGCATTCCGGGACTGGTCGGGCTGGGCTCGGCCGTCGCCATGCGCCTCGGCCTCACCAGCAGCCTGCTGCGCGACGTCGCCCACGAGGCGCGCCGGCGTCCGGCGGTGGTCCAGCAATTGACCGAAGCCGGTTTCTACCTCGGCACGCTCGCGAGCTGGCGCTATGTTTAGCGCGGCGGCGGCCAGGATCGCGCGCGGCGCCCTGCCCCTGCTCGCACGCATGGACCCGGAACGGGCCCATGACTGGGGGCTGGCCGGATTGCACTGGCTGCATCCGTGGTGGCCGCGCCGGGCGGTGGCGGAGGCACTCGCCGTGCACTGCCTGGGGCTGCGATTCGCGCATCCGCTCGGTCTCGCGGCGGGATTCGACAAGAACGGCGATCATCTCGACGCCCTCGGCGCCATGGGCTTCAGCCACGTCGAACTGGGCACGGTGACGCCGCGTCCCCAGCCCGGCAATCCGAAACCCCGCATGTTCAGGATTCCCGCGGCATCCGCCCTGATCAACCGCATGGGCTTCAACAACAAGGGCGTGGATCATCTGCGCGGGCGCCTGGCCGTCAGCCGCTATCGCGGAATCCGCGGCGTGAGCATCGGCAAGAATGCCGACACGCCCCTCGAGAGTGCGCAGGACGACTACGTCGAGTGCCTGCGCAAGATCTATCCGCTGGCCGATTACGTCGCCGTCAACGTCTCCTCGCCGAACACCGCCCGGTTGCGCGAGCTGCAGGGGCGCGACGGTCTGGAGCGCATCGTCGGCGCACTGCTCGAGGAACGCGCGGTGCTGGAGACACGCCACGCCAGGCGCGTGCCCCTGCTGGTGAAGATCGCGCCGAATCTCGATGCCGACCAGATCGACTCGCTGTCGCTCAGCCTGCGCTCGCTGGCGGTGGACGGCGTCATCGCCACCAACACGTCCACCGATTTGAGCGCCCTCGGCCCGCGCTGGCAGGCCGAGCGGGGCGGCATGAGCGGCGCACCGCTGCATGCCCTGTCGCTCACGGTGGTCCACCGGTTGCGCGCCGCCCTGGGGCCGCAGTTTCCCATCATCGGCGTGGGCGGCATCTCGAGCGCCGAGCAGGCGCTCGCCACGCTTGCAGCAGGCGCCACGCTCATCCAGGTCTACACCGGTCTCGCCTATCGGGGTCAGCCGCTGGTGGACGAGGTGCTCGACGCCCTCACGATTTCTTCAACACCGCGGTGAGCGTGACCTCCGGAACGGCGGCCAGGGCCTTCGACAACGGACAGTCCTTCTTGGCGCCCGCGGCCAGCTTCTGGAAGGTGGCCTCATCGATGCCGGGAACGCTGGCTTCCATCCGCAACGCGATGTGATCGATGGCGAAACCCCCGTCCTTCGACACCAGTCGAACGGCGGCCTGCGTATCCACCGCCGCGGTCGCGAAGCCGGCGGCATCGCAGGCGAATGAAAAAGCCATGGTGAAGCAGGCGGCATGCGCGGCCCCCAGCAGCTCTTCGGGATTCGTCCCACGACGGTCGTCTTCGAACCGGCTGCCGAATCCGTACGGATAACCTTTCAACGCATCGGTCTGCGTGCTGATCTTGCCGACGCCCTTCTTCCCCTGACCTTCCCAATGCACCGTCGCCGTCTTGTCCGCCATGGATCACTCCTGAGTTTCTCTCGTGAAAAAATAAATTCTGCAGGCACCGCCGACGCGTCACGGTGCGACGACGTCGTAGCCCCGCGCCCGCAGCTCGTCGAGCAGCCCGCCTTTCTCCAACAGCAAATCCGTGTTCACCACCGCCAGGGTCACGCCATTGCCCCGCAGGTCGCCCTCCATGCGCTCGATCCAGGTGCGCCGCACCTGCGCGATGAGTTCGCTGGCGCCCGTCCCGGCGTCGAGCGCCGCGCGGCACGCGTCCACTTCCGAGGGCTGGTGCAGCTGCTGCATGCGCTCGACGTTTCCGGAGGCCCAGGCCTGCGCGCGGTCGACCAGCCGCGGCAGATCCTTCTCCACCGTCACCAGCGACGCATCCACGCAGGCGTTTTCGGTGGCGGGCGGCATGGACTTCAACGCTTCCAGGAGATCCTGCACACCCGCGATCTTCAGCTCCTCGACGCGCACCCCATGCTTCTTGGCCAGGATGCGCACCGCCGCGCCCAGGTCGAGCCGAGTCGACAATCCCACCTGATGGAACGCAGCTTGCTGCAGAAAGGCCGCCGCGATGATCGGACGATACCGCTCCCATTTGTCGGCGTTGCTCTCATATTTGGCGCGCTCCGCGGCGAAGCGCGCGTACAGCGGCGGCGGCATGACGTCGTGCAACCGCCGGCCGCCGCCCACCATGAGCAGGCTGCGCTCCGTGATCAGGAGCCACAACACCCGCGCGATGCCGATGTCGAATGGCTTCGGCAGGACCACCTGCGTGGTCGTGGCGAGCAGGTCCTCCACCTGCTTCGAACGCCAGGTGATGCCCTTCGGCAGGGGCGACATGCTGCCCAGGATCCACAGATTCGCATCGCCATGGCGCACGTGCCACATGCCCGGCCCCGCGCGCTCGCCGGTCACCACCAGCTCGTCCAGCGACTCCGACGCCGCATCCGCCCCGGCAGCCTCCGTGCCGGTCGCGGCCGCCCCCGTGACGGCCGCGCACCGCCCGCCGCACCCCATGGCGATGCCGGCCGCCAGCAGCAGCGCGCGCCAGCCATGCCCCCGCGTCATGATGTTGGCGGAACAATGAATTCCGGTACACCCACGACAGCGCTACTTCGGTCACGTTCGTGCCTCTCGATCGCTTGTAGCATCGTCATATCGCGCCTGCAGGAGTGTTCATTGGCGACCATTATGTCACCGGCTACCCGGCTCGCGTGCGCCGTCGCCGCCACGCTGCTCGCACCGGCATTCGGTCTCGCCGCCGACGGCCTGGCGCCCGGCACGTACGATCCCCTGCCCGCCGGCTATTCGCTGTCCTACGACAAGGACCGGTGGACCGACGAGTTTTCGGTGTTCCACATGGCGGTCGCCCAACCGTTCGGGGTGATCGGCTCCGGTTTCGCCGCCTCCGACGATCCGCGCTTGCGGCCCCTCACCCGCCTCGATTCCTCGTGGAATCTCACCGCGCCGGTGCTGGACCTGCCCATGCGCCTGGGCGACGGCGTGAGCAGCGCCGGATTCTGGGATCAGCCGGCGCGCATGGGCGGCATACAGTTCGGCAGCTATCAGCCCTCCCTGCCCGAGGTGGTGGCGCCGCCCAGCGTGGTCGCCCAGCCGTACGAAACGGTCGGGCCGGGCGCGGCGACCACCTCGCGCTTCATCGATCATCTGCGCACGCTGGTCCAGTTCCAGAAGCCCTCCCTGGCTCCCGCCGGACAGGGCGATTTCTCGGTGGAGTCGGGTCGTCTGCGCGAGAACTTCGAGTTGCGCAGCGCCGATTACGGACCATGGGTCACGTCCGGGACGTATCGGTACGGCGTCACGACGACGACCACGCTCGACGGACAGATCGCTCAGGTTTCGGGACAACAAAATTTCGTCGGCGTCGGCCTCACCGAAGGCCTGGGTGCCCTGGGACTGGTGTCCGCCCGGGTGGCGAGCAGCCGCGATCCCGATTCCTCGGGCTGGCTCGCGCGGATGGGCTATGACTTCAGCCTGGACCGGTTCAGCCTCGCGCTGCGCTCGCACGTGCAATCGCCCGGTTTCCAGGACATCGGCGATTCGTCTTTGGTCGAACCGTTCCGCCAGCGCACGCTGGCGAGCGCGCGGATGGACCTCGGCTCGCTGGGAAAGATTTCGCTCGCCAGCGCCACGCAGACCTATGCGGACGACACGCGGCGGGACATCGTCGCGGTGGGTCACGCCATGCCCTTCGGCAGCGGCGGCATCCTGTCCACCGCGGCCGCGTATTCTCCCGGTCAATTCGGCAGCTCCACGCTGCTGCTGTCCTTCACGTATCCCTTCGACTACATCGCCGCGCCCGCCCGCAAGGTCAACGGCGCCGTCAACACCGCCCTCGACCGCAGCATCGTCGACGCGTTCGGACAGGCCCGATTGCCCACCAACGGCCACTGGGTCAACGACAGGCTGATTCTCGAGTAAGCCCGCCGCGCGGGCGCCCCTGATGCGCACCACCCGCCGGCACCGCGTCCCGCGCGACGCGCGATCGTCGGTCGTGTCCCGGTGGTATCGTGTGCGCCGGGGAACGTCCCGGGCATGGTGGGGAATACGCGCGATGGCGGAAAAAAAGCCGATGAAAAAGCCGGCTGCGGTCTCGCAGGCCGCGGCGGAAGCGGCCGTCGAGACCTTGCTGCGATGGGCGGGCGAGGATCCCCGCCGCGAGGGGCTGCGGGATACGCCGAAACGCGTGGTGAAGGCATACCGTGACTGGTTCTCGGGGTATGGTTCGGATCCGGGCGAGTATCTGCGCCGCACCTTCGAGGAAGTCGAGGGTTACGATGAGATGGTGATCCTGCGCGACATCTCGTTCGAATCGTTCTGCGAACATCACATGGCGCCCATCATCGGACGCGCCCACGTCGGATACCTGCCCACCGACCGGGTGGTGGGCATCAGCAAGCTGGCACGCGTGGTGGACGGCTTCGCACGACGCTTTCAGGTGCAGGAGAAGCTCACCGCGCAGGTGGCCGGCTGCATCAACGACATCTTGAAACCGCGCGGCGTCGGCGTGGTGATCGATGCCGTCCATCAGTGCATGACCACCCGGGGCGTGCACAAGCGGGGCGTTTCCATGGTCACGAGCAAGATGCTCGGCACGTTTCGCGCCGACCCGAGCACGCGCGCGGAATTTCTGCGCTTCATCGAAATCGAGGGCAGCATGCGCCGCTGATCGGCGATGCGCGCGCGGCGCTTCTGCCGAACGTCAACTGCGTTTGCGTTCGCCCGCGAGGCCGCGCACCGGCATGAGGTCGACGGAGAAGCTGTACTTGTGCCGTTCGCCGGCCTGGAGCGCCCCCACCCCCACGACGTGCCGCGCGACCTTCTCGCCGCGCTCGTTGGTGATGGCGATGATCACGCAGTACTCGCACTGCTCGTCGGCCGCAGGATGCTGGATCGAGCCTTCGATCCGCATGGCCGTAATGCCCTTGCTCTCGGGTTCGGCGCTGCCCGCGCTGAAGCGCAGGTGGTGATGACAGCCCGGGCAGACGCTGGCGCTCTGCAAAACGGTCGCCCGGCAGTGCGGGCAGACCCGCGTCGCGCCCAGAGCACCCTGACGAGCGACGTTCACGACTAGCTCTTGCCGACCGCCACGCCTGCCGCTGTGGCCATCTTCAACGACTTCTCGTCATCCCAGCCGAACTCGACGTGGCCGCGCATGCGCGACCCCGCGGCCACGGTGATGGATCCCGCCTTGACGTCGCCCACGATGACGCCGCCCTCGAGTACGTCCACGCGCTTGGCGGATTCGATGTTGCCCTGCAATTCACCGCCCACCACCACGATGCCCGCCAGCACCTGGCCGACCAGGTGTGCGCCGGGGTCGATGGTGAAGTTGCCGTCGATGCGCACGTCGCCCTTGAAGCGTCCGGCAATGCGTACGTTGCCCGTCCCCTCGATCTTGCCTTCGATGGACAGATTCGCAGCGATGACCGATTCACCGCCCTCGACCCGCTCACGCGCTGCGGGCGCCGGTGCGGCGGCCGGCCGCCGCGCTGCGACGCTCAGTGCGGGATCGCTGCTGCTGCGGGGCTCGGCCCGTTCGGCCACCCGGTCGGGGACCCGGTCGGTGGCCATGCGATCGGACAGCGGCTGCGGCGCGGCAACCGGACCCGTGGAGCCGGGAGTGGGGGTTTCTTTCCAAAGTGCCATGAGCTCATTCTCCGCATGTGAGGTCTCTAAAGCGTACACGCTAACGGCGGAAGATGTCATCGTGCCGTGGCCGATAATTGGGAGACGCAACGCACAGTCTGGAACGGAAAACCGGCGGCGCGGGTTCGCCTATAATGCGCAATTCATTCGCAGGAAGACCCCTCTTGTTCGACCGTCTCGACCGTCTGTCCCCCGATGCCATCCTCGGCCTGATGACGAAATTCCGCGCCGACGGCGCCGCCGCGAAGGTGGACCTCGGTGTGGGCGTGTTCCGCGATTCCACCGGCAACACCCCCGTGCTGGACTGCGTGCGCCGCGCCGAGCAACGCGTGCTCGGTGCGCAGTCCAGCAAATCCTACGTGGGTGCCGCCGGCCGCGAGGAATTCAACGACGCCGTCACCGACCTCACCCTCGGCGACGTCCGCGGGCGCATCGCCGGACGGACGCGCACCATCCAGGCGCCGGGGGGTTGCGGCGCGTTGCGGGTGGCGGCCGAACTCATCCGTGCCGCCACGCCCGCGGCGGCCGTGCACGTGAGCGATCCCACGTGGGGCAACCACATTCCCCTGCTGGGAAGCTCCGGGCTGCGATTGGAGCGGTACCCGTACTACGATGCCGCAGCGCATGAATTGCGCTTCGACGCCATGCTGGAGCGCCTGGACGCCGCCGCGCCGGGGGACGTGGTGCTGTTGCATGCCTGTTGTCACAATCCGTCCGGTGCCGATCTGACGTTGCCACAATGGCAATCGCTGCTGGCGCTGCTGGAGCGCCGGCGGCTCGTGCCGCTGCTGGACATGGCCTATCAGGGATTCGGCGACGATCTGGACACCGACGCGGCCGGCGTGCGCGAACTGGCCGGACGCCTGCCCGAGGTGTTGATCGCGACTTCGTATTCGAAGAATCTAGGACTGTACCGCGAGCGGGTGGGCGCCCTGATCGTGATCGGTGAAAACGCCTCGCGTGCGGATGCCGTGATGAGCCACATGCTGCAGATCGCGCGAAGCATCTATTCGATGCCGCCGGATCACGGCGCCGCCATCGCCGCGCTCGTTCTCACCGATCCGGCGTTGCGCGGCGACTGGGTCGCCGAACTGTCGGCCATGCGCGGCCGCATCGCCGACATGCGCAGGCTGCTGGCCGAGCACCTCAGCACGACGGCCGGGAACACGACGTTCGATTTCATTCGCAGGCAAAAGGGAATGTTTTCGCTGCTCGGGGTGTCGCCGGAGGTGGTGGACCGGCTTCGCGAGCGTCACCATATTTACATGACGCGCGACAGCCGCATGAACCTGGCCGGCATCATGCCGCAGAACGTGGCCTACGTGGCCGGGTGCATCGACGCGGAACGGGCGGCCGCGAAGTGAGAGCGCTTTCCTGACCCCACGAAAGACGCCGGCCTTACAAAAGACAAGGCCCGAGCGGGTCGGCCGACGGGCCGCCCGCTCGGGCGCACAAGCTCACCGCGCCGGCAGTTTACTGCTTCGGTGCGGCGGCGGCGGAAGCGGCCGACGACGCGGCATCCGCGGCAGCACTCGCAGCAGCAGCCGAATCGGCGGCGGCGGACGCGGCGGAATCCGCGGGAGCGGCAGGCGGCGGCGTCGTGTCGGTGGTGGGCGCAGGAGCCTCGGTCTTGCTGCCACAGGCGCTTAACACCATTGCAGCGACGAAAGCGCTTAAAGCAAGTTTGGTCTTCATCTATCGATACCCCGGGAATATTTAATGGTAAAACGTGTTGGGCAAGCGGTCGTCATGGGCTTCCACCCCGACATCGCGACCGATTTTAGAGTGTTTCGCCTCACTTTCATATCCCTTTCGCGGTTCATGGACGGGCTGTAACGTCAAGGGGCACCGGCCCTGGTGGTGCCGGCTCTGTAGCTCTCGGCATCGCCGGCGCATACTTCACGGCTTGGGCTGGACCGCAGGAACGAGGTGCTCGAGTGAACGAAATCACGGTGGATGACCTCTACCCCGAACATCTGAAAGTTCTGATGTCGCGCACCGACCGGTCGTTGGCCGCCGCCGGGTTCGACGCACTGGTGGTTCAAGCGGGCATTCCTCCCGTGCAGTTCCTCGACGATCAAGATTACCCCTTCAAGGTCAATCCGCATTTCAAAGCCTGGGTGCCGGTCACGGACAATCCGCACAGTGTGCTCGTCTACGCACCCGGCAGGCACCCGCACCTGTTGTTTCATCAGCCCCGCGATTACTGGCACATGCCGCCCGCCATCCCGACGGACCCTTGGACCGGCGCCGTGGATTTGACGCCGTTGACCGATCCCGCGAAAGCGCCGGCGCACTGGGCGTCCCTCGGCCGGGTGGCCTTCATCGGGCCACGGCGGGCGTTTCCCGACGTCGACGCGGATGCGCTCAACCCGCCCCGATTGCTGGACCGGCTGCACTACGACCGCGCCGTGAAGACACCCTACGAGCTTGCGTGCATGCGCCGCGCGAGCATGCTGGCGGCGCGTGGTCACCGCGCCGCGCTCGCGGCTTTCCGTCGCGGCGCCTCCGAGTACGACGCGCACATGCGCTATCTCGAGGCCTGCGCGCAGCGCGAGGAGGAGATGCCATACAACAACATCGTGGCGTACAACGAACACGCGGCGGTGCTGCATTATCAGCACCTCGCACGGCAGACTCCCGGGACGCTGCGTTCATTCCTGATCGACGCCGGCGCGCAGCACCGCGGCTACGCCGCGGACGTCACCCGCACCCATGCCGCGCAGCCCGGACGTTTCGCCGACCTGATCGAATCGTTGAACGGGGCGCAGCTGCGGCTGTGCGCGGAAATCCTGCCGGGGAAGGACTACCGCGACGTGCATTTGTCGGCCCACCGCGTGCTCGGCGACAGCATGCACGAGATCGGTCTGACCCGGATCGCGGGCCAGGAGGCCCTGGAGCGCGGCGTCACCGGCGTGTTCTTCCCGCACGGCATCGGTCATCTGCTCGGACTGCAGGTGCACGACGTGGGGGGCGTCATGGGCGATTTGAACGGCGACGAGCGGCCGCGACCGGAGGGCCATCCGTACCTGCGGCTCACGCGAAGGCTGGAACCGGGCGTGGTGGTGACCGTCGAGCCCGGTCTGTACCTGATCGACTCGCTGCTCGCGGCGGCACACGACAGCGACAAGCGCTCGCTCATCGATTGGGCGGTGGTGGATGAACTGCGGCCGTATGGCGGCATTCGCATCGAAGACAACGTGGTCACCACCGGCGGGGAGCCCGAGAACATGACCCGCGATGCCTTCGCCGGGCTGGCGGCCTGACCGACGGGTTGGAACGCAACGGCTGACCGGCCGGCCGGTGGCCTCTGCCGGGCTGCCGGCAGTCCGATGAACCCCCGGCCGGGGACGACCTCAGGTCGTCAGATCGTCAGCCCCTCGGGCCGTCCGGCCGTCAGCCTGTCAAGCCGCGGCGGCCTTCGCCTTGCGGCGTTTGGGCGCGGCCGTCCCCGCCTTGGCA
>CAZZWZ010000129.1:0-3533 GCA_964657955.1 uncultured Steroidobacteraceae bacterium
TCCGGCGACAACTATTTCGCGCTGGTTAATCTGGGTGAGATCAGTATCGATTCGGCCAACGCGACCCTGTACGCCGACACGGGCAGCACGCCCACAAATTTCTATGACGGCAAGTTCATCTCAACTCAATCCACGACCACTTTGGACTTCAGCAAGGATTTGAACATCGGTTTGGCCGGACCCCTCACGGTGGCCTTCGGCGCCGAGCACCGCCGCGAGACCTGGGTGCTGGGACCCGGCGAGCCGAGTTCTTACATCGGGGGCGGTGCGCAGTCCTTCCCGGGCTACTCTGCGATCATCGCCACCAATGCCGCACGACACAGCGATGCCGGCTACATAGACTTCGCTGCGACGCCGATCGACGGGCTCAAATTGGATGCCGCGGCACGTTACGAAGCCTATTCCGACTTCGGCGATGCGACCGTTGGCAAGTTTACCGCCCGCTACGACTTCAATCCGATGATCGCCCTGCGTGGCACGGTCAGCTCCGGCTTCCGTGCTCCGACCCTTGCCGAGGAACACTACACAAACGTCAACGTCGGTCCGACCACCGCTTTCGTGCAGTTGGCGCCGGACGGACCAGGCACCGGGCTCCTCGGGCTGGGAGGCGGACTCAAGCCTGAGCGCTCGACCAACATCAGCTTCGGCGTGGTGTTCCGCCCGCTCGAGTCCCTCACGGCAACGATCGACGCCTATCAGATCCTGGTCACCAATCGCATCGTCGCCAGCGGCAACATCAATGGACAGACCAGCAATTCGCCGCTCCCGGGCGCTACGCCGTATCCCGGCGCGGCAAACGTCACAGCCGCGATCGCCGCAAGCGGACTTTCCATCGACCCGGCCGTGCTCGCCAACGGCAATACGGGCGTCAATCTCTTCGCGAACGGTATCGATTCGCGCACGCGAGGCGTCGACTTTACGCTGGCCAGCCCGCAGGACTATCCCTTCGGGCACATCGATTACTCGGTTGGTGGATCGTACAATTACACGGTTGCAACCCGGGTGCTCAGTGGAACGCCGCAGATCGGCGGGCAGCCGTTGTTCGATGCGCAGGCCGTCACGGCGCTCACCAGTCAGTCGCCCCGAATCACGGTTAATTTGGGGGCGCACTACACGGTCAGCCAATATTACGTGGACCTGCACGAAATCATCTATGGCAAAAGTTCGTCTTGTGACAATCCCGACAGCGATACATCCACGAAACCGTATGGCAATCCGTGTGCGACTTACAGCGGCGGGTTGTACTACTACACCGACCACATCGGCACCGTTGCGATCACCAATCTGGAGCTGGGAGTGAATCTCATGGAGCATTTGACGCTGGCCATCGGCGCCAATAACCTCTTCAATCGGTATCCGAATCAGATCAATCCCGCGAACACCGCCGTCGAAGCGGCAGGATTCGACAATGCCGCCGTCGAAAAATACCCGCCTTTCTCGCCTTTTGGCATCGACGGCGGGTTTTATTACGCGCGGGTGCACTTCAAGTTTTAATTCAGGGATTGAGTCGGGCACCGCCGATACGGGGCGTCAGCGCATGGCTGACGCCCTCTTTCAATTCTTGATCCGATATCCCGTCTTGAAGATCCGCGCGATCGTCAGCAGGCACAGCCCGAAACAGCCGATGGTGATGCCGAAGCTCGTGCGAACGTCCACGTCCGCGATGCCGTAGAAGCACCACCGGAAGCCGCTGATCAGGTAGACGATGGGGTTGAACAGGCTGAAGGTGTGCCATGCCGGCGGCAGCATGCTGATGGAATAGAAGGCGCCGCCGAGAAACGTCAGCGGGGTGATGATGAGCATGGGGATGAGCTGCAGCTGCTCGAATCCCTTGGCCCAGAGCCCGATGATGAAACCGCACAGGCTGAAGGTCACCGCGGTCAGACACAGGAATGCCACCATCCAAACCGGATGCACGATCCGGATCGGAACGAAGAGCGAGGCGGTGGCCAGTATCACGGAAGCCAGAACGATGGATTTGGAGGCGGCCGCGCCGACGTAGGCGATGACGATTTCCGAATAGGAGATGGGCGCGGACAAGATTTCGTAGATGGTGCCGGTGAATTTGGGGAAGTAGATGCCGAACGAGGCGTTCGACAGACTTTCGGTGAACAAGGCGAGCATGATGAGGCCGGGCACGATGAAGGCGCCGTAGCTCACGCCGTGCACCGGGGTCATGCGCGACCCGATGGCGGCGCCGAACACCACGAAATACAACGAGGTGGTGATCACCGGGGTGACCAGGCTCTGCACCACCGTGCGCAAGGCCCGCGCGATTTCGAATTTGTAAATGGCCCAGACGCCGTGGCGGTTGAAGGCGATGCGGGCGGAAGCGGCCGGGCCGGTGGCGGCGGGTGGGTTCATCGGCGCGTGCTGACCAGGCTGACGAAGATGTCCTCGAGCGAGCTCTGGTGGGTCTGCAGATCCTTGATCGCGATGTGCGCCTCGTCCATCTGCTTCAGAAGCATCGAGATGTCCATGGTGGCGTCGTTGCCGGCGGTGTAGACGAGTTCGTTGCCACCGGCCTTGAGTTCCATCTGCCACGCCTCCAGCGCCGCCGGGATGGCCTCCAGCGGCCGGGTCAGCTGCAGGGTGAGCCGCTTCTTGCCGAGGTTCTTCATCAGTTTCATCTTTTCCTCGACGAGGACGATGCCGCCCTGGTCGATGACGCCGATGCGGTCGGCCATTTCCTCGGCCTCTTCGATGTAGTGCGTGGTCAATATGACGGTGACGCCGCGGTCTCTCAGGCGCCGCACCAGATTCCACATGTCGCGCCGCAGTTCGACGTCGACGCCGGCGGTGGGTTCGTCCAGAAAGAGGATCTCGGGCTCGTGTGACAATGCCTTGGCGATCATGACGCGGCGTTTCATGCCGCCGGAGAGCGACATGATCTTGGCGTCGCGCTTGTCGGACAAGGACAGGTCCTTCAGCAATTGCGCGACGTAACCGGGATCCGGCGCGCGGCCGAACAGGCCGCGGCTGAAGGACACCGTGGCCCACACCGTCTCGAACGCGTCCGTGGTCAGCTCCTGCGGCACCAGGCCGATCATCGCGCGCGCGGCCCGATAATCGCGAACGATGTCGTGGCCGTCGGCGGTGACCGTGCCGGTGGTGGGTGTGACGATGCCGCAGATGATGTTGATGAGCGTGGTCTTGCCGGCGCCATTGGGACCGAGCAGGGCGAAAATCTCCCCTTTCGCGATGTCGAGATTGATGGGCTTGAGCGCATGCACGCCCGATGCATAGGATTTCGTCAGGTTGACGATGGAGATGATCGCGGGCGCAGGCGCGGGCGCTGCCACGCGTGGAGCCACGTGTGCCGTCGCGGCGGCGGCAGGCGTGGGCGTCACAGCGGCCATGCCGGCCGGCTCAACCATTGGCGATGCGGGCGACCACGGCGCGCGTGACCTCCGCGCCGCGAACGACTGCGGGACGGCGGCGCCGCTCTTCGCGAAGGCGTGGAAGATCTATCCGGACGGGCTCGGCTCGCTCCGGAACTACGCCGAGTGCGAGGAGCAGCTCGGTCACTTCGC
>CAZZWZ010000129.1:3543-9560 GCA_964657955.1 uncultured Steroidobacteraceae bacterium
TGGCGATGCGGGCGACCACGGCGCGCGTGAACTCCGCGCCGCTCGCACGCCCGCCGAGATCCCCGGTCCGGACACCGTCGATGGTGAGGGCTTTGCTCAACGCGTCGCGCAGGCGCAGCGCCAACTCCGGCATCCTGCAGTGTTCGAGCATCATGGCCGCCGCCAGCATCAAGGCCGTGGGATTCGCGATGCCTTTGCCGGCGATGTCGGGGGCGGAACCGTGGACGGCCTCGAAGATGGCGGCATCCGGTCCGATGTTGGCGCCGGGGGTCATGCCCAGGCCGCCGACGAGGCCGGCGACCAGGTCGGACAGAATGTCACCGAAGAGATTGGTGGTGACGAGGACGTCGAATTGCCAGGGATTGAGCACCAGTTTCATGGCGCAGGCATCGATGATGACCGTGTCGAGAACGAAGCGACCCTTGTACCTGCGCTCGTACAACTCCTGACCGGTTTCCAGGAAGATGCCGGTCAGTGCCTTCATGATGTTGGCCTTGTGCACGATGGTCACCTTGCGGCGCCCGGCGGCCACGGCATGCGCGAAGGCGAATTCCAGCAGGCGCCGGCTGCCCTGGCGGGTGTTGATGCCGGTGGCCATGGCCACCGCGTGCGGATCGTCGTCGATCTCGATGTAATGCTCGTGACCGATGTACAGGCCCTCCAGATTTTCGCGTACCACCACGAGATCGACACCGTCGAATCGACCCCCCGGCACCAGTGTTCGGGCGGGCCGCAGATTCGCGAACAACTTGAACTCTTCGCGCAGCCGGACGTTCGACGAGCGATAGCCGCCGCCGGACGGGGTTTCGAGCGGGCCCTTCAGGGCAAGACGCGTGCGCCGGATGCTGTCGATGGTGGTCCGCGGCAACGGATCGCCTGCGGTTTTCACGCCTTCCAGGCCGGCGATCTGCCGGTCCCAATGAAACGGTGCGCCGAGCGCATCGAGCACGGCGAGGGTGGCATCGACGATTTCGGGTCCGATTCCGTCCCCCGGAATCAGCGTGGCTGGAATGGGTGTCTGCATCGCCGCCGGTACTCCTGCCGCCTGTAAGGACCAGAAGGATACTCGATGTGGAGGGCGGGCTTCAGGTTGGCTTCGCCGAAGCCGCCTCCGGCGCACCGGGACCGCCGGCGCGTGCCTCCAGCCGCTTGCGCATGGGAATGAATTCGATGTTCTCGTCGGGACCCACTGCGTAGCGCACCACCTCGGACCCCGCGTAGCCGCGTGCCGAGTACAATTTCACGCCCGGCAGCGTCGCCATGAGTTCGACGTCGCGAAATCCGCGGGCCTGCGCCTCGCGCTCACAGCGCTCCAGCAGCAGCGTGCCGATCCCGCGGCGCGCGTGCGCGGGGTCCACGAAGAATGCGCGAATCTTCGCCGCCTGCGTGCGCGCATCGAGCAGCGTGCCGTCGCGGCCGGTGCGGGCATCCCCGCCGAACAAGGTCGAACGAAAGCTCCAGCCGCCGCAACCCACGATGCTGCCCGCTTCCTCGGCAACGAAGTAGGTTTCATCGATGAGCAGCTGCGAATCGACGCCGAATGCCCCGCGCAGCGCGCCCTCGACCTGTTCGGGACGATATTCCCCGGTGCTCAGTCCCCGTGCCGAGCGCGCGATCAGCGACTCGAGCGCCGGGATGTCGGTCAGCGTCGCCTTGCGCAGTTCGATGGTCATAGGGATCGAACGGCGAGAGGCCGATGACGGGCGGCCGAACGCAGCATCGCGAAGGCGGCGTAGGCGATGACCACGATCACCAGCCAGCGGAGTGCGCTCAGCGGCAGCGACTTGACGATGTAGGCGGCCACCAGGACGCCCGGTACGCCGCCGAGGGCCAATCCCAGCGAGGGGCCCCAGGCAAAGGCGTCGGACTGGAAGAAGCGCAGGCTGGCCACCGGTTGCAGCAGGGCGCATGCGCCCATCATGATGGGAAATGCCGCGAGCGGATGCATGCCCAGCAGCGCGAGGGCGATCATGCACGGTGCGTAGAGCCCGATGCCCGCGCTCATCAGCGCGCCGAGCACGAAATTCAACGCAACGGCCAGCCCGAATCGCCATCCGCCGAGACCCATCGCGACGCCGCCTCCCGGCAATGCGCCCAGGTTCACGGCGGTGAAGACGCCGCCGGCGATCATCAGGGCCACGCCCATGGTGATCTGGATGGCACGTCGCGGCAGACGCGCGACCACCCCCGCACCCAGCCAGGCGCCCACCGTGGCGCTCGCCACCATGGCGATGAGCAGGGCCGGCTCGACGACGATGGCCGTGACGAAGATCAGCGATTCGGCGATGGCGGCCGGCGTCAGTCCCACGTTGAGCGTCCCCGGGATCAATTCATCGGGCACCATCCTGCGCAACTTGAGAATGGCGGTGGTGGGGGCGAAGGAGCCGATGCCCAGCGTGTCGAAGAAGGCCACGGTGAAGCCGACGAGTCCTTCGACGAGCGTGGGAGGCCGCAGACCCCGGCCGCGCCGTGCCGCTCGGAGGGCGCCGAGCGCGAAGGCGAGCACGGCGAGGCCGATGGCCAGATAGAACACGGTTTGCGCGAAGTTCATGGTTCGAATATACCTGTTGGCGCGTCGGAGTATTCAGCCGGCGGCCGTTCACGTAGACTGAAAATCACGCGGCAGCTCCGCGGTGGCGATTGCGACGAGGCTTGGCGCGATGAGAACGAGTGTTTCCGGGATGTTCGTGTGCGGGGTTCTTGCAGGATTCGGGGCGGCGGCCGACACCGTCGAATTTCCCAATCCGCTGCCGGCGGAAACCATCCCCAAGGTGGAGCGGCTCCCCGAGCACTACCCCACGACATGGAGTTTTCTCAACTACGCCGGCGATCGGATCGAGCTGCGCAACGTGGGCGCCGACAGCCGCGAAGTCCGGGGCCAGCTGCAGGCGCACGACTCGGCCACGCTGCTGGTTTCGGCCAAACGTCCCGAGATTTACGTTGCCGACACCGTCTGGTCGCGCGGGGTGCGCGGCGTACGCACCGACTTCATTACGATCTACGATGCGCAGAGCTTCGAGCCCACGGGGGAGATCGTGCTGCCCGGCGCCAAGCGGGCGCTCATCACGGCCATGGAGGGGTTGATCGCGTTCACGGACGAGCAGCGCATGGCGCTGGTGTTCAATTTCACCCCCGCCTCGTCGGTGACGGTCGTCGACCTGGTGAAGCGTCGGACGCTGGGTGAAATCGAGATTCCCGGCTGTTCGCTGGTGTATCCCAGTGGCACCCGTGGCTTCGCGACGCTGTGCGCGAGCGGCACCCTGCTGACCGTCAAGCTCGATGCCGGCGGCGCGGTGGCCGGTCGCAGTGAATCCAAGCCGTTCAACCTGCTGGACACCGATCCGCTGTTCACCGCCACGACGACCTTGGGCGGCGTGCGCTACTTCCCCAGCCTCGGCGGGCGCGTGCAGCCCATCGACCTGCACGGGGATGAGCCGAAGATCCTGCCGGCATGGCGTCTCGAAACGGATGCCGAGACGGCGGCGCAGTGGCGCCCCAGCGGCTGGCAATTGATCGCGAGCGACGAGCAAAAATTGCTGTACGTGTTGATGCAGGCGGAGGCTCACGAAGGTACGCACAAGGACCCGGCCAACGAGGTATGGGTGTACAACGCGGCGTCGAAGACGCGCGTCAGGCGTCTGCGTCTGGTGCGTCCCGGCTCGTCCATCGCCCTGACGCATGCTCCGGAGCCGTCGTTGCTGGTGCAGGCGGGCGAGCGCTTGGACGTCTACGATCCCCTCACGGGCAGCCTGCTGCGCAGCCTGGACCTGCCGGGGTTTCACACCCGCATGCAGATCGAGCCGGTGCGTTGATGGAGGTCTGGCGCGTGCCGGGGGAGACGACGACGCTGCTGGCGGTGCAGGCCGCGGCTTTCCAGGCGCTGTTGCTCGCGGCATCCGCCGTGCACAAGATGCTCCGGTGGAATCATCTGCTCACGGTTCTGCACCGGTTCGCCGGATTGAACGTGGCGCTGGCGCCCGCGCTGGCCGGGATCGTGGCGGTCGAGCTGGCGGCGGCCGCCATGCTCTGGCTGCCGGGACTGCGCCTGCCGGGCGCGTTGCTTGCCACGGCCGTGTGGGCGGCGTACCTGGTGCTCATCCTGCGCGCCATCCGGCAGGACCGGGCCGACGTGGATTGCGGCTGCAGCTTCGGCGCATCGCGCGGCAGGCTGGGTTCGTATCACGTGGCGCGCAACAGCGTGTTGTTGGCGCTGGCCCTGGGCGTGGCGTGCGCGTCGCTGACGGACGGCCCGTCGTTGGCGGCGGGCACGTGGGTGCCGCGGGGGGCATCGACGACGGTCGTGGTGCAGGTTTCGCAGGTGCTCGCGGGATTCGCGCTGCTCGCACTGTACGGCGCGTTGGACCAAGTGCTGAACTTGCCGCCGCTGCGCCGCGGGGAGGCCGCATGAGTTTCCTGATCGCATCGCAAATCGTCCTGTGGATCGGCCTGCTGCTGCTCGGCTTCGTTTGCCTGGCGCTGGCGCGACAGATCGGCGTGCTGCACCAGCGTATCGCGCCCGCCGGCGCCCTGTCGCTGCGGCAGACGCTGAAACCCGGCGATCCCGCGCCCGTGCTCGCGCTGCCGGCGCTCGACGGTGCGACGGTGCACATCGGCGGGGTGCGCGGCGGGCGGAGCCAGCTGTTGTTGTTCGTGTCGCCCGACTGCATGGTGTGCGAGGCGTTGCTGCCGGCGCTGCGCTCGGCGCAGAAGGCCGAGGGTCACTGGTTGGAGTTCATCCTGGCCAGCGACGGTGCGGCCGACCGGCACGGTGACTTCGTGCGCGAGAAGCACCTGGAAAAATTTCCCTACGTGGTGTCCGAACAGCTGGGCCGCAGCTACGGCGTGGCCAAACTGCCGTATGCCGTGCTCATCGACGAGCTGGGACACCTGTCGTCCGCCGGTCTCGTCAATACGCGCGAGCATCTGGAGAGCTTGTTCATCGCGAAGGAAACCGGTGTCGGCAACATTCAGCAGTTCCTCGGCCGGCGCGGCCAGAGGCGCGCGTCTTCGGGAGATTGAGGTGGGCCAATTCGATCGATTCGCGGAAAAGGCGCTGCGCGGTTTCGCCAGCCGGACCTCGCGGCGCAGTTTGTTCACCGTGGTGGGCGGATTGCTGGCCGGCGCGGCCGCGTTGCCGCTGTTGCCGGTGGCGCGGGGCGGGGAGGGCGAGGGCAGCGGGTCCCCCGCCGACCCCAATTCGGGTCAGAGGCCGCCGCAGAGCTCCGGCAATCCGCAGGACCCCGGCGATCCGACCAAGTGCGACTACTGGCGTTACTGTGCCATCGACGGCTCGCTGTGCGCGTGTTACGGCGGCAGCGTCAACTCCTGCCCGCCGGGCACGGAAATGTCGCCCATCACCTGGATCGGCACCTGCCGCAATCCGGCCGACCAGCGCAACTACATCATCTCGTACAACGATTGCTGCGGCGGCGTGGCCTGGGGCCGGTGCGCCTGTCAGAACAATCAGGGCGATCGACCGGTGGTGCGTCCGCAGAACAACAACGAGGTCACCTGGTGTTTCGGCACGCAGAGCCAGTCGTACACCTGCTCCACGGCCATCATCCTGGGGGTGGCGCTTGATCAAAAGTAGGCTGGGGTTTGTGCTGCTGCCGGCACTCGCCGTCTGGTCCGCACCCGGTGGTGCACAGACGGCCGTGTCGGGCGCCGGCGTGTTCGCCGGGCGCTGCGCGGTGTGCCATGGTCCGCAGGCGGCGGGTATTCCCGGCTCGTTTCCTTCGCTGCACGAACAGATCGGCGCGTTCGCCGCCACGCCGGCGGGGCGGGATTACCTGGTGATGGTGGTCACCACCGGGCTGATGGGCGACCTGAAGGTGGGCGGCGTAGCCTACCGCGGCGTGATGCCGGCGCAGTCGGGATTGAGCGAGGCGGAGATCGCGGCCGTGCTGAGTTATCTGGCCGGCGGGCGCGCCAACACGGATGCGGGTGCTGCGCTCACGGTCGACGATGTGGTGGCGGCCCGCGGCCGGCATCCGGACCGATCGCCGCAGGCCACCCGC
>CAZZWZ010000130.1:0-9537 GCA_964657955.1 uncultured Steroidobacteraceae bacterium
GGCGCTGGGCGCCTGCAGCACGCGCCGGCCGGCGTGCGGTCCGGCCGAGCACACGGTGATCAACGACGTGCTGTATTTCGGCACGGCCATGCCCGAGGGCGCGGTGTCGGCCGACCAATGGCGCACCTTCCTGGACACCGCGGTGACGCCGCGCTTTCCCCGGGGACTCACGGTGTGGACCGGGTCCGGGCACTGGCAGTCGGCGGACGGCCAGGTCGTGCGCGAGAGTTCTTACGTGCTCGAACTGGTGCATGGCGACGATCCGGCCAGCGATCGCGACGTCCTCGCCATCGTGAACCGCTACAAGGCGGAGTTCTCGCAGGAGGCCGTGCTGCGCGTGCGCACCACGGCATGCGCCTCGCCCTGACGCCGTGCCTGGCCCCGACCCCGCGCTGCGGGGCGCCCGCTCAACGCGCCGGGTCGGCGGAGCGCATGGCGTCGAGATGCGCTTCGATCTCCGTGCCGAAAAATGCCTGGGGATTCGACGGCGTCTCGCCCTCGTCGCGCTCGCGCGCCGCGATGGCGGTCTTCGCCTTCTCGAAGGCATCGCGCAACGACGTGGCGTCGGGCAGCGCATCCCGATAGAACGCCTCGCCGAAATACGTCAGATCGCTGTCGCTCGAGCAACCGAACGAGGTCCGGTCCGGCGCCGCGGCGGTGATCACGATGGTGCGCGCATCGCGCAGCGGTTCGATGAAGCCGCCCGCATAACACGCCGACACCAGGATCACGCGCCATTGGATGCCGGCGTCACGCAAGGCATCCGCCAGATCCTCGGGGGTGAGGTCCGTGAAGGGCATCTGCGCATTCGCCACCGCGATCGAGGGATCGCTCGACCCGTGCGAGGAGATCGCCAGGAACAGCACGTCGCGATCCGTCTTCATCGTCGATCCCAGACCCTGCAAGGCGTAGCTCAGGCCCGAAACGCTGGCCAGCGGCTGGCTCTCCAGATCCCGTTCGTCGTTGATCAATAAAATCTGTCGCGCTGCGCTTCCGTACCGTTCGCCGATCACGCGCGACGCCAGGCCGATTTCCTGCGCGAACACCTTTTCGGCACCGACACCGGCAAATCCCACGAAGAAGGCCTGCGGGCGCGGCGAAGCATCGCGCTCCACCGACTGCAGCGCTCGATCGATGCGGTCCGACTGCTCGAACAGGGCGGTTTCGCGATCGGCCAGTTCCTGATCGGACACCGCCGCCGTTTCGGCGGGCAGCCAGACGTCGGGAACCGCATCGGTGAAATCACTCAGCCAGGCGAATGCCAGCACCAGCACGCTGCCCGCCAAGGCGGCGGCGCGCTGCCGCGCGCCCGTCAGCGCGTGCAGTCCGCGGGCCAGGTACAGCGGCACGTAGAGCGCGAGCAGCACGGCGGCGCCCCAGAACCAGCGGGGGTCGGCCCACAGATCGAGCGCCGCGAGCAGCAGGGCCGGCGGCAGCAGTCCGATCGCCAGGGCGACCGCCGCGCCGAACGCGGGAGACGGCGTCGAGCGTCCGCGCACCAGGCCGGCCAGCGCCAGCACCGCCAGGGCGTACCACGCCAGCACCGGCACGCCCTCGGCATACGGCTGCGGCGCGGGCTGGCGGTCCCACCAATCGATGCCGGCCCACACCGCCAGCCAGAGCGTGGCGGCGAGCGCGATGGCCGGCACGGGACTGCCGCCGGGCACGCCGTCCGCCCTGCGCAGCGTCCAGAACCGCAGCATCAGGCTGCACCAGGCGCGCACTCGCAAGATGTTTATATCGGCTCGACGACCGGAGCAGCCGCGCGGCACGCCGCGGCCGGTGCGGCGAATGCAGAGAAAGGATTCATCGTGTTTTCACCACCTCGTGAAGGTCGGGAGCCGGTCGCGCCGCATTGTAGGCGAATCGCGGGACGGTGCGGTCGCGGCGTCCGTCGAACGTCGCTCGTGCATCGCGCCCTGTTCCCGGGCAGGTTCATGCGGCGAGCGCCCCGGAACCGTGCGGCGACGGGGGACGGTCGCGCACGCACGGCCTTGCGCGGTGGCAGGATTTTTTTTCGCGCGCGAGAGCTCGTGCGGATGAGTGCTTGTTGTGCAATAAACTTGCGTGTCAGTAAACCCTATGTTACGAATTGACGATGGTTGTCGGCCACCCGCCGCAGCAGCCCAGGGATGCACGAGGAGTTCATGTCATGAAGTATCTGCCGTATGGAACGGAACGCGTTGCACGGTGCGTGACGATTGCGCTCTGGTTGACGGGCGGGGCGGGGTCCGTCCTCGCGGGCGGGGCACCGGCGGTGGCGGCGACGGCGACGGCAACCGCGGCGAGCGGCGAGACCGGCCTGGATGAGATCGTGGTGACGGCGGAGAAGCGCAACTCCACGGTGCAGGAAACGGCCATCAGCATGACGGCCATCAGCGGCGATCAACTGCTCTCGCAGGGCATCACCACGGTGGAGGACATCGCGGCCAAGGTGCCCGGCATCTCGATCCGGACCGCGGGACCCGGGCAGACCGAGTACGAAATTCGCGGCCTGTCCGCCGGCGGCGGGACCGCGGCGACGGTGGGCTTCTATCTCGACGAGACGCCGCTGTCGGCGAACGCGGTGGCACTGAACGGGCGCACGGTGATCGATCCGGACCTGTTCGACCTGAATCACGTGGAGGTGCTGCGCGGTCCGCAGGGCACGCTGTACGGCTCGGGGTCCATGGGCGGCACCATCCGTCTCGCGACGAATCAGCCCAAGCTCGGCACGTACGAGGCGGCGACGGACATCAACGCCTCGCACACCTCGCACGGCAGCGTGAACGGCGGCGGCAGCCTGATGCTGAACCTGCCGGTGGGCGAGATCGCGGCGCTGCGCGTGGTGACCACGGACAAGTACGTGAGCGGCTGGATCGATCGCATCGTGGCGCAGCCCGGTACGTTCCCGGCCCCCACGGCGCCCACGGGTACCGCGGGGGCGCCGGCCAATTGCGGCGCCTACTACTGTGATCGCGGCAACGTGGCGGCGGCGCCCGTGCAGAACGACGTCAAGGGATCAAACATCGAGCGCTTCGCGTCGGCGCGCGCCAGCCTGCTGGTGAAGCCGTCCGATGCGCTGTCCATCACGGGCACCGTCATGTACCAGGACATCCGCGCCGACGGCTACAACAATTTCCAGGAGCAGCCGGGCGGCCTCGCCATCTACCAGCCCTACGATCAGCAGGAGCCGTACCACGACTACTTCCGGCTGGGCAGCCTGAAGATCGAGTACGACATGGGCTTCGCCAATCTCACCTCCGCCACCAGCTTCTGGTCGCGCGAGGTCCTGCAATCCACGGATTCCACCGAGGCGCTGCAGAACATCAACAATCTCACGCACCTGGTGAACGGCGCCTACGTGGCCAATTTCATTCAGAACCTGTACGTCGAGGTGGACCCCACCCGCCAGTTCAGCGAGGAGCTGCGCCTCACGTCGGCCAAGGCCGGCCCCCTGGAGTGGGTGGGCGGGTTGTATTTCGCGGATCTGCACTCGGGTTACCGCACCTACAACCAGGCGCCGGGCTTCGCGACCGCGCTGACCTGCGGACTGCCGTCGGCGGCGAACCCCGTGGCCGGTTCGTGCCCGGCGGGAACGCCGGTGCCCGCCAACAGCACGCTGCGTTATCCGGATCCCACCCTGCCTCCCTACCCCACCGCACAGGCGGCCAATCCGAACGGCGTGGTGTTCAACGACGACAATCCCAACGTGCTCAAGCAGACGGCCATCTTCGGCGAGGGCACGTACAAGATTCGTGACGATCTGAAGCTCACCGCGGGGCTGCGCTTCTACCATTTCTCCATCGAGAACTTCGCCAACCAGGCCGGTCTGGGCACGGCGTCGGTGAACCAGGATCACACCATTCTCGCGCAGAGCGCCAACGGCAATGCGGTGCTGCCGAAGGTGAACATCGCCTATGAGCCCACGCCGGATCTGACGGTGTACGGCACCGTGGCCAAGGGATCGCGGCCCGGAGGGTTCAACCTGCCGATTCCTTTGCCCACCGCAGCGGTGCTCGCCGTCAACCCGTTCGCCTACAACTGCGGCGTGGGCACCGTGGCGGTCAGCTCCCAGCCCAGCTACAGCCCCGACTCGGTGTGGAGCGCGGAAGTCGGCGAGAAGGCGCGCTTCGCCGACCGGCGTCTCACCGTCAACGCGGACTTCTACTACATCAAGTGGGACAAGATTCAGCAGGTGCTGTCGCTCACCTGCGGCTACCCGTACAACACCAATGCCGGCAACGCCAAGTCCTACGGCCCGGAACTCGAGGTCTCGGCGCTGCTCACCACGGGCCTGACCCTGGACCTGTCCGGCACGTTCACGCAGGCGTACATCAGCGATCCGAATGCGGCGGCCCGCGCCTCCGGCATCACGCCGGGCACCCGCGTGCTCAACGTGCCCAAATACACGGCCGTGGCCGGCCTCAATTACATGGCGCCCATCAACGACCGCTGGAACGGCCTGTTCCACGTGGCGAGCTCGCTGGTGGGGCCGAACCAGGACCAGGCGGCGGTGCGTCAGACGCTGCCGTCGTACAACCTGGTGGATGCGCGCGCGGGCATCTCGGGCGGTCCGTGGACCGTGGCGCTGTTCGGCACCAACCTCACGAACAAGGTGGCGCTGCAGACCATCAACAACACGGTGTTTGCGTGGCAGACCTACGCCATCACGCGCGTGTCCACCAATCAGCCGCGCACGCTGGGCGTCGATTTCCAGTACAAGTACTGATGGTCCTCGATGACTGACCCCGCGCTGCCGTTGGACCGCGATGCCGAGCAACTGCGCGCGCTGGGCTACACGTCCCAGTTCGACCGGACCATGTCGAAGTGGGAGAACTTCTCGCTGGGGTTCACCTATCTCTCGCCGGTGGTGGGGGTGTACACCATCTTCGCCGGCGCGTTCATCGCCGGCGGCCCGCCGATGTGGTGGACCTACCTGTTGGTGGGATTGGGACAGTTCATGGTGTGCCTGGTGTTCGGCGAGATCGTCTCGCAATTTCCCATCTCCGGCGGCCTGTATCCCTGGGCGCGCCGGCTCATGGGAAAACGCTGGGCGTGGATGGCGGGGTGGGTGTATGCCTGGGCCCTGTGCTGCACCATGGCCGGCGCGGCGACGGGGATCGCGCCGTACCTCGCCCAGCTGTTCGACACCCAGAGCACGCCCCTCGTCACCACGGTGATCGCGTTGTCGCTGATCGTGGTGACGACGCTGCTCAACCTGAGCGGCACCCGCTGGCTGGGACGGGTTGCCATGTTCGGTTTCGTCTGCGAGCTGGTGGGCGCCATCGTGGTGGGCAGCTATCTGCTGCTGTTCGCGCGCCACCAGCCGCTCGCGGTGCTGCTCGACACCTCCTTCACGGCGCCCCACGGACACTATGCTCCGGCGTTCCTCGCCTCGGCGCTGGCGGCGATGTTTTGTTACTACGGTTTCGAGGCCTGCGGCGACGTGGCCGAGGAGACGCCGGACGCCAGCCGCATGATCCCCAAGGCCATGCGCATGACCATCTACATCGGCGGCGCGGCCGCCTCCTGGGTGTGCCTGGCGTTCGTGCTGTCCATCGCCGACATCCCGGCCGTCATCTCCGGAAAGGACGCCGACCCCATCGTCACGCTGCTGCGCGCCGCCATGGGCGTCAACGGCTTTCGCGCCGTCATCGCCGTGGTGCTGGTGTCGTTCGTCTCCTGCCTCCTGAGCCTGCAGGCCGCCGCCAGCCGCCTGCTGTTCGCCTACGCGCGCGATCACATGATCTTCGGCAGCCGTTACTTGAGCCGCATGTCGCCGCGCAGTCACGTACCGGCCACGGCGCTGGTGGTGATGGGCGCCATCCCGTCGGCCATCGCGCTCTCGGCCCTGTGGTTGCAGGACGCCATCGCCACCATCATCAGCTTCGCGGCGCTGGGCATCTACGTCTCGTTCCAGATGATCGTGCTGGCGGCGCTGCTCGCCCGGCTGAAGGGCTGGCGGCCCGCGGGGCCCTACACCCTCGAGGGCTGGGGCTGGCCCGTCAACCTCGTCGCGCTGGCCTACGGCGTCGGGGCCATCGTGAACATCCTGTGGCCGCGCAGCCCGGCCGAGCCGTGGTACGTGAACTACGGCATCCTCGTGACCACGCTCGCGGTGCTGGTGCTCGGCGGCCTCTACATGGTCCTGGCCAGGCCCTACGAACGCGGCGACGCCCCGGCGGGAGATGCGCACCGGCTGGGCAACCCGCCGGTGGATGGGTCCTCGCCGCCCGCCCGGGCGAAAAGGAGGTAACATGCGCGGCTTGGGCGGACGTGATTCCGCCTGGGGATGTACCAAGTCCCTGAAACCGGTCGGAGAACTTCCACGATGATCGAGAGCGGCCCATGGTGCGTGGTATTGGCGCGGCGCGACAACGCGCGCCTGCCGGTGCGCATCATGCCGCGCCAGCCTGCGCCCGCGAGGAAGCGGGATCCGCTGACGGACACCCTGCAGCGGGCGGCGACCATCTCGCCGGGCGATCAGATCGGCGCCGTGGTGGCCGGGCGGGCCGAGCAATGGCGCCGCGGCGCGCTGTCCCACCTCGCCGCGCACAACGTGTTCTTCCAGCCCTCCGATCAAGGCACGGGATTCGAGGTGCTGCTGGCGCTGATGCATCTCGAAACGCGCGTGTCGCCCGAGGCGCAGATCTTGTTCCTTCCCTCCGATCACGTGGTCGGCGACGAGCACGTGTTCACGCAGTCGCTGTCGGACATGGTCAAGTGGATGACGCGCGATGCGCGCCCGGTGTACCTGCTCGGGGCGGTGCCGGAGGGGCCTCACGACCGGCTGGGTTACATCGTGCCCTGGTACGACGCCATGCAGATGGCCACGGGCGTCTATGAATTCGTGGAGGAACCGGACGTCGGCCGGGCCCGCAAGCTCATCAACTCGGGCGGCCTGTGGAACACGTTCATCTTCGGCGGGTCGCTGAGCTCTTTGGTCTCGCTGTTTCGGCCCCGCTTCGACGCCGTCATCGAAGCCATGCGCGCGGCGCTGCGAACCGCCTCCTCCGACCCCATGCACGCCGCGGCCATCCGCCGCGTGTACGCGCAGTTGACCCCGGTCGACTTCTCGCACGATCTGCTCGCCACCCAGGCGGATCGTCTCAACGTCCTGCGGATGCCGCGCTGCGGCTGGTGGCCGTTGAAAGCTCCGAAACGCTGGTCGAACTCGCTGGGCGAACCGGCGGGCTGACGGCCCGGCGGCATCCGGAGCGCCCGCCAGGCCGGCCGCATCGCGCACGTCGACACGCCGGCCCCGAGGCGCGTCGCGCGCGGCGGCATCCCGAGCGCCCGGCGGGACGCGAACTCAGGCGTTCACCACCGTCTGTTCGCCCAGGAAACCGCCGCTCTGATGGGCCCACAGACGGGCATAGAGGCCGTTGCGGGCCAGCAGCTCGTCGTGCGTGCCCTCCTCGATCACCCGGCCCGCGTCGAGCACGATCAGGCGGTCCATCATCACGATGGTCGACAGCCGGTGCGCGATGGCAACCACCGTCTTGCTGCGCATGAGCAGCGTCAGCGTTTCCTGGATGGCCGCCTCCACTTCCGAGTCCAGGGCGCTGGTGGCCTCGTCCAGCAACAAAATCGGCGCATCCTTCAGCATGACGCGCGCGATGGCGATGCGCTGACGCTGCCCGCCCGAGAGCTTGACGCCGCGCTCGCCCACGTGCGCATCATATCCTCGCCGCCCGTGGGCATCGCTGAGCGTCACAATAAATTCCTCTGCCTTGGCGCGACCCGCGGCGTTGCGCATGGCGTCCTCGCCGGCATCCGGCCGGCCGTAGAGGATGTTGTCGCGCACCGACCGGTGCAGCAGCGAGGTGTCCTGCGTCACCATGCCGATCTGGCGCCGCAGGCTCACCTGCGACACCGCCGCGATGTCCTGACCGTCGATCAAGATCCGGCCCTTCTGCAGGTCGAAGAACCGCAGCAGCAGATTGACGGCGGTGGACTTGCCCGCGCCCGAGCGCCCCACCAGGCCGATGCGTTCGCCCGGCCTGATGTGCAGCGACAGATCGTCGATGACCGGGGTCTCCGCGTTGTAGTTGAAGCGCACGTGCTCGAAACGGATTTCGCCGCGCTTGACCGACAGGGTCTGCGCCGGCACGGCATCGATCACGGTGGTGCGGCGTGAGAACGTGCGGATGCCGTCCTGCACGGTGCCGACATTCTCGAACAGGTTCGCCAGCTCCCACATGATCCAGTGCGAGATCCCGTTCAGGCGCAGCGCCAGCGCGACGGCCGCGGCCACCGCACCCACGCCCACCTGCCGGTGCGCCCACAGCCAGATGGCGACGCCGGCCGTACCGCCGATGAGCACCATGCTCAGGGTGTGATTGAAGATCTCGAACAGGCTCACCAGGCGCGTCTGGCGGCGCGCCGTCACCAGAAACTCCTGCATGGCGGCGCGCGCGAAATCCGCCTCGCGACGGCCGTGGGAGAAGAGCTTGACGGTCGCGATGTTGGCGTAGGCATCCGTGATGCGACCCGTCATGAGCGAGCGCGCGTCCGCCTGGGCCGCGGCGATCTTGCCGAGGCGCGGGATGAAGTAGACCAGCGCCACGGCATAGGCCAGCGCCCAGCCCAGGAAGGGCAGCAGCAGCAGCCAGTCGAAGCCGGCCACCACCGCCGCGACGGTGATGAAGTACACGGCGACGTACACCAGGATGTCCGTCACGGTGATCCAGGTGTCGCGCACCGCGAGCGCCGTCTGCATCACCTTGGCCGCGATGCGCCCCGCGAACTCGTCCTGGAAGAAGCTGAACGACTGGCCGAGCATGTGGCGGTGAAAGATCCAACGCAGCCGCATGGGGAAGACGGGCTGGATGGATTGGTACTTGAGCCACGCCTGCAGGGCGACCACCAGCGGGCTCGCCACGAGGACGCCGGCGAGCAGCAGCAGATGCCCCCGCTGCTCCACGAGGAAGCGCTCGGGACCCGACGCGCCCAGCCAGTCGATCACCCGGCCCAGCATCGAGAAGAGCAGCGCCTCGAAGGCCCCGATGAGCGCCGTCAACAGCGTCATGCACGCGAGATACGGGCGCAGCCCCGCCGAACATTCCCAGAGAAACGGGAAGAAGGCGTGCGGCAGTTTCGCCGGAATCTCGTCCGGAAAGGGGTCTATCCTGTTTTCGAACCATGCCAACATCGTGACGTCCTTAACTTATCGCCGGCAGGCGTGCGATGGGTCTCGCAGCCTCGCACGGTGCGCCGATCGCGGCGCGGGCTTGCCGATATATTGCCTCCACTCTCCATCACACGAGGCAGTTTTTCCCGCGATACCACCCTATGAGCGACCAGAAACGCTTGACGCCCCCCGGCCGGTTGAAAGCCGCCCTCACACCGTCCGATACGCAGTTACCCGGCGGCCTGAAACCGCATCGGCACGCCGCCATCACCACCAAGATATCCACGTATCACCGGTACAAGATGTGGGAAGAAAAGATGCGCAGCATTCCGAAAGAGAAATGACGATGCGGTAAGCTGGGCGGACGTTTCGCCGCCCAGCATGGTGTTGCCGATGAGCCAGCCGTCCCCGCTCGAGAACAG
>CAZZWZ010000131.1:0-3504 GCA_964657955.1 uncultured Steroidobacteraceae bacterium
CACTGCCCGTGGCGCACGCCGGTGGGGGCGCGGCGGGTGCGGCGGTGGAGCGGACCAAGCCGGACTTTCTGAAAAGCAAATGGACGTTGTTGTACTGGGGCGGCGGGGGTTGCAACGAACGCTGTCGCACCAGTTTGTACAACACCCGGCAGGTGCGCATCGCCCTGAATCGCGACATGGACCGGGTGCAACGCGTGTTCTTCGCCGTGGCTCCCTGCTGCGACTGGGCTCTGCTCGAGCACGAGCATCCCGACCTGCTCACGGTGGACGCAGCGGGCGCCCGACCGCTGCTCGACCTGCTGCCCTCCTTCGACGGCATCCCGGCGGCCGGCGCGGACCGGGTCTACCTGGTGGACCCCCTGGGCAACGTCATGATGTCGTACGCGCCGGACGCGAAACCCAAGGGCATGCTCGAGGACCTGAAACGGCTGCTCGGACTGTCGCAGGTGGGCTAGCCATGACCGCTGAACGACGATTGCTGTGGTTCCGGCGCGTGGCGCTGCTCGGCGCGGCGATGGCCGCGGGCGTCATCGTGCTGGGCGCGTGGGTGCGCCTCACCGACGCGGGCCTTGGGTGCCCCGACTGGCCGGGATGCTACGGACATCTCTATCCGCAACCGGGCCACTCGATGGGCAAGGCGTGGCACGAGATGATCCACCGCTATGTGGCCACCGGTCTGGGGATGGTCATCACCTCGCTCCTGATCTGGTCCGTGGTCTTCCGCAAGGACCGCGGCCAGCCGCTGATTCCGGTGGGGCTGCTGTTCCTCGTGGTGTGCCTGCAGGGCACGCTGGGTGCGCTGACGGTGACCCTGCTGCTCACGCCGTTGATCGTGACGGGACATCTGATCGGCGGACTTGCCACCCTGTGCCTGTTGTCGTGGCTCGCGATCCCGCCGCGCCCCTGCGCGCTCCCGCGGGCCGCGCGTTCGTTGCGCGCGCCGGCGGTGGTGGCCTGCGTCATCCTCGCGGGGCAGATCATGCTCGGCGGCTGGACCAGCACCAACTATGCCGCCGTGGCCTGCCCGGATTTTCCGACCTGCCAGCATTCCTGGTGGCCGGCCATGGATTTTCACGGCGCCTTCACCCTCCGCCACGACTTCGGCACGGACTACGAAGGGGGCGTGCTCGCCAATCCGGCCCGCATGGCCATTCATTTCACGCATCGTCTGGGCGCTCTGGTGGCGGGCTCGGTGCTGCTGGCGCTCGGCTTGCTGACGGCCCTGCGCGCCGGCGACCGGCGCCTGGCCCGCGCCGGCTGGGGCGTGGTCGCGGCCGTGCTGTTGCAGATCTCGATCGGCATCGCGACGGTGCACTACGCGGTGCCGCTGCCCCTGGCCACGCTCCACAACGCGGGAGCGGCGCTGTTGGTGATCAGCATGGTACGGCTGCTGCGGGGACTGTGGCCGGCGGCGGCGCCGGAGGCGTCGCGGACGGGGTCGCAGCAGTCACAGACGGCCCGGCCGGCGGCAGGGCAGCGGGCGGCGCTCGGGCCGGCCGTACCCTCGCCCGTGGTACCCTTGCGCCGTGTCGATAGTCCCCGATAGCCCACCGATCACTGCGCTCGCCACCGGCGGGTGGCGCGATTTCCTCCAGCTCACCAAGCCGAAGGTGAGCCTGTTGATCGTGTTCACGGCGCTGGTGGGCATGATCCTGGCGTCGCCGGGCATGGTGCCGCTGCCCGCGCTGCTGTTCGGCACGCTGGGCATCGCGATGGCCTCGGGTTCCGCGGCCGCCTTCAATCACGTGCTCGACCGCCGCATCGATGAGCAAATGGCCCGCACGCGTCGCAGGCCGCTCCCCACGGGACAGCTGCTGAAGCGGCAGGCCGTGTCCTTCGCCACCGCGTTGGGCCTGGGCTCGATGCTGGTGCTCTGGCCGACGGTGGGCGGTCTCACCGCGACGCTCACTTTTTGCTCGCTGATCGGCTACGCCATGATCTACACGATGTGGCTGAAGCGTGCCACGCCGCAGAACATCGTCATCGGCGGTGCGGCGGGTGCGGCTCCGCCGGTGCTCGGCTGGGCGGCGGTGACCAACACCATCGACCCGCACGCACTGTTGCTGTTCTTGATCATCTTCACCTGGACCCCGCCGCATTTCTGGGCGCTGGCCATCGCGCGGCGCGACGATTACGCCAAGGTGGGCATCCCGATGTTGCCGGTGACGCACGGGATCCCCTACACCCGGCTGCAGATCCTGCTCTACACCATTCTCCTCATCGTGAGCACGCTGCTGCCGGTGCTCACGGGCATGAGCGGGCTGATCTATCTGGCCGCCGCCATGCTGCTCAACGGCCGATTTCTGTACTTCGTTCTGGCGCTGCAGCGCGGCGCCCGAGCCGATCTGCCGATGCGGACGTTCAGGTTCTCGATCAATTATCTGATGCTGCTGTTCGCGGCATTGATCGTCGATCATTACCTGCCGCTCGCTCTCTAGCGCGCCGTGCTCCCCAGGTCGACGTTCTATCCGCGCGTGTTCGCGCTCGTCGTCGCGGCCATTCTCGGCTATGCCCTGGTCCTGATCTTCGCGCCGTTCTTCGGTGCGATGTGCTGGGCGGCCTTCCTCGCGTTCTTGTTGTTCCCCTTGAACGTGCGCGGACGCGAGCGCCTGCGGGGCAAGGGGTTTTCGGCCGGATTGCTCACCCTGCTCGCGCCCATCGTGATCCTGCTGCCCTTGAGCGCCCTGTCCCTGGAATTCGTCCGGCAGATCTCCGCCCTGCTGCAGAAGCTGCAGGCGGCCGCGCGGCAATGGGACATCAAGACCTTTTCCGATCTCCAGCAGTTCCCCACCATCGCCCGCGCCAACGACTGGCTGCAATCGCACACGGGCGTATCGGCCACCCAGGTGCAGGGCTGGCTGGTGTCGGGCACGCAGCAGGTGCTGCAGCGCGCGGCCGGGTTCAGCGGCACCTTCTTCCTGGGGGCGCTCGACTCGCTGCTGAGTTTCGCCATCATGCTGTTCCTGCTGTATTTCTTCCTCCGCGACGGCGACGACATGGCGTTGCGGGCGAGCCGGTTGATCCCGCTGGATCACGTGCGCAAGGACCGGCTGTTCCTGCAGCTCAGCAACGTGACCCGGGCCATCGTGTTCGGCACCAGCGTGACCGCGCTGGCGCAGGGCGTGTTGGTGGGCGTCGGCTTCGCCATCGCGAGTCTGCCCTCGCCCGTGGTCTTCGGCGTGGCCGCGGCTCTCCTGTCCATGCTGCCCATCGGCGGCGCGGCATTCGTCTGGGCGCCCGCCGTGGTCTGGCTGTTCGTCGACGGGCGCTGGGGATACGCCATCTTCATGCTGGCCTGGGGCCTCATGCTGGGCGCTCTCGACAACGTGTTGCGACCGCTGCTGATCTCGGGCCGGGCCAAGATTTCCGCGCTGGCCGTGTTCGTGGGCGTCCTGGGCGGCATTCCGGCCTTCGGGGCCATCGGCGTCATCGCAGGCCCGGTGATGCTGAGCCTGGTGCTCGCGCTCGCGGAGTTCGCCGAGGAGACGGGAAAGACGCACGCTT
>CAZZWZ010000131.1:3514-9535 GCA_964657955.1 uncultured Steroidobacteraceae bacterium
CGGGGCCGGCGGGCCGCGCCTGGCGTACGGCGTCAGGCGCAAGGCACGCGGCGCACGGCGGCAAGCTGCCGTACAATCCGCGCCCTGATGGACGTATCTCATCTTCTGGATGGTCTGAATGAAGCGCAGCGTCAGGCGGTGGGCTCGCCGCTCGGCGCCGCCCTCGTGCTGGCCGGTGCCGGCAGCGGCAAGACGCGCGTGCTGGTTCACCGGGTTGCGTGGCTGATCCAGGTCGAAGGAGCTTCGGCGCACAGCATCCTCGCCGTCACGTTCACCAACAAAGCCGCCGCCGAAATGCGCGGCCGCATCGAAACGCTGCTGGGTATTCCCGCCGGCGCCATGTGGGTGGGCACCTTCCACGGCCTCGCCCATCGGCTGCTCCGTCTGCACTGGCGGGAGGCCGGGCTGCCGCAGGGATTTCAGATCCTGGATTCCGAGGACCAGGCGCGCCTGCTGCGCAAGGTGCTGAAGGCGTTGGAACTGGACGAGACGCGCTGGGTGCCGCGCGAAATCCAATGGTTCATCAACGCCCAGAAGGACGAAGGGCTGAGGTCCAAGCACATCAAGGACGACGGGGATCCCACGCGCCGGCAATTGATCAAGATCTATCATGCCTACGAAGAAGCCTGCCGCCGCGCGGGCGTGGTGGACTTCGCCGAACTGCTGCTGCGTGCCTACGAGCTGTGGCGCGACGATCCGGCGCTGTTGCTGCACTATCAAACGCGGTTCCGGCACGTGCTGGTCGACGAGTTCCAGGACACCAACGCCATCCAGTACCAGTGGCTGACGTTGCTGGCCGGGCGGGCCGGGCTGCCCTTCGCGGTGGGCGACGACGATCAATCCATCTACCGATGGCGCGGCGCGCGCGTGGAGAACCTGCATCAATTCCGCCGCGACTATCCCCAGGCCGTGCTCTACAAGCTCGAGCAGAATTACCGCTCCACCGGCACCATCCTCAAGGCCGCGAACGCGCTCATCGCCCACAACGAGGGGCGTCTCGGCAAGAACCTCTGGACCAGCGGCGAGGACGGCGAGCGCGTCAAGCTGTATGCGGCATTCAACGAGCGCGACGAGGCCGACTTCGTCGTGAACCGCATCCGCGAGTGGGTGCAGCACGGCGGGGCGCGGCGCGAGGTGGCGGTGCTGTACCGCTCCAACGCGCAATCGCGCGTCTTCGAAGAGGCGTTCCTCAACGCGCGCATGCCGTACCGGGTCTATGGGGGGCTGCGCTTCTTCGAGCGCGCCGAGATCAAGGATGCTCTCGCCTACCTGCGCCTGGTGGCGAGCCGCGCCGACGACACTTCCTTCGAGCGGGTGGTGAACCTCCCCACGCGCGGCATCGGGGCGAAGACGCTGGACACGCTGCGCGACATGGCGCGCGCGGGCGGCACCTCCCTTTGGACGGCGGCGACGGCGGCGCTGCACGACGGCCTGGCGCAGCGCGCCGCGCAGGCGCTTCAGGTGTTTTTGCGGCTCATCGACGGCCTGGCCGCGGAGATCGCGGGACTGGAGCTGCACGAGCAGGTGGATCGCGTGATCCAGACGAGCGGCTTGATCGAACACTTCCAGAAGGAACGCGGCGAGCGCGGCGAAGGGCGGGTGGAGAATCTGCTCGAACTGGTGAGCGCGGCCAAGGGCTTCTCGCCGGAGGGGGAAACGGACATGCAGCCGCTGGAGTCCTTCCTGGCGCACGCCGTGCTGGAATCCGGCGAGGGGCAGGCGGACCCTTACGCCGATTGCGTGCAGATGATGACCCTGCACACCGCCAAGGGCCTGGAGTTTCCCGTGGTGTTCCTGTCGGGAATGGAAGACGGTCTGTTCCCGCATCAACGCTCCATCGCGGACCTGGCCAGCCTCGAGGAGGAACGCCGGTTGTGCTACGTCGGCGCCACCCGGGCCATGCGCCAGCTGTACATCACCTATGCCGAACAGCGCCGCCTGTACGGCGTGGATCAGTACGGCCAACCCTCCCGCTTCATCGGCGAGCTGCCCGCGGACCTGGTCGAAGAGATCCGCCCCCGCCTGCAGATCAGCAGGCCGGTGTACCCGAAGCGCGGCGGCGGCCTGGACGAGGCGCCCACCCACGGCATGCGCATGGGAAGCCGGGTGCGGCATCCGAAGTTCGGCGACGGCGTGGTGCTGAACTTCGAGGGCACCGGCCCGCAGGCTCGAATCCAGGTCAATTTCGAGGGCCAGGGCACCAAGTGGCTGATGCTTTCCTACGCCAATCTCGCGGTGGTGTAATTCCCCTGGTGTAGAGTAGGCGCCTGTGAAAATCATCATCCTGGGTGCCGGGCAAGTCGGCCGCACGGCGGCATACCACCTCTCGCGCGAAGAGGCGAACGACGTCACCGTCATCGATTTGAACGAAGAGATCCTGCGCGATCTGCAGGACCGGCTCGACATCCGCACCGTCATCGGCAATGCCTCGAGTCCGCGCATCCTGGAGGCGGCGGGGATCGCGAGCACCGACATCCTGGTCGCGTTGACCAACAGCGACGAAGTCAACATGCTGGCGTGCCAGATCGCCTGGACCCTGTACCGCACGCCGAAGAAGATCGCCCGGGTCCGGTCCGCCGCCTACACCGGGCGCGACAAGCTGTTCGGCGAAAATGCGGTGGCGGTGGACGTGTGGATCAGCCCCGAGCAGCTGGTGACGGAGTACGTGGCGCGGTTGATCCGCTACCCGGGCGCGTTGCAGGTGCTGGATTTCGCCGACGGGCGCGTGCGCCTGGTCGGCATCCGCGCGCGCCAGGGCGGCCCTTTGGTGGGTCAGGCGCTGAAGACCTTGCGCGCGCACATCCCGTCGGCCGATGCCCGGGTGGCCGCCATCTACCGCGCGGGCAGGAGCGTCAAGCCCGACGGCGAGACCGTCGTCGAGGACGGCGACGAGGTGTTCTTCCTGGCGGCCCGCGACGACATCCGCGTGGTCATGAAGGAGCTGCGCCGCGAAGAGCGGCCGGCGCGGCGCGTGGTGATCGCCGGCGGCGGCAACATCGGCTTCCGTCTCGCGAGCGAACTCGAGCACAAGAATCAGGTGAAGCTGATCGAGCGCGATCACAAGCGGGCGCGGCGCGTTTCCGAACAGCTGAACCGCACCATCGTCCTGCACGGCGATGCGGCCGACGAGGAGCTCCTGGTCGAGGAGAACATCGACAGCACGGACGTCTTCGCGGCGTTGACCAATTCCGAGGAGGCCAATATTTTGTCCGCCATGCTGGCCAAGCGCCTGGGCGCCCGGAAGGTCATGGCGCTGATCAACAAGCCCTCGTATGCGGAACTCATCGAGAGCGGTTCGATCGACGTGGCCATCTCGCCGCAGACGGTGACCATCGGCTCGTTGCTGGCCCACGTGCGCCGCGGCGACGTGGTACGCGTGCATTCGCTGCGGCGCGGCGCCGCGGAGGCGCTGGAAGTGGTGGTGCATGGCGATGCCGACAGTTCGAAGGTGATCGGCCGGCGCATCGAGGACATCGCGCTGCCCGAGGGCACCACGCTGGGCGCGGTGGTGCGCGGGGAGGACGTCATCATCGCGCATCACGACACCACGGTGCAGCCCGACGATCACCTGATCCTGTTCCTCACCGATCGACGCCACATCGACGCCGTCGAGAAGCTGTTCCAAGGCTCTGCCTCGTTTCTGTGAAAGACATCCTTCTGCCGGTCGCCCACGTGTTCGCCCTCGTCATGATGGTGTTCGCCGCCACCATGCTGGCACCGCTGGTCATGGCCGTATGGGAGCTCGATCCGGCGTTGTGGTCGTTCGTCTCCTCCGCCGTCGCGACCTTCGTCCTGGGCGCGCTGCTGTGGCTGGCGACGCGACGCTTCAAGCGCGAGTTGAAGACCCGCGACGGCTTGACGCTGGTGGCTCTGACCTGGGTGGCATTGCCGGCGGTCGCGGGCTTCCCGCTCTGGAATTATCTGCCCATCAATTTCACCGACGCCTACTTCGAGGCGGCCTCGGGTCTCACCACCACCGGCGGCACGGTGTTGTCCGGCCTCGAGTACCTGCCGCGCTCCATCAACTTGTGGCGGCACCTGCTGAGCTGGCTGGGCGGCATGGGCATCATCGTGCTCGCGGTGGCCATCCTGCCCATGCTGGGCGTCGGCGGCATGCAGATCTATCGCGCCGAGATGCCCGGGCCGATGAAGGACAGCAAGCTGACCCCGCGCATCGGCCAGACCGCGAAATTGCTGTGGGCCGTGTACGCGGGGCTCACGGCCGCCTGCATCGTGTGCCTGAAGCTGGCCGGCATGAACTGGTTCGATGCCGTGTGCCACGGATTCTCGGCGCTCGCACTCGGCGGATTCTCCACCTACGACGCGAGCATCGGGCACTTCAACTCGCTGTCGATCGAGATGGTGCTGATCGTCTTCCAGGTCCTTGCGGCATTGAATTTCGCGACCCATTTTCTCGCCTGGAGTCAGCGCGGCGTCATGGCGTATTTTCGCGACGCCGAGGCCAAGGCCATCCTGGGGGTGCTGGCCGTGAGCTGCGTGGGCATCGCCGTGTTCCTGACGGTCAAGGGCAGTTATCCCGACTTCCCGAGTGCGCTGCGCCATGCCACGTTCAATCTGGTGTCCGTCGCGACGGACAGCGGACTGCACACCCAGGACTATTCGCGATGGCCCATCTTCGCGCCCATGTGGATGATCTTCTTGAGCTGCATCGTCGCGAGTTCGGGGTCCACCGGCGGCGGCATCAAGATGATCCGCACGCTGGTGCTGGCCAAGCAGGCGCATCGGGAATTGAACCAGCTGGTGCACCCGAACATGATCCGACCGCTCAAGGTGGGGGGCACCGTCATCGCCAATCGCGTGGTGTTCGCCGTGCTGGCGTTCGTGTTCCTGTATTTCATGAGCATCGTCTCCCTGATCTTCCTGCAGCTCGCCAGCGGCCTCGACTTCCTGACCTCGCTGTCGTCCATCATCGCGTGCATCAACAACGCGGGACCCGGATTGGGATTGGTGGGTCCCGGCAGCACCTACGGCAGCCTCAGCGACTTTCAGACGTGGGTGTGTTCCGCCGCGATGCTGCTCGGCCGGCTGGAGGTTTTCACCATTCTGGTGTTGTTCACCCCCACATTGTGGAGAAAATGACGGGATTCCATGAGCTCCTTCCCCACAATGCCGAATTTTCAGCCGAAGCATCGAAAGAGAATCCGTGTTCATTGATCCCATCCCGGGATCGGGGTCAAGCGCGCGATGATCGGCCTGTTGCAACGGGTGAGTCGGGCCGACGTGGCGGTGGAGGGGGCGGAAATCGCTCGAATTGGGCGTGGATTGCTGGTGCTGGTGGGGATTCGGCCCACCGACGACGAAGCCAGCGGCGCGCGCCTGCTCGCACGACTGCTCAAGTACCGCGTGTTCCCGGATGATGCCGCCAGGATGAATTTGAGTTTGCGGGAGATCGACGGCGATCTGTTGTTGGTGCCGCAGTTCACCCTGGCGGCGGACACGCGCCACGGACTGCGCCCGGGATTCTCCAGCGCGGCGCCGCCGGAACAAGCCCGTCGATTGTTCGACCGACTGGCGGCGGCGGCCGCCGATGCGCACCGCCACGTGCAGACCGGGCGCTTCGGAGCCGACATGCAGGTTTCCCTGGTCAACGACGGGCCGGTCACGCTGTGGCTCGAAAGCTGAACGGGAACGGGCGCACGGACTGAACACCCGGCCACAGCGCACTGTCCAATGTCGTCATCTCATTGGCGTATCATGAGAGATCGGTAGGCACTGGTCCATCCTGGACGACGTGGAAGCGGAGAACTGGCATGTTCGATTCTAAAATGCTGTTGGTGATCCTGGCGATCGCCCTGGTGATATTCGGTACCAAGCGATTGCGTTCCATCGGCACGGATCTGGGCGCGGCGGTGAAGGGCTTCAAACAGGCCATGAACGACGGCGAATCGGAAGAGAAGGTGAAGCATCTGAAACAGGATGCGGATTTCGAATCCGGTGTCGCGGGTCCCGGCGCCGCAAGCCCCGGAGCCACTACTCCGGGGGTCTCCACCCCGGGGGTTT
>CAZZWZ010000132.1:0-9499 GCA_964657955.1 uncultured Steroidobacteraceae bacterium
CAAACCGACACCCATGGTCATCAAGATGCGCTGCATACAGATCTCCTCAAGTTTCGGGCCTTCCCAGGTTGATCACCACCGCAATCAACGCCACAGCAACCGACGCCACTCAAGCCTGCCACTGCAGCCTGACCGCGCGGCGCGGGTCAGATCAGGTCTTTCACCCCGTCGCGCTCCTCCAAAAGCTCCCGGTGCGTGGCGGTCATCTTATCGCGGCTGAAGTCATCGACGCTCAAACCCTGCACGATGCTGTACCGACCGTCCTTGCAGGTCACGGGGTAGGAATAAATCACGCCTTCGGGAATGCCGTAGCTGCCGTCGGACGGGATGCCCATGCTCACCCAGTCGCCGGCCGGCGTTCCGGACGTCCAATCGCGGACGTGATCCAGAGCGGCCGCGGCGGCCGAGGCCGCCGAGGACGTGCCCCGTGCCTTGATGACCGCGGCGCCGCGCTGCTGCACCGTGGGAATGAAACTCTCCTTGAACCAGCTCTCGCCCACGACGGACAGCGCCGGCTTGCCGCCCACGGTCGCATGGTGCAAGTCCGGGTACTGGGTGGCCGAATGGTTGCCCCAGATGATGACTTTTCGCACCTCGGCCAAGGCACAGCCGGCCTTCTCGGTGACCTGGGCCAGGCCGCGATTGTGGTCGAGCCGGGTCATGGCCGTGAACTGCCAGGGTGCCAGCGAAGGGGCGTTGCGCTGCGCGATCAAGGAATTGGTGTTGGCCGGATTGCCCACCACCAGCACGCGCACGTCGCGGCTCGCGACCGCGTCCAACGCCTTGCCCTGCGCCGAGAATATCTTGGCATTCTCCAGCAGCAGGTCCTTGCGTTCCATCCCGGGACCGCGCGGCCGCGCGCCCACCAGCATGCCGAAATCGCAATCCTTGAACGCCGACATCGCCTCGGTGAAGGCACTGACCTTGTTGAGCGTGGGAAAAGCACAATCGTTCAGTTCCATCACCACGCCCTGCACGGCCGCGCTGGCATTCGGAATTTCCAGCAAATTCAGATTGATGGGCTGATCAGCGCCCAGCATCTGCCCGGAGGCCACCCGGAAGGCGAGCGCGTAGCCGATATTGCCGGCGGCACCCGTGATGGTAACGGTAACTGGCTTTTTCATTCGAACTCCCGGCGGAAAAGCGTCGAATGGTAGCCCAATCTCGGCGCTATTGCCGCACCGACAGCGGCCGGCCGACGTCGCCCGGCAGGTTCAGATTCAGCAAGCCGGCCACGGTGGGCGCAATCTGACGCATGTCGATGACGCCGAGGTCGCGATGCCTGGCAATGCCGGCACCCCGCGCAAAAAACGCGGCCCGCATGTCCGGATACGTGGGGGCAAAACCATGGCCTCCGTGACCGTTCATGTCGGTCACCAACTCGCCTGACGTGTTGCCCCCCGCGTAATAGCCGAGCTGCATGACCACCAGAAATGCCGCATCGGGAAACGCGCCGCGCGCCGCGATGGGGTCCGGTGCATGCGCGCCCCTTCCCGCGGCCGCGGGGCCTCCCCCCGCCGAGGTGTCGCGTTCCACGATCTCGGCGATGCCGTTGTGCGGATCGGCCGCCAGCGATCGCAACAGATCCCGGACCTGTTGCCGTATGCCCTCGTCATTCGCGTCGCGCAGGACGACGGCCGCCATGCCCCCCGCCGTCCAGGGCGCCGCCTTCCACGAGGCCACCGACGTCGGCGAATTCGCGCCCGCTCCCAGTTCGAGCAACCCGGCTCGAATGAATGGAATGTATAAGTGCAAAGCATGCGTCAACGAGGTGAACCCATGATCCGATACGATCACCGCGATGACGGATGGATCAAAGGTCCGTGCCGTGGCAACGAGTCGGGCCAGTCGGATGTCCGTCGCTTCGATGCTCTGATTCGCTGCCGCACTGAAGGGGCCGTGCTCGTGCTCCACGCTGTCCAGCGAACTCAGGTGCACGGTCATGAATTGCGGATGGTGGGTACGCAGGATCTCCTCGGCAAACCGCGTCTTGATCTCGTCGGCCGCATCGCTGGTATCGTTGCCCATCAGGTAAGGCCCCAGGGATTTCTCCAGCTGCTCGAGCATCCCCTCGGGCCGCGACAAGGCCGCGATGAGATACCGGTCGGCGGGATTCAAATCCAGCGTCGGCCGGAAGATGCGCCAGTATTCCGGGATCAAGAAGTCCACGTCGGTGGCTCCGACGCTCGCCGGCCACCCGACGCTGGCCGTGCTCAAGCCGGACCGTCGCGCGACCTGCCACAGGGTGGGCACCCGGATTTCGCGCGCATACCAGAACCACGCTTCTCCAAAATAGCGCCGCGGATCGAATTCCAGATTGTTGTAGATGCCGTGCCGGGCCGGCGATACCCCGGTCACCAGCGTCGTATGGCTGGGATAGGTGTTCGTCGGCCATACCCCTTCCACGCCATCCGCATACGTGCCTTCAGCGATGAGACTGCGAAGGAACGGCACCTTCAACCGTAGCCGGTCGGCCTGCGTGGCGTACTCGGGTTTCATCCCATCGACGGAAATCATCAACACGCTCGACGCGGCGGCCCGCTGGGTCGTCGCGGACCAGCAACCCCACGCGAGGGCAATCCCCATCACGAGTCTGATGACACGCCACACGGGGCAAGCATACGACAGACAGCTGCCGGCCGTCGGCACCAGCCAGTCCGTCCCCGGGCGCGTTCAATATTTTTTGGGCGAGTGACGTTCTGACGTTTCAACGTCACAACGCCATCACGTCACTATGTGATTTAGTGCTTGCATGTACCAGTGTTGTATGTAACTATATCACCAAGCCACCGATAGTCGGATGGCTGCACAAACCAGGAGATTGCAATGACCACCAACTTCACCACCAGCCTCAGCACGAAATTCGCCGCCCTCAGCGTTGCCGTGGCCATCAACGCCATGATGCTCGGCAGCGTGGCATATCTGTTCAACGGCCAGCTTCATCCGGCGTCGTTGACCGCTTTGGCGCACTCGGCTGTGACCGTCGTCGACCAGGCGAAGATCTGATTCCCGGCCGATGGCGTTCGAGCGTTCTGCTAGATTAGCGTGCTACATACCCCGTACACGGGGTTGGCACATCGAGTGGAGAATGGATCCGAATTGGAACGACAACCAGCCAATCTATCGCCAGCTGCGCGATCGAATGGTGGCCTTGATCCTAGAGGGCGCGCTGAAGGAGGGTGATCCGTTGCCCTCCGTGCGCGCGGTTGCGGCCGATTATCGTCTCAATCCGCTGACCGTGTTGAAAGGCTATCAGCAGCTGGTCGACGAACGCTTGGTGGAAAAACGCCGTGGTCTGGGCATGTTCGTCAGCGATGGTGCGCGGCGGCAACTGATGGCCGGTGAGCGGGAGCGATTTCTGAACGAGGAATGGCCGCACATTCTGGCGGCCATCAATCGGCTGGGATTTTCGGCCGAGGAATTGTTCGCGCAAACGCCTGCGTTGACCCATCCGGCGCCGCCGCCCCGCGGCGGCGATATTAAAGAGGGATGATCCACGATGTCCGCGCTCATCGAAGCTCGAGATTTGACGAAGAAATACGGCAGGCATGTCGCCCTGGACCATGCAACCTTCACCGTCGAGACCGGCCGCATCGTCGGCCTCATCGGCCCGAACGGCGCGGGCAAGACCAGCGCGCTGCGCGCCATTCTCGGGCTCGCCCCCTACGAGGGCTACCTGCGGGTGCTGGACCGCGAGCCTTTCGTGGATCGGGCCGCGTTGATGACCGACGCCTGCTTCATCGCCGACGTGGCGGTGATGCCCTCGTGGCTGCGCGTCGATCAGGCCGTCGATTTCGTCGCCGGCGTCCATCCGAAGTTTCGCCGCGATCGCGCCGCAGCGCTGCTGGCCAAGACGCAGATCACGGGCAAGCGGCGCATGCGCGAATTGTCCAAGGGGATGAAGACGCAGGTCCATCTGGCATTGACCATGGCCATCGACGCCAAACTGTTCGTGCTTGACGAGCCGACGCTGGGCCTGGACATCCTGGCGCGCCGCGCCTTTTACGACGCGCTGGTGAACGACTACATGGATGAGACACGGACCATTCTCATCACCACTCACCAGGTCGAGGAGATCGAGAACCTGTTGACGGACGTCATTTTCATCGACAAGGGACGCATCGTGCTCGACAGCTCGCTCGACGACGTCGCGAAACGCTACGCGGCGGTGGCCGTCACCGAAGACCGGCTGAGCGATGCACGTGCACAGCATCCCTTTCACGAACGGCGGACCCTGGGCAAGACAGTCCTGTATTTCGAGCAACCGCGATTCGATCTGCTGGGCGGTCTGGGTGAAGTGTGGACTCCCAGCGTCTCCGACCTCTTCGTGGCCAAGCTTTCCTGAGGGCCGTCATGCAGTACTACTCTTGGTTGGTGCGCCGCGAGTTCTGGGAGAACCGGGCGATTTGGATGGTGCCGGCGGTGATCGGCGTGGCGCTCACGCTCGCGGCCCTGTTCGGCAAGGTCGATGTCGCCGCCCTGACGTCGCCGGACCAGCTGCATACCGTGGGGGGCATGGTGCTGTTCGCGTTCGGCGGAACTTTTTTCGCCGTGATGAACCTGTATGCGACCTGGTATCTGCTCGATTGTCTCTACTCGGACCGCAAGGATCGCAGCATCCTGTTCTGGAAGTCGCTGCCGATTTCCGATACCGCCACCGTACTCGCGAAATTGTTCACCGGCTTGATCGCCATCCCCCTGGTGTATTTCATCGCCGCGGATGTCTCCACCCTGCTCATCGCGTTCATCGTGTCGGTGCGCGCCCGGTCAACCTTCGGCAATGTCCTGTGGCATCCGGACCTGTGGCTGCAGCTTCAGGCTCTGTGGCTGTACCTCATCGTCACCACGGCGATCTGGTACCTTCCCTTCACCGGATATCTCATCGCGATTTCCGCATGGGCGAAACGCGCCGTGATGTTGTGGTCCGTCGTTCCGCCGCTCGCGCTGTATCTCCTGGAACGCTGGTTTTTCGGCACCCATCGCGTGGGCAGCGTGCTTGCGGATCGGACGTTCGATTATCTGACCCTCGCCTTTCACGAATCCTCGGATCGCACGGCCTGGGTGACGACGGTCATCGACAACGAGTCCCTGCGAACGCCGGAGAGTGTCTGGCGTCTGCTCAATCCGGTAGAATTCTTCTCGAGTCCGGCGACGTGGGTGGGTGTTCTCGTGGGTATCGGGTTCATCATCGTCGCCATCCAGCTACGCCTGCGTAGAACGGAGACGTAACTTCGAGGAGTGCCGAATGTACAAGACCAAGATCGACCTTCCGGAGAAAACGCGCCGGAACGTGATCGTCATTCTGAATGACCGCCTGGCCGACGCCATCGATCTGCAAAGCCAGGTCAAGCAGGCACATTGGAACGTCAAGGGCCCCTATTTCATCGCGCTTCACGAGCTGTTCGACAAGATTGCCGCGGTCGTTCTCGGTCAAATCGACGAGATCGCGGAGCGCATCACCAGTCTCGGCGGCACGGCGGAGGGCACGGTGGCGGTCGCCGCCAAGCGCAGCAAACTGAAAAATTATCCATTGAGCATCACCTCCGGCCGGGATCACCTCTTTTATCTGTCGACCCAGATCGCCGCATTCGGCCGGACGGTGCGGGCGGCCGTCGAGCAGGCGGCGGATCTCGGCGATGCCGACACGGCCGACCTGTTCACGGGCATCTCGCGGGGGCTGGACAAGTACCTGTGGTTCGTCGAAGCCCACCTGCAGGAGAAAACGTGACCGCCGCGGCCGATGGCGCCGATCCGAGCACATCCCGCGCTCTCGGCACCTTGCGCGATCTGCTGACGGCCGGCGAGACCCTCGAGGCATGGGCGGTGCAACACCGGCTGTATGCGCTGACTCATCGGCGGATCTGCATCGCTGCAACCAGCGGCCGTTTCATCGCACTGAGCCGCCGCCTGATCGGTGGCTACGACTCCACCGACATTCGTTGGCAGGACCTGAAGGAAACGCGCATTCGCGCCGGGTTGATCGCGGCCGACCTGACGCTGGTCGCACAGGCCAGCACCGATCTGAACATCGTGTCGGACACGAGCCGGGTGCTGGATTTCGGCGGTCTGCGCAAGGATCAGGCGCAGGCGATCTACCGAATCTGTCAACAGCACGATCAGGTCTGGCGGGAGAAGCGGCGCGTGCGGGAACTGGAGGAATTGCGTGCCAAATCGGGGGGAGTGCAATTCGGCGGGGCGACCGCTTTTGGCGGTACACCGGGTTTCGGTGGCACACCCGGTTCGTATCCCGGTACCCCGGGCTCCGCGTCGGGCGGTCCGGGCGGCCCGGACGGGCATCTGGCGGGCGAATCGGAAGCGGTGAGGCGCCTGCGCCAGGCGCATGAAATGCTGGAGGCGAAACTCATCAGCGACGCCGAATTCGAGAGCATCAAGGCGAAGATCGTGGCGACGTTGTGACGCGACCCTTCAGCCCATGAGCAGCAGCGTCTCGGCGTGCTCCACCGCCTCGGGCGTCCCGCAGACGACGACCACGTCGCCCACCTTGAACACGGTGTCCGGGCTCGGTTCCCGGCCCACGATGCCGTCCCGCCGGACCGCGCTGACGGCGGCTTTCGATCCACGCTGCGACAACTCCGCGATGCGCTTTCCCACCGCCCAGGCATGCGGCGGCAGGATCACGCTGTGCAGCTCTTCACGGAAGGCATGGCTGTCGTCCAAGACCTCGGCTCCCGCCGCACGAAAGTACTGGCGCAGCATTCCGTAGCGATGACTGCGGATGTCGTTGACCGTGCGGATCACGCGCGCCACGGGCAGCTTCAGCAACAACAGCAGGTGAGACAGCAGCATCAGGCTGGCCTCGAAGGTTTCCGGCACCACCTCGGTGGCACCGGCCGCCTGCAGCTCCTCGAGCTTGGTGTCGTCCTGCGTGCGGACGAGAACGGGGACGTCGCCGCGCAGGCCGCGCACCGACCGCAGGATTCGCAGCGCCACTTCGGGGCTGGCGAAGGTGATGACGACGCAGCTGGCGTGGGCGACGCCGACGTTCTCGAGGACCTTGTCCTGCCCGGCGTCCCCGTAGATCACCGGATCGCCGGCCTGGCGGCCGGCCCGGATGCGGTACGGATCGACCTCCAGGGCGATGTATTCGAAGCCGGTTTGTTCGAGCACACGCGCAATGTTCTGTCCCACCCGTCCGAATCCGCAGATGATCACGTGATCGCGCTCCGCGACGGCAAGGGCGAGGCGCGTTTCGCGCATGGCTTCGGTGCTCGGCGGCCCGGATTCGCCGAGCATGGCGCGGGTGATCCGGCGGTTGTGGCGGATCAGAAGCGGTGACACCACCATGCTGAGCACGATGGCGGCCAGCAGCGGCTGCACGGTGGCCGGATCGGTCAACTCCCGGCGCAGCAGCAGGGTCAGGAGGGCGAACCCGAATTCCCCCCCCTGCGCCACGACCACCCCCGCGCGCAGCGACTTAAACCAATCCTTGGTGGCGGGCTTCGCGACGAGGGTCACCACGGCGGCCTTGACGACCAGCATGGCGAGCAACAGGGCGACCACCAGCGGCAGATCGAGGAACAGCAGGCGCACGTCGAGCAGCATGCCCACGGTGATGAAGAACAGGCCCAGCAACACCTCCCGATAGGAACGGATGGTGGCCTCGATCTGATGCCGAAATTCCGTCTCCGCCAGCATCATGCCGGCCAGAAATGCGCCCAGCGCCAACGACAGGCCGGCCGCGCGCGTGGCCCAGGCCGACGCGAGCACCGCGAGCAGCACGGCGAGCGAGAACAGCTCGGCCGACCTCACGGCGGCGATCGCCAGGAACAACGGCCGCAGAAGCCAGCGCCCCGCCGCCAGCACCAGCAGGAGAGCCAGCACCGCGACGCCGACGGCGCCGGCCACGTGTCGTGCATCCGCGCCGCCTCCGGCGAGCGCGGAGATCAACGCCAGGAACAGGGGAAAGCTCAGGTCCTGGAACAGACAAATTGCGACGGCGAGGCGTCCGTGGGTGCGGTTGTTTTCCGACTGCTCCGTCAACTGCGAGATGATGATCGCCGTCGAGGACATGGCGACGGCGCCGCCGATCACGATGGCCACGGCGACCGGCACGTCGAACGCGGCAACCGCCACCGCCGCGACCAGGCCGGTGGTCGCCATGACCTGCGCGCCGCCGATGCCGAGCACCTCCCAGCGCATCGCCACGAGACGCGGCAGCGAGAACTCGAGGCCCAGCGTGAATACCAGGAACACCACCCCGAAGTCGGCGAGCAGCTGCGTGGTTTCGTTCCCCACCGCCAGAGCCAAGGCGTGCGGTCCCAGCAACATGCCGACGGCCAGATATCCGAGGATGGCCGGCAACGCCAGCTTGCGCACGGCCGCGACGACGAAAACCGACGCGGTGAGCAGAATCAGTATTTGCAGGAGTGGGTCGTGGTCGATGTGCATTCCTTCCCTCTTGCTATGATATAGCGATGAATCCGATCGCAGGCAACGTGACGGCGGGGAAAACGTACTGGTGGTGCAGCTGCGGCCGCAGTGCCACGCAGCCGTTCTGCGACGGCTCACACAAGGGGAGCGAGTTCGCGCCGCTCAAATTCACGGCGACGGAGACCGGCCCGGTGTGGTTCTGCGCGTGCAAGGAGACCCGGACGCCGCCGCTGTGCGACGGCAGTCACGAGACCGCAAGCGGCGGTTCAGGGAGACGGTAGCCCCGTTGCGGCGCGACTCAACGCGCAGCAACGCCAGGCGGGCACTGCGCCTCCGCCGCTTCGAGCGCGGCGGCAACCTCCATCCAACGTGCTTCCAATGCCGCGGCGTCGCGTCTCAGCCGAGCGCCCTTCCCGGCAGGTCCGGGCACGGCGGCCGGGCCCGCCGCCTCCAACGCCGTCTGCTCGCGCGTCACCGAGGTGAGGCGGCGCTCGATCTGCTCCAATTCGCGCCGCAGCCTCTGCAGCGAATCCGGCGGTTCCTTCTGCCGAGCTTTCGGCTCGGCGCCCGGACGTTCCTTCGCCCGGCTCTTGAGCCATTGCTGGTAGTCGTCGAGATCTCCGTCGAATACCGTGACCCTGCCGTCGGCGACCAACCACAGCGTGTCGGCCACCGTCTTGATCAGATGCCGGTCGTGCGATACCACCAGCAGGCCGCCCTCGAAACTCTGCAGCGCCACGTTCAGTGCATGGCGCATGTCGATATCGAGGTGATTCGTGGGTTCGTCCAACAACAAAAGATTCGGGCGCCGGGCCACGATCAGCGCGAGCGTCAAGCGGGCTTTTTCGCCGCCCGAGAAGCGTGCCACCGGTTGGAACGCCCGGTCGCCTCGAAAGCCGAACTGCCCCAGATGATCGCGGACCCGCTCATCGTCGCCGCTCGCGAATCCGGAACCGCCGAGGTTGCGCACGTGCCAGAACGCATCGCAGTCCGGTCGTAGCTGCTCCATTTGTTGCTGAGCGAAATAGCCCACCGCGAGATCCGCCGCCGGGATGCGGCGGCCCGCCAGAAGCGCCGCGGCGCCCGGCGTGGCAGCGCCCGGCGTGGG
>CAZZWZ010000133.1:0-9484 GCA_964657955.1 uncultured Steroidobacteraceae bacterium
CGCGCAGCTCGCCGAGATCATCGACGCTGACGCCGAGCGGCGCCGCCTTGGGCGCGAGCGGTTCCGCTCCTACCGCGATCTGAAGCTCGCGCTCGAGACACACCAACTGGCGGATCCTTCCGAAATCTGATTCATGGACAAATCCTTCTCGCCGCAAGACATCGAAGCCCGCCTGTACGCCGAGTGGGAGGCGAAAGGCTATTTCCGCCCGAGCGGCACCGGCGCGCCCTACTCCATCGTGATCCCGCCGCCGAACGTCACCGGCACGCTGCACATGGGTCATGCCTTCCAGGACACGGTCATGGATGCGCTGACGCGCTATCACCGCATGCGGGGCTTCGACACGCTGTGGCAGCCGGGCACGGATCACGCGGGCATCGCGACCCAGATGGTGGTGGAACGCCAGCTGAATGCCGCCGGACTGGACCGCCTCGGCATCGGCCGCGAGGCCTTCGTCGAGCGCATCTGGCAGTGGAAGGAGGAATCCGGGGGCAAGATCGCCGCTCAGATGCGCAGGCTTGGCGCCTCGGTGGACTGGCGCCGGGAGCGGTTCACCATGGAGCCGGCGCTGTCGGCGGCGGTCACTGAGGTCTTCGTGCGCCTGTACCGCGAGGGCCTGATCTATCGCGGCAAACGTCTGGTGAACTGGGACCCGGTGCTGCGCACGGCGTTGTCCGATCTGGAGGTGGTGGCCGAGGAGGAACAGGGCAGCCTGTGGCATCTGCGCTATCCGCTGGCCGATGGCGGGGGCTTTCTGGTGGTGGCGACCACGCGGCCGGAAACCCTGTTCGGCGACTCGGCGGTGGCCGTGCATCCCGAGGATGAGCGCTACCGGCACATGATCGGCCGCCGGTTGCGGCTGCCGTTGACCGACCGCGAGATTCCCATCATCGGCGATGCCTACGTCGATCCGGAATTCGGCAGCGGTTGCGTCAAGATCACGCCCGCGCACGATTTCAACGATTACGAAGTCGGCCGGCGGCACGCGCTCGCCATGATCAACATCATGACGCCGGAGGGCGCCCTGAACGACGCCGTGCCCGCGGCGTATCGCGGACTGGATCGCGAAGTCGCGCGCACCACGGTGGTCGCCGATCTCGCATCGCACGACCTGATCGAACGCATCGAGGCGCACCGGCTCACGGTGCCGCGGGGCGATCGCAGTCAGGCCGTGCTCGAGCCGCTGCTCACCGACCAATGGTTCGTCGACATCGCGCCGCTGGCGGCCCCCGCCATTCGCGCGGTCGAGGACGGACAGATTCGTTTCATCCCCGATCAATGGTCGGGCGTGTACTTCGAGTGGATGCGCAACATCAAGGATTGGTGCATCAGCCGGCAGCTGTGGTGGGGCCACCGCATTCCAGCGTGGTACGACGACGACGGCCGCTGGTACGTGGGACACGACGAAGCCGAGGCACGCGCCGCGCACGGCCTCGATGCCTCCGTGGCCCTGCGTCAGGACGAGGACGTGCTCGACACCTGGTTCTCGTCGGCGCTGTGGCCGTTCTCGACGCAGGGCTGGCCCGCACGGACCCCGGCGCTCGCCAGGTATTACCCCACCTCGGTGCTGGTGACGGGTTTCGACATCATCTTCTTCTGGGTCGCCCGCATGATCATGTTGGGTCTGAAATTCACCTCCGAGGTGCCGTTCCGGGAGGTGTACATCCACGGCCTGATCCGCGACCACGACGGCCAGAAGATGTCGAAGTCCAAGGGCAACGTGATCGATCCGCTGGACGTGGTCGACGGGATCACGCTCGACGCGCTGCTCATCAAGCGCACCGCCGGCCTGATGCAGCCGCAGATGAAACAGGCCATCGAAAAGGCCACGCGCAAACAATTCGCGCAGGGTATCGCCGCCTACGGCACCGACGCGCTGCGCCTGACGTTCGCGTCGCTGGCGACGCAGAGCCGCGATCTGCGCTTCGACATGGCCCGCGTGGAGGGCTACCGCAACTTCTGCAACAAGCTGTGGAATGCGGCGCGCTACGTGCTGATGAACGTCGAGGGGCAGGATCTGCGGGCGGACGGCGCCTCTTTCAGCCTCGCCGACCGGTGGATTCGCTCGCGGCTGTCGGCGGCGCTCGCGCGCGCGGCCGCGGGTTTCGCCGACTACCGTCTCGACACCGTGGCGGCTGCACTCTACGACTTCACGTGGCACGAATACTGCGATTGGTACGTGGAGCTTTCCAAGGCCACCCTGTTTTCCGAGACCGCGAGCGAGGCGGAAAAGCGGGGGGCGCGACACACGCTGGTGCACACCCTCGAGACCCTGTTGCGCGCCCTGCACCCGCTGGCACCCTTCATCACCGAGGAAATCTGGCAACGCGTGCGGCTGAGCGCCGGCGCGGGTGGCGAGACCATCATGCTCAGCCGTTATCCCGAGGCCGGGGTGGAGGCCGGGACCGATGCGGCCACCGACGCCGCCACCGAGGCGGAGATGCGCTGGGTCATGGGCTTCATCGACGGCGTGCGCCAGATTCGCAGCGGCATGGACATCGCGCCAGGGCGCAGGCTGGACGTGCTCCTGCAAAACACCGGCGTCTCGGATCGCGAGTATCTGGACCGCAACCTGCCCTACCTGATGCGGCTCGCCGGCATTTCCGCGCCCGCCGTGCCGGACCCCGGTCAGCCCGCGCCCATCGCGGCCGTGGCCCTGCTCGGCACGCTCGAGATCCTGGTGCCCATGGCCGGGTTGATCGATCCGGAGGCGGAACTGGCACGCCTCGGCAAGCGGCTCGACTGGGTGTCGGGCCACCTGCACAAGCTGGAAGCCAAGCTGGCCAAGCCCGACTTCATGCGCAACGCCCCCGCCGAGGTGGTGGCCAAGGATCAGGCGCGGCTCGCGGAACTGCGTCTCGAAGCCGCACAGCTCACCGCGCAGCGGGAACGCGTCGAGCGCCTGCGCGCGTGACGTCGCCCGACCGCGAAATCGGCGCACTGCTCGCGCAGCTGAACCGCGTGATCCTCGGCAAGGAGCATCAGATCCGGCTGTGTCTGGCCTGCCTCTTGGCCCGCGGGCACCTGCTGCTGGAGGACATTCCGGGCGTGGGCAAGACCACGCTGGCGCATGCGCTCGCCAAGGTGTTCGGTCTGTCGTTTCAGCGCGTGCAATTCACCAGCGACCTGCTGCCCGCCGACGTGCTCGGCGTGTCGATCTACGATCGCGAGACGGGAAGCTTCCGCTTTCAACACGGTCCCATCTTCGCGCAGCTGGTGCTCGCGGACGAGATCAACCGCGCATCGCCCAAGGCGCAGAGCGCCCTGCTCGAGGCCATGGAAGAACGGCAGGTGACCGTCGACGGTCACACCATGCCGCTGCCGGTGCCGTTCTTCGTCATCGCGACGCAAAATCCGCAGGATCAGGTGGGCACCTTCCCGCTGCCCGAATCGCAGCTGGACCGGTTCCTCATGCGGGTGCGGCTCGGCTACCCGGACGCGGCCGCGGAGCGGGAATTGTTGAACGGCGCCGAGCGGCGTGACCTGGTCGATGCGCTAGGCGCCGTGCTGAGCGCGGAATCCCTGGCGCGCCTGCAGCAACGGGTGCTCGACGTGCACGTCGCGCCGGCGCTCCTGGATTACGTGCAGGCTCTGGTGGCCCACACGCGCCACGGCATGCGCGCGCCGCGCGACGGCACGGGTCAGGCGGGCCTGTCGCCGCGCGCGGCCATCGGGTTGCTGCGCTGTGCCCGGGCCTGGGCGCTGCTGGCGGGGCGCTCGGCGGTCACGCCCGAACACGTTCAGGCCATCTTCGCCTCGGTGGCCGAGCATCGGTTTCGCCGCAGCGAGGATCCCGCGGCGGCGGCGCGCGTCCTCGAGGCCGTGCCCATCCCTTGAACGCCGGTCCGGGCAGTCGCTTGGCTCAGGCGGCGAAAGCCCGCGCGATCCGCTGGTCCGCGCGCCGGCATGGCGCGGACCGCCTGCCCCTGGCCGTAGGCCGGCGCCGCATCTACATCCTCCCCACGCGCTTCGGCATGGCCTTGAGCGTCCTGCTGGTCGCGATGCTGCTGGGTGGCCTCAACTACAACAGCAATCTCGGACTCGCCCTCGGCTTTTTATTGACGAGCCTCGCGCTGGTCGCCATGCACCACTGTCATCGGAACCTGCTGGAGCTGGAGGTGAGCATGGACGGGACGGCGGACGCCTTCGCGGGCGGTCGGGGGCGCCATGAGTTCGTGCTGCGCAACCCCGCCGCCGTCGAGCGACGTGACATCGAGATTCATTGTGGCGGCGCAGCCGCCATCACGAGCATCCCCGCGGGGGGCTACCGGCGCACGGCCGTGGAACTGCCGGCGGCGGGACGCGGCGTGGTGCGCCTCGATCGCTTCGAATTGCGGACGCGGTATCCGTTCGGGTGGTTCCGGGCGTGGACCTACGTTCACACTCCGCTGTTCCTGTTCGTGGCGCCCCGGCCGGGCGGGACGCGGCCGCTGCCCGCGCTCGGTGCCCTGGGGACGGCGGCGCACGGCGAACTGGCGGGCGATGACGAATTCGCCGGGTTGCGTGCGTACGAGGCCGGCGTCCCGTTGAAGCACATGGCGTGGAAGGTGCTCGCGCGCGGCGGTGAGCCGGCCGTGCGCAGCTACACGGCGCCGGCCGCGGCCCCGGAGTGGCTGGAGTGGACGATGCTGGCGGGGCTGGATGCCGAGGCGCGCCTGTCGCAGCTGTGCCGCTGGGTGCTCGACTGTGAAGCGCGGGGCGGTGCCTACGGCTTGCGGCTTCCGGAAGTGCAGATACCTGCCGCACAGGGCCCCGAGCACCGCACGGCCTGCCTGCGCGCCCTGGCGGCCCACGGTGCGCCGGTGCCGGGCGCCGCCACCGCAGCGGCGCCTGCGCCCCTCGACCCATGAACGCGCGGGCCGCCTCGCAACGGGCCTCGTTCGAGACCATTGCGTGGAGCGCGGCCTGCCTGGCGCTGGTGCTGTTGCCCGGCCTGACCCATCGCCCCTTCTGGATCACGGGCACCGTGGGGGCGGTGGCGGCGCTGCGGGTGTTCCTGGCCTCACGCGGCCGCGGCGCGCCGTCGCGCCTGGTGCGATTCGCGGTTGCTTCGCTCGCCATCGGCCTGCTGTTCCTGGAATTTCGCACCTTCAACGGACTGGCGGCCGGCACGGCACTGCTCAGTCTGATCGGCGGCTTGAAGTTGTTGGAGTCCGACACCCGCCGCGATCTGCACGTGGTCGTCATGATCCTGTACTTCCTGTGTCTCGCGGCGCTGTTGCAGAGCGAATCGTTCTGGCTGCTGGGTTACCTCGTCGCGGTGTGCTGGCTCGCGACCTCGATCCTGCTGCGCCTGACCGGGCCGGCGGGGTCCGCCCCGGTGCGCAGCGGCCTGCGTTATGCCGGGCGCCTGCTCGCGCAGTCCGTGCCGCTGGCGCTGGCGCTGTGGTTGTTCTTCCCGCGCTTCGGCGGGCCGTTGTGGCCGCTGGCGGAGACGGGCGGCGGCGCGACGGCGGGGCTCAGCGATTCCATGAGTCCCGGGGACATCACGGATCTTGCGGCATCGGACGAGGTGGCCTTTCGCGTGCGCTTCAGCACCGGGGTGCCGCCGCCGGCCGAGCGCTACTGGCGGGGTCCCGTGTTGCACGAGTTCGACGGGCGCACGTGGCGGCGCACCGAGCCGGGCGCGGCGCATCCCGCCTCCCTGGTGTTCGCGGGCCCGGCGTACCGGTACACGGTGAGTCTGGAACCGAACCAGCAGCACTGGATCTTCGTGCTCGACTGGCCCGCCGGGTGGAATGTTGCCTCGGGCTTCCTCACCGCCGACTACATGCTGTTGCGGCCGAATCCCATCCTGCAGCCCCTGGACGTGACCGCCACCTCCTACGGCCGCGCCAGCGCGGCAGAGCCGCTGGACGCCGCCACGCGCCGCCGCGACCTGCAATTGCCGCCGCAGGCCAACCCGCGCACCACCCGGCTGGCGCAGGAATTGCGGCGGGCGCATCCGGAGGATCTGGATCTGGTCGGCGCCGTCCTCGACATGTTCCGGCGCGAGGCGTTCTTCTACACCCTGCGGCCGCCGCGCCTCGGCGACGACTCCGTCGATGCCTTCTTGTTCGACAGCCGCCGTGGTTTCTGCGGTCATTACGCCTCGGCATTCGCCGTGCTGATGCGTGCGGCCGGCATCCCGGCGCGCGTGGTCACGGGCTATCAAGGCGGCACCTACAACCGCTTCGCCGGCTACTGGATACTCCGGCAGAGCGATGCGCACGCGTGGGATGAGATCTGGGTCGGGCAGGGCTGGCGGCGCATCGATCCCACCGCCATGATCGCGCCGGAACGCGTGGAGCACGGGCTCGATGCCGAATCGGCGGCCGACCCCCTGACCAGCCGCTGGCAGCGGCGCGGGCTGTGGCTGTCGGACGTGCGCCTGCGCCTGGATGCGCTGCGCCTTGCATGGCGGCAGAGAATCCTGGGTGTCGACGCGGCTTCGCAGGATCGCTTGCTGGTGTCCATGCATCTGCCGGAGCCGGGCCGCCGGCTCGCCGTGGTGCTCGGCGCCTGCCTGCTAGGCGTCATGGCATGGCTCACGTGGCAGGTACGCCGCGAACTGCATCCGCGCCCGGCCGATCCGGTGGCGCGCGCCTACGACCGCCTGTGCCGGCGGCTCGCCGCGGTGGGCCTGCGGCGTCTGCCCCACGAGGGGCCGGAGGATTTCGCGGCGAGGGTGGCGCTGCATCGTCCCGACCTGGGTCCGGCCGTCGCCGCGCTGTGCCGGAGCTACGCGGAGCTGCGGTATGCGGCCGCGCAGGCCGCGGATGCCGCGTCGTCGTTCGTCGCCGGCGTGCGCGCCTTCAGGCCGCGAGGTTCTCGCGGGTCTTCATGAAGTCGATGTCCGGCCAGCGCTCCTCGGTCAGATCCAGATTCACCCGCGTGGGCGCCAGGTACACCAGCTCGCCGGCGTGATCCACGCTCAGGTTGTCGTGCGCCTTCTCGCGAAATTCACGCAACCGCTTCTGATCCTCGATCTTCACCCAGCGGGCCACGGCCACGTTGATCTGCTCGAACACGCACTGCACGTTGTACTCGTCCTGCAGGCGGAAGGCGACCACCTCGAACTGCAGCTGACCGATGGCGCCCAGGATCAGGTCGTTGTTGCGCAGCGGCTTGAAGAGCTGCGTGGCGCCCTCCTCGCAAAGCTGCGAGAGCCCCTTCTGCAACGCCTTCATGCGCAGCGGATCCTTCAGCACCGCGCGGCGGAACAATTCGGGCGCGAAGTTCGGCACGCCGGTGAACGTGAGCTTCTCGCCCTCGCTGAAGGTGTCGCCGATGTTGATGGTGCCGTGGTTGTGCAGGCCGATGATGTCGCCCGCGAACGCCTCCTCGGCGGCGCTGCGGTCCGCCGCCAGGAAGGTCAGCGCGTCGGCGATGCGCACGTCCTTGTCGAGCCGTACGTGACGCAGGCGCATGCCGCGCGTGTAGCGTCCCGAACACAGCCGCATGAAGGCGATGCGATCGCGGTGGCCGGGATCCATGTTCGCCTGGATCTTGAACACGAAGCCGGTGAGCTTGGGTTCGTCGGCCGCGACCGCGCGCTGCAACGTCGGCCGCGGCAGCGGTGCGGGCGAATAGCGTGCGAAGGCGCCGAGCAGCTCGCGCACCCCGAAGTTGTTCACCGCCGAGCCGAAGAACACCGGCGTCTGCCGGCCCGCACGATAGCGTTCCAGATCGAACGCGGGGCTGGCGCCGCGCACCAGCTCGACTTCTTCCAGGAACTGCGCATAGCGCGCACCGAGGTAGTCCTTCGCGGCGTCGCTCGCCAGGCCGACGATGGTCTCGTGGCTGCCGGCGCGGCCCTTCTCCACCGGCACGTAGACGTAGATGGTGTCCTCCGGCAGATGGTAGACGCCCAGCAGATCGCGCCCCATGCCGATGGGCCAGGTGATGGGCGCGCATTGGATCTTGAGCACGCTCTCGATCTCGTCGAGCAGCTCGATGGGCGCGCGGCCGTCGCGGTCCAGTTTATTGACGAAGGTGATGATGGGCGTGTCGCGCAGGCGGCAGACGTCCATGAGCTTGATGGTGCGCTCCTCCACGCCCTTGGCGCAGTCGATCACCATGAGCGCCGAATCCACCGCGGTGAGCGTGCGATACGTGTCCTCGGAGAAGTCCTGGTGGCCGGGCGTGTCGAGCAGATTGAGCACGCACTCCTCGAACGGGAATTGCATCACCGACGAGGTGACGGAGATCCCGCGCTGCTGTTCGAGGCGCATCCAGTCGGAGGTGGCATGCCGCGTCGCCTTGCGGCCCTTGACCGTGCCCGCCATCTGGATGGCGCCGCCGAACAGCAGCAGCTTTTCGGTGAGGGTGGTCTTGCCGGCGTCGGGGTGGGAGATGATGGCAAACGTGCGTCGACGCCCGATCTCGTGCGCGATGCCCGGGTCAGCGACCGGCACTATGTCCCACCACGCCGGTACGCCACGCTATTGACGGATCGGCGCCAGGATGCGACGCAGCACCGCCGCATCCTCGCGGCCGTTGGTGGCCTGATAATAACCGCGCCGCACGCCCACCTGTTCGAAGCCCAGGGAGTCGTAGAGCCGTGCCGCGGCGGTATTCGACGGCCGGACCTCGAGGAAGGCCTCGTACATCCCGGCGTTGCGGGCCCGTTCGATGAGATAGACGAGAATCTTGCGTGCGAAACCGTGGCCGCGGCACTCTTGGCGCACGCAGACGTTCAGGATGTGCGCCTCGCCGGCGCCCGTGGACATGATGCCGTAGCCCGCGATCTCGCCCGCCGCCTCGATGACCCGGCAGTAATACCCCACGCGCAGGCAATCGCGAAAGATGCCCTCGCTCCACGGAAACTGGTACGAGGAACGCTCGATCGCCACCACCACCGGGATGTCGAGATCGTGCATGGGCCGGATGTCGACCGGCGCGAACTCCGGTTCCTGCTTGACGCTAGCCACGCGCGGCGACCTCGCGGGCGAACTTCAAATCCTCCCAGGCCTTGCGCTTGTCGGCCGGGGTGCGCAGCAGGTAGGCCGGGTGATAGGTCACCACCAGGGGCACGCGGGATGCGCCGAACACGTGGGTCTTCTGGCGCAGACCGCCCAGCGTGGTCGTGGTGCGCAGCAGGCTCTGCGCCGCGATCCGGCCCACCACCAGCAGGATCTTCGGCTGCAACAAGGCGATCTGCCGCTCCAGATAGGGCACGCACTCGGCCACCTCGGCGGCCTGCGGATCGCGGTTGTGGGGGGGGCGGCACTTGAGCACATTCGCAATATAGACTTGCTCGCGCGCCAAGCCGAGCGCGCGCAACATGGAATTCAACAGCTGGCCGGCGCGGCCCACGAAGGGCTCGCCCGTGCGATCCTCCTCGGCACCGGGCGCCTCGCCCACCACCAGCCACTGCGCGGCCGGGTTGCCGACGCCGAACACCGTCTGCGTCCGCGTCGCGCTCAAACCGCAACGGGTGCAGGCCGCCACCCGTTCGCGCAACGGCGCCCAATCGAAAGCCGCCTCGCGAGCGGGCGCCTCG
>CAZZWZ010000134.1:0-9480 GCA_964657955.1 uncultured Steroidobacteraceae bacterium
GAGAGCCGCCTGCTCAACGCCGCGCATCAATTCCAGCGCGCGACCGACTGGCACCTGCGCGTGCCGCAGGGGTACGAATGATGGGCGACTGGGAAATCGTCATCGGACTCGAGATCCACACGCAGCTCGCCACGCGCAGCAAGATCTTCTCGGGCAGCGCCACCGCGTACGGCGCAGCGCCCAACACCCAGGCCAGCCTGGTCGATCTCGCATACCCCGGCGTGCTGCCCGTGCTCAACGCGGAAGCGGTGCGCATGGCGGTGAAATTCGGGCTGGCGGTCGGTGCGACCGTGGCCACGCGTTCGATCTTCGCGCGCAAGAACTACTTCTACCCCGATCTGCCGAAGGGCTATCAGATCAGCCAGTACGAGCATCCCATCGTCAGCCGGGGCACGCTGACCATACTGCTCGACGAGGGCGTCACCAAGACCATCGGCATCACGCGGGCGCATCTGGAGGAGGATGCGGGCAAATCCCTGCACGAGGGGCTGGCCAACGCCAGCGGCATCGACTTGAACCGCGCCGGCACGCCGCTGCTCGAAATCGTCTCCGAACCCGACATGCGGTCGGCCAAGGAGGCGGTGGCGTACATGAAGAAGATCCACACGCTGGTGCGGTATCTGGAGATCTGCGACGGCAACATGCAGGAAGGTTCGTTCCGCTGCGATGCCAACGTGTCGGTGCGGCCCCGGGGCCGGGAGAAGTTCGGCACCCGCGCCGAGATCAAGAATCTGAACTCGTTTCGTTTCGTCGAAAAAGCCATCCACTTCGAGGTCGCGCGGCAGATCGAGCTGATCGAGAGCGGCGGCACCGTGGTGCAGGAGACGCGGCTGTACGACTCGGACAGGGACGAGACGCGTTCCATGCGGTCGAAGGAGGAGGCGAACGACTACCGGTACTTCCCCGATCCGGACCTGCTGCCGGTGGAGATCGACCGGGCGTTCATCGAGTCGGTGCGCGCCACGCTGCCGGAGCTGCCCGACGACAAGGCGGCGCGTTTCACGCGGGAACTGGGACTGTCCGCGTACGATGCGGGCGTGCTGAGCGCCAGCCGCGAACTGGGCGGATATTTCGAGGCCGTGGTGGCCGCGCTCGGGCCGCCGCACGCCAAGCTGGCCGCCAACTGGGTGATGGGCGAATTGTCGAGCGCGCTCAACCGGGACAATCTCGACATCGGGGCGTCGCGTATATCCCCGGCTTCATTGAAGGGCCTGCTCGAACGCATCGTCGACGGCACCATTTCGGGCAAGATCGCCAAGGACGTGTTCGAGGCCATGTGGGACGCGCGGGCGGGCGGCCCGACCGCGGGGCCGGAGGCCGACGACATCATCGAGGCCAGGGGCCTGAAGCAGATCACCGATACGGGGGCCATCGAGACCGTGATCGATGCCGTCATGGCGGCCAACCCGCGGCAGCTGGCGGATTACCGATCGGGCAAGGACAAGCTGTTCGGCTTCTTCGTGGGCCAGGTCATGAAGGCCACGGGGGGCAAGGCGAATCCCGCGCAGCTGAACGATCTGCTCAAGACCAAGCTGGGCGGTGCCGGTCACGATGCCTGATCGCGATTCGCTGCACCGTTTCATGTTCGAGCACTATCCCATCCGCGGGCACCTGGTGCACCTGGATGCCTCCTGGCAGGCGCTGATCGAACATCGGGACTATCCCCCGGCGGTGCGGGACACCCTGGGGGAGGCCGTGGCCGCCGCCCTGCTGCTCGCCGCCACGATAAAGTTCGACGGGGTGCTGACGCTGCAGCTGCAGGGCGACGGCCCCGTGCACCTGCTGCTGGTCCAGTGCACCAGCGGGTTGGGCGTGCGGGGACTGGCGCGTCATCGCGACCTGGCGGTCGCAGGCGTCGCCGATGCCCACGCCCCGGCCCCCGCCGACACGCCGCTCGATGCGGACGTGGCCCAGCTGCTCGGCAACGGCAATCTCACCGTCACCGTCGAGAGCGACGACGCCTCGCAGCGCTACCAGGGGATCGTCGCGCTCAGCGGCGGCCGCGTCGCCGATTCGCTGCAGGTGTACTTCGACGATTCCGAACAGCTGCCCACGCGGCTGTGGCTGCAGGCGGATGCGCACGGTGCATCCGGAATGCTGCTGCAACGCCTGCCCGAGGCGCCCGGCGTGGGAGCGCCCGGGTCGGCGGCCGCCGCGGGCGAAACGGACGATGCGTGGCGCCGCGTGCAATTGCTGGCCGGGACGTTGACGCCGGGTGAGCTGCGAACGCTGGACGATGCGCAGATCCTGCACCGTCTGTTCAACGAGGACGACGTACGGCTCTACGAGCCTTCGGCCGTCTACTTTCGTTGTCGCTGCTCGCGAGAACGCGTGAGCGGGATGCTGCAGGCGCTGGGCGCCGAGGAAACGCGATCGGTGCTCGCCGAGCGCGGCGCCGTGGAAGTGCGCTGCGATTTTTGCAATCGCGCCTACGTGTTCGATGCCGTGGACGTGGAACAATTGTTCAAGGCCAAGCCCGGCGTGGTGGGAGATGCCGGCGGTTCGGTGCACTGAGCGGGCCATCGGGGACGGGTGGGTCCGGCTCGGTGCGCGTTCGCACCCGCGTTCCTGCTCGCATCTGCACCATCACGTTTTACCGCGGGCATATCGTCTGGGAGAACATCCCATCGTCCGTTTGAAGGCTTTGCTGAACGCACTTTCCGATTCGTAGCCGAGCGACAGCGCAATGGAGTAGATGGGCTCGCCTGAGCTGGTCAGCCGGTCGGCGGCCAGCAGCATCCGCCACCGGATCAGATAATCCATGGCCGAAGAGCCCACCGTGCTCTTGAATTTGGACGCAAAGGCGGATCGCGACAGACCGACGTGTTCGCCGAGTTTTTGCAATGTCCAGTCATGCGTCGGGTCGTTGTGCATGGCATTGATGGCCGTTGCCATCTGCTTGTCGGCGAGCGCGAACAGCCAACCGGATCCTTCATTGGCCCGTGCCGCCAAATACCGGCGCAGCAGCTGAACGAGAATGGTGTAGGTGTAGTTGTGCACCACGACGACGAATCCCGGTTTGCGCTCACGCAGTTCCTGCACCAGCTCGTCGAGCAGGTATCGCAGCCCTTCCCGATCGGACTGACGCGGAACGTGCACCAAGGTCGGCAGGATTCCCACCAACAGGTCGACGGGCCTGCCCGTGAAGACGAAGACGCTGCCGACGATCGCGAATTCGCCGCCGCCGTTGCACGTGGCCATCCCGTCACGTGAGGGTGACAACGCGGTTTCGACGGCGACGGGAGTCAATGACACATCGCTTGCCAGCCGGAAAGGCCGTCCGTGCGGCAGCATGTTGCAGTCACCTGCCTCGAGGCGCACGGGATCGGCGATGCCCTCCACCGTGAGCCAGCACCCGCCGGTGAGCACTGCTTGAAAACGGATGCCATCCTGTCGCGGAAACTGAATCGACCAGTCGCCGCCGGCCGTGAAGCCCCCCGCCAGGTCGTCGCGCGGTTTCAGCATCGTCAATACATCGGAAAGCGTATCCATGATTCCCCGGACGATTGGACAATTAACGCGGACGATACAGCATAGATCGTATTGAATCCCTGGCCTAAGGTACGCATCACCGGACTACGTCGTGGTCCCGCACTCAGCCAAGGAGCACACCATGAACGTTGTCGTCATCGGGGCGAGCGGACGTCGCATGAGAACGAGCCTCGGAAGATTTCGCGATCGCCTCGTCGCTTTCCTGCTCGATACCGCCGCCCGCTTCGATCCTTCGGTGCTGCAAGGGCCCGGCGGCGTGCTGCTGGCGCTGCTCAGCACCGCAGTCGCGGTGGTCTCCTACCGATACGTGGCGAAGCTCGGTTTCGTGCCGCCGAACGTCGCGGCCAACCGCTGCTTCCGCCCCTGGATCGTCGTCCATGCGGGCGCCGCCTCGACCGCGCTGCTGCTGGGTCCGCTGCAATTGCTGTCGGGGGTGCAACGAAACTGGCCCCGTTTGCATCGCTCTTCCGGTTGGGCCTATGTCCTGGGTTGTCTTGGCGGCGGTGTCTCCGGTCTCGTGCTCGCGCAAGCCGTGTCGACGGGACCCATCGCGGCGGCGGGCTTCGGAGCGCTCGCCACCCTTTGGCTGTACACGACCACCCGAGGATTGCTCGCGGCGCTCGCACGCGATTTCGCCCGCCATCGGCGCTGGATGATCCGTTCTCTCGCCCTGACCTTCGCTGCCGTTACGCTCCGGCTCTATCTGCCGCTCTCGTCCGTGTTGCACCTCGACTTCGTCGTCGCGTACCGGGCCATCGCATGGCTGGCATGGGTGCCGAACGCCTGCATCGCCGAGTGGTATCTGAGCCGAGGAAGGACCGTCCTCGCCGGGCGCTCGAACCCGTCGCGGACCTCCCCAGCGCTCGCTCATTCCTGGGCCGACGCGGTCGTCGGCGCTTCCCCGGGCAATACAACGCATTCGGAGGATCAACATGGAAAGACTGCAATATGACAGCTACGGCGGGCCGGCCGTCGTGCACCTGAGTCCCTTCACGCTGGCGACCCCGGGTCGCCATGAGGTCGTGGTGCGCGTCGCCGCGACGTCGATCAACCCGATGGACTGGAAGATCCGCAACGGCGATTTCAAGGCCATGACGGGCTCGCGGTTTCCCCGTGCAATGGGCACGGATTTCGCGGGCATCGTCGACGCGGTGGGTTCGGACGTTGACGGGTTCGAGCGGGGCGATGCCGTCGTGGGCGCCGTCTCCTTGAAGAGATCGGGGGCCTTTGCGCCCAAGGTCATCGCCTCGCAGAAGCACCTGGTGAAGAAGCCGCGCGGTCTGTCGTTCGCGGAAGCGGCGAGCCTGCCGGTCGCCGGCGTCACCGCCTGGTCGGCGCTGGTGAAATATGGACATCTCGCGCCCGGGCAATGCGTGTTCATCAACGGCGCCATGGGCGCCGTGGGCCAGGCTGCCGTGACCATCGCCCAGGGAATCGGTGCGCTCGTGACCGGACGGGTAGGCCCGCAGTCCATCGCTGGGGCGCAATCGCTGGGGCTGGTCTCGATCCTCGATTATTCGATGCCGCTGCCCAAGTCGCTGGATGGCACCTTCGACGTCGTCTTCGATTGCAACGGGAGTCTGTCCCCGCAGGAGGAAGACCGCATCAAGAGGCGGGGCGGGAAAATCGTCGATATCGTGCCTTCACGGGCAAAATTCCTGAAAGCCCTCACCTCACGCCTGCGCAAAGTCCTGTTCGCCGATCTCAAGGCGGAGCACCTGCAGGCGGTGGTCGATCTCGCCGCGGCAGGAAAACTGAGAATCCCCGTCGCTCAAATCATTGCGCTCTCCGACGCGCCGGCTTTCCTGGCGGCCTTGGAACGCGGCGAGCAGCTCAACGGCAAAGCCGTCATCTCATTCTTCGAAGAGGCGGACGAATGCGCGGCAGCATGAACGGGTGTCAGGGGGTCACGAACAGCTTCTCGATACGAGAGCGACCGCGGGATGCTGCAAGCATGAGCCCCGGCCGTCAGCGTTCCTCGATCATCTCGCGCACCTTGTTACCCAAATCGGCCAGCACGAACGGTTTCGTGATGATGGTCATGCCCGGGTCGAGATGCCCGTTGCCGACCACCGCATTCTCGGCATAACCCGTGACGAAAATCACCTTGAGATCCGGACGTTTTGTGCGCGCCGCGTCGGCGACCTGGCGGCCGTTCATGCCGCCGGGCAGGCCGACATCGGTGATCAGTAGATCGATCCTTTCATCCGACTGTAGAATTCTCAAACCCGACGTCCCATCTTCGGCCTGCAGGGCCGAATAGCCGGCCTCTTCCAGCACCTCGGCGATCAGCATGCGAACGATGGGCTCATCGTCGATGACCAGCACGGTCTCTCCGCTTCCACTTGCAGATGCGTGGGCCGTTTTTCTCTCCTCGGCATCGTTGTGTTCACCAATGAACCGCGGCAGGTACAGGCACATGGTCGTGCCTTTCCCGAGTTCCGAATAGATTCGGACCTGCCCTCCGGATTGGCGCACGAATCCGTGGATCATGGACAGACCGAGCCCGGTACCCTGTCCCAACGGCTTCGTGGTGAAGAACGGATCGAAAGCCCGCTCCATCACCTCGGGCGTCATCCCGCTCCCCGTGTCGGAAACACAGATCGAAACGTATTGGCCGGGCGGCAACTCATGCACTTTGGCGGAACGGGCATCGAGCCACTTGTTCGCCGTCTCGATGGTGATCCGGCCGCCCTCGGGCATGGCATCGCGTGCGTTGATCGCAAGATTGAGCAGCGCGCTTTCGAGCTGCGCGGCGTCGATTCGCGTGCCCCACAATCCCGCGGCGCCCACCACGTCGAGTTCGATGCCGGGTCCCACCGTGCGGCGGATCAATTCCTCCATTCCCGCGATGAGCCGGTTGACCTGCGTGGGTTTTGGATCGAGCGTCTGCCGGCGTGAGAAAGCGAGCAGCCGTTGCGTGAGGGCCGCCGCTCGTCGAGCCGACGTCTGCGCGGCCCCGATGTAACGCTCCACGCCGTTCGTGCGTCCCCCGGCCAAACGGTTTTCGAGCAGTTCCAAGCTGCCGCTGATGCCCGCGAGGAGATTGTTGAAATCGTGGGCGATGCCGCCGGTCAGCTGGCCGACCGCCTCCATTTTTTGAGACTGACGCAGCGCCTCCTCTGCCTGCATCAGCTCGATGGTCCGCTCGTCGACGCGCCGCTCCAGAGTTTCATTGAGCTCCCGCAGTTCCTGCTCCGCTTTTTTCCGCGCGACGGCGGCGCGGGTACGTTCGGCGAAATCGCGGGCGAGAGCCGCGTCCTCCTTGGTCCACGCGCGGGGCGTCGTCGAGTGCACGAAGACTTCGGCGACGACGCCCGCCGCCTCCATGACCGGCACATCGAGGAATGCGCGTATACCGATCGCGCGGAACGAGGCGGCGCGGTCCATCGTCCGCGGATCGGTCTCGACGTCCATGATGGGGACCGCACGACCGGCCTGCAGCTCCGCGATGTAGCTGCCGTAGTTGCTGAAATCATGGAGTCCCGCCACGTCGGGGAGGCCCGGCAGGCTCCATGTCCGGCCGACGGTGATGGTGCCGGCCCGCGGGTCGATTTCGCCGTACCCGACGCGGCAGGCGCCGAGGGATTCGCCCAGCAGCTCCGCGGACGCGTAGGCCACTTCGGTGGGCTCGCCGATCGAGCGCAGCCGTTCATCGAGCTCGAGCAGCGCTTCGCTGCGCCGTTCGGCACGCACGCGGTCGGTGACGTCATAACCGCCGACGAAGATGCCGGTGACGGCGCCTTCGTCGCTGCGCACCGGTTCGTATTGAAAGTCGAGGAATCGCTCGCCGTCCCGGCGGTCGAGGTCGATCGGCCAGGCACGCGCGGCGAAAGCTTCTCCCGTCGAGAAAACGCGGTCGAGGTGCTCGTAAAAACCTTGACTCTCCAATTCGGGAAATACCTCGCGCACCGTGCGGCCCGCGTACGTGCGGCTGCCGAATACTTCGACGTATGCATTGTTCACGTACAAGAAGCGGTGCTCGGGCTCCGAGAGCAAGGCGGCGAAACCAGGCATCTTCTGCAGCATCAGGCGCTGACGCTCGCGCTCGATCTGAAGCCGCCGGTCGGCCGCCACGCGCTCCGTCGTCTCGGCCAGGATGCAGATCACGGCGGCGGGCTCGCCGCTCTCGTCCACCACCGGCGAGTAATTGAGGTCCATCGAGACCTTCTCCGCCCGGCCATGCCGGTACAACGTCAGCTCCTGGTCCTCGTAAGTCAGCGAGCCTCCGGCGAGTCCCACGCGCATCACGTTGTCATTGAAGTCGGCGACTTCGGGCCACCCCTCGCGCACCTTGGAGCCGAGCAGCCTGGGATGCCGGCCGCCTGCGAAAACGGAGTAGGCATCGTTGTACAACATGACGCCGTCCTCGCCCCACAAAACCACCATCGGGACCGGCGAGCGCAGCAACAACCCGACCACGGTCCGTAAGCTCTGGGGCCACGATTCCAGCGGGCCCAGCGCACTGGACGACCAGTCGTGGTCGGCCATGAGTGCTCCGGTCTCGCCACCGCCGCTTAGAAAGTCCATGCTCGGTCAGCCACCCTCAGAGAGACTCTCGATCCTCAGGCCATTTGGCGTCTGCGCGCAGCAAAGAAAACTGCAGCATGTCGTGGTATTGCTCGCCCCAATGGGCCGCCTGCGTCGCGTACCAGCATATGATCCCGATCCGCGTAGAGCGCGAGCAGCGACGGCGCATCTTCCGATGTCAATTCACGAAGCTGCAAACGCGGTGTGTGGAGGCATGGAACTGGCATATGTTTGGGAAGGGTGCGTCATGTGCGTCGACGGATTCCGTGAGATGCGTTGTAGGATTGCGTGTCTTTCACGTGAATGCAACTTTGGGACCGCTCTGAGGATGCCGTCCGAGCAACGCCGCTCTCCGACCCGCGTGATTGGTTTATCATGGCGGGCTACGCATTTTTCTGATCTACCAAGCGAGAACCCCATGATTCAAGCCAAAGGCATGGCCGCCCAGTCCGCGAAGGCTCGGCTGGCTCCCTTCAGTTTCGAGCGCCGCGACCCGAAGCCGAACGACGTGTTGATCGACATCAAGTTCTGCGGCATCTGTCACTCGGACATCCATCAGGTGCAGGACGATTGGGGCGGGGCGACGTTTCCGATGGTTCCCGGTCATGAAATCGCCGGTGTCGTCCGGTCGGTCGGTGCCTCGGTCACCAAGTTCAAGGCAGGCGATCGGGTGGGGGTCGGCTGCTTCGTCGACTCCTGTCGCGAGTGCGCCCATTGCGTGCAGGATCTGAATCAATACTGCCTGGAAGGAATGACGCAGACCTATAACGCGGTCGAGCGGGACGGCAAGACCCGCACCCAGGGCGGTTACTCGAATTGCATCGTCGTCGATGAAAATTACGTGCTCCGGATGCCCGAATCCATCCCCCTGGACAAAGGGGCTCCACTGCTCTGCGCCGGCATCACGTTGTACTCGCCGCTCACGCATTGGAAGGCGGGACCTGGCAAGAACGTGGCCATCATGGGATTGGGCGGGCTCGGTCACGTCGGTGTGAAGATCGCGCGCGCACTCGAGGCCGACGTCACCGTCCTGAGCCATTCCGAAGGAAAGCGTGAAGACGCATTGAAGCTCGGAGCGCAGCACTTCCTCGCGACCCACGACAAATCCGTGTTCCAGAAACACGCCAACAGTTTCGATTTGATCATCAACACGGTCTCGTCGGCGGACATCGACATGACGGATTACTTCGGGCTGTTGAAGCTCGACGGCACGCTGGTCTCCATCGGGGTTCCGGACAAACCGTTGTCCATCTCGCCGTATTCCTTGATTTCCATGCGCCGAAATTATGCCGGTTCACTGATCGGCTCCATCAAGGAGACCCAGGAGATGCTGGATTTTTGCGGCAAGCACGGCGTCACGCCGGAAATCGAGATCATCGCGCCCGACCAGGTCAACGTCGCCTACGAACGGGTGAAAAAGAGCGACGTGCGGTACCGCTTCGTCATCGACATGGCCAC